>NZ_JAFBEH010000004.1 GCF_016908645.1 Streptococcus loxodontisalivarius
AACGGCGCTTTTTGAGACGGATAAGGATCTTGTAGCCCACCATTTCGAGGTAAGGAATCTTGCATGGCTTCTGGAAATCGTACTTAGCCATGTCAGCTTGGCAGCTAGGACATTGCGGCGCATCATAATCTAATTTGGCGTGATATTCTCTGTGAGTTGGAAATTTGTCAAAATCTTTTTCAAAAGTGATGTTAGGGTCTTTAATATCGAGCGAGTCTTTGATATAATCTACTTGTTCCATATGAATCTTTCTAATGTTATAGTTTAGCGCTTTTCATTATAAGTCATGTGGGACTTTTTTTCTACATTCAAAAAGCCCTACAATCTCCTTGGTGGATTTACCCACTACAGAAATTATAGAGCCTAATAACTAAGCACGAGAGAGAATCAAAATGGTTCTCTCTTTTGTTGCGTTCAAAGCGAGAAGAATCCGTTTTTTGAAATTTTCAAAGTTTCGAAATCCAAAAGCATTACGCTTAATCACTTTGATGAGGTTATTTGTTGCTTCAAGTTTAGCATTAGAATAAGGCAGTTCCAATGCGTTGATGATCTTCTTTTTATCCTTGATGAAAGTCTTGAAAACGGTCTGAAATAGCGGATCGACAGTCTTTTTGTTTTCTTGAATGAGGTCAAAAAAGGTTTGAGAATTCTTTTCTTGAAAATGGAAAAGAAGAAGCTGATAAAGTTCGTAATGTTTCTTTAGCGCATCAGAGTAGCTTAAAAGGCGCTGCACAATCTCCTTATTGGTCAAGTGCATGCGGAAAGTAGGACGATAAAATCGCTTGCTAGAAAGCTTACGGCTATCCTGCTGTATAAGCTTCCAGTAGCGCTTCAAAGCCTTGTATTCGTGAGATTTACGGTCAAATTGGTTCATGATTTGGACACGTAATTTATTCATAGCACGAGATAAATTCTGAACAATATGGAAGCGGTCAAGAACAATTTTGGCTTTAGGAAATAAGCTCTTAGCGAGCTCATAGTAAGGGCTGAACATGTCCATGGTAATGACTTTAACACGACTGCGAACCTTGTGAGAATAGCGTAGGAAATGGTTTCTGCGTCCGTCGAGGATAGCAATAATCTTGTTAGAATCGTAATCCTGAGCGATAAAGCTCATCTTGCCCTTCTTGAAGGCATACTCATCCCATGACATTGTCTCAGGTAAGCGACTTAGATCAGTCTTACTTTCAAAACGATTCAGCTGACGATAGACAGTCGAAACAGAGACTGCAAGGTCACTAGCAATGTTGGACATAGCTTCACGGCTCATGAGTTTCTTCGTGATTTTGAGATTGACAATATTGGGAATTTGATGGTTCTCTCGAACAAGTGAAGTCTTAGCGACAGCCATTTTCCCGCAAGCCTTACACTTGAAACGACGCTTTTTAAGGTGGATGAGAACCTTGTAGCCAACCATTTCGAGGTAAGGAATCTTGCAGGGCTTCTGAAAGTCATACTTAGCCATGACACCTTGGCAATTTGGACATTGCGGAGCATCATAATCTAATTTGGCATAAAAGACTTTGTGATTGGTTGCTTTTCATTATAAGTCATGTGGGACTTTTTTTATACTCAAAAAGCCCTACAATCTCCATGGTGGATTTACCCACTATAGAAATTATAGAGCCCTTTTTATTTGAAAGGAATATAAAAAGCCCTATCTACTCATTCTAGACTGGGCTTTTAGTTTGACAACTTTATCTTCTTTTTAATTCAAGATATCGTTTATACCAGATGTTAACATACGATTGTGAAAATGGTCCTTTACCATTGTTAATCCAATCAACCAGGATTTTGACATTTTCTTTTAGGATAAAGTCAATTTCTGGTGAATATGACATTTGAAGTTTGTGTAGTTCATATTCATCAACGTCTAGTAATTTTTTTTCGCCATCTGCAAAGACTTTGACATCAAGGTCATAGTCTATATACTTTAGCGCTTCCTGATCCATGACGTAGGGGCTTGCAAGGTTGCAGTAGTAAGAGACTCCATTGTCTCTAATCATGGCAATAATATTGAACCAATATTTTTTGTGAAAATACACAATTGCTGGTTCTCTTGTGACCCAACGTCTGCCGTCGTGTTCTGTTACTAGTGTGTGATCGTTAACTCCGATAACCGCATTTTCAGTTGTCTTTAATACCATAGTATCACGCCATGTACGGTGTAAACTACCATCATGTTTATAACTTTGAATTGTAATAAAGTCGCCTTCCTTTGGTAATTTCATTTGGTTACCAACTTTCTACAATAAAGGTTATCGTAGTTATTTTATCACAATTTTCAGAAAAAAACATTACTTTTCCTAAGCTTTTAGAAATATTCTCTCAAGTTTGCTTTGATTTCCGAATAGTCAAAGCCTTTACGCATAAGGGCTTGTGTCATTCTTTGTTTTAAGTCGTAGCCGTCATATTTTTTCTGATACTTTCGATAAACTTTGTCAATTTCCTTGAGAAGTAGGTCCTCTTCAAGCTCTTCATCTTTTTCAATATCAAGTTGGTTTAGGTAGCCTTGAATATCAGTATAATGAAATCCCTTGTTTTGTAGTGATTGAGCAACTTTATCTTTTAGGGCTCTAGCTGGGAGTTTATGGCTATATTTTTTGAGAAGCTTTTTAGCTTGCTTTTCTAGTAAGTTTTCAAAATCATTATCTCCTAGAACTTGAGTGATGATTTCTTTTGAAATCCCTTTTTCTAGTAATTTTTGTGATAGGACATGGGGACCTTTGTCTCCAGTAGAGAGATTTTGATTGATAAAGGACTCAGCGTATTTTTGATCGTCAAGCCACTTATCTTCTCTCAGATTATCTAGTACCTTGTAGATGATTCTTGCTTCAATTTCATGCTGAAAGAGATAGTCTTTGACTTCTTTCTCCGTTCTTTGTTTAAAGGAAATATAGTAGAGTGCTAGGTTTTTCCCGTGAGAATATTGGGCAAAATTTTTAATCTCTTCTAAGGTTTTATCATCTAGGGTCATCCCTTTTGAAAGGAAATAACGGACGATAGTATCCTCTGTTACGTAAAGTTTTTCGGTCTCATCTATTTCTAGAAGATAGAGTCTTTTTTTCTTTTCGATTTTGGTGATTTTCATAGTTTTTATTATATCAAAAATGGTAGAATAGAGGTATTGAACTATCATTAAAGGGAGTGATTAGTATGACTGATGAGAATAAGGTGATTGACCTAAATCATTATCGCCATGAGAAGTTTCTTGAAGAGGATTTTTTAGAGTCTCTTTTGGATATGACAGATGAAGAGTTAGATGACTATTATGATGATTTGGCTTTTGGTCAAGAACATTATGATCAGGAGGCATCTGCTGAGATAGATGAGCTCTATCCTGTCTATCGTGCTCTTACTTCAGGTGATGAGGAAGATAAGGCAAACTTTTGCTATTGGCATGAAGATAGTCAGCTTGATTATTTTAAGAACAAGTTTGCCTTGGGACTTTTTTGTAAGCAAAATGGTCTTTACATACAAGCGCTCAGCCATTTTCAAGAACTGCTAGAGCTTGATAAAGCCGACCAAGTCGGTGCCTATTATGAAGTCATGGCTGTGCTGATTTTGTTGCACCGTTATGATGAGGTTGAGGCCATGGTTGCTGACAAGGAAGTTTTGGATGAACAGGAATTGGTCTTGCTCTTTGTGGCAAGTCTCTTGGCAGATGATATTCCTTCCTGCCGAACTTATGTTAGTCAACTACTAGAGGTAAATCCTTATTTTACGGCATTTTTAGATGAGGATACCTTCCCACTGCCTCAAATTATGGAGGCTGTGAATTTAGAAATGGTATCATCTAGAAGCTTAGATAGTCTTTATTTCTCTTTTTCCCGTGTTTTACCAATTTTATTGACAGCTTATGGTTTTGTTCACTCTTATCTGATCAATCATTTTAATGAGATTGCTTTGGAAGAGGAAGTCATGTTAGAAGAGTTGGACTTTGTGACTGACAAGATGAGACGAGAACTTAGTTACTGTGGGATCTTTAGATTGCAAGACTTTGCGGACTGGACAGAGGAAGAGATACTAGCTATACCAGGTATCGGTAAGGTCAAATTGACTAAATTGAAAGAAGCGGGAGCTATTTTTAAAAAATAATGAATTTACAAGTCAAACAGAGGATTCCTCTGAAAATTAAACGTATGGGTATAAACGGTGAAGGGATTGGTTTTTATAAGAAAACGCTGGTCTTTGTGCCGGGTGCGCTTAAGGGTGAGGATGTCTTTTGTCAGGTGACGTCTGTTAAGCGAAATTTTGTAGAGGCAAGGCTTCTCAAAATCAATAAGTCGTCTAAGTTTCGTGTGGCTCCAGACTGTGCTATCTATGAGGAGTGTGGTGGCTGTCAGCTCATGGACCTACGCTATGATAAGCAGCTGGATCACAAGGATGATATCATCAGACAGGCACTCAAAAAGTTTAAGCCAGAGGGCTATGAAGATTATGAGATTCGTCATACTTTGGGTATGGAAAAGCCTCAGCACTACCGTGCCAAGCTGCAGTTTCAGACACGCTCTTTTGGTGGAAGTGTTAAAGCAGGACTCTATGCAGAAGGTTCCCATCGTTTAGTTGCTATCGAGGACTGCTATGTACAGGATCAGCTGACGCAAAAAATCATTAACAAAGTCACACATCTCTTGGATAAATACAAGATTCCTATCTACAATGAACGCAAGATTGCTGGTATGAGGACTGTTATGATTCGTAAGGGACAGTCTAGCAATCAGGTACAGTTGATTTTTGTGACCAGTCGTGAGCTTGCTCTGACTAAGCTTATCAAGGAGCTGACTGCGACATTTCCTGAGATTAAGACTATCGCTCTTAATCTTAATACTAGTAAAACCAGTGACATCTATGGTGACAAGACTGAAATTCTCTGGGGACAGGATAGTATAGAGGAGTCTGTGCTTGATTATAGCTTTGCTTTGTCACCGAGAGCCTTTTATCAGCTCAATCCTGAACAGACTCAGGTGCTTTATAATCAGGCTCGTAAGGCTCTGGATGTTGGTGTGGATGATCATATCATCGATGCCTATTGCGGTGTGGGGACTATTGGATTTGCTTTTGCTGCTAAGGTAAAAAGCGTGCGCGGTATGGATATTATTCCAGAGGCTATCGAGGATGCTAAGAAAAACAGCGCAGCTATGGGCTTTGCCAACACCTACTACGAGGCAGGAAAGGCAGAAGACATCATCCCTAAGTGGTATGAAGAAGGCTATCGTGCCGACGGCTTAATCGTGGATCCACCAAGAACAGGCTTGGATGACAAGTTACTAGCGACCGTTCTCAAATACAAGCCAGAAAAAATGGTCTATGTTTCCTGTAATACATCGACCTTGGCACGTGATTTGGTTAAATTAGCCAAGGTCTATAATGTAGAGTATATACAGTCAGTTGATATGTTTCCGCATACAGCAAGGACGGAGGCAGTAGTGAAACTACAAAAGAAGGAATGCTGAAAATCCTTGATTTCATGCAGTTTTTTAAGCACTTTGTATTTGTTCCAGATGGTCAAGGAGGACTAAAAAAAGTCCAAAAAAAAGAGATAGAAGTTAGCGTTTTTATCTCGCCTGTCTGTGGAAGACACAAAGATTAGATATATCAAAGTTTACGAGAACATTTTAATAAGTGTTCTCGCTTTTTTATTTTCAGGAGGAAAAATTATGGAACATGAAGGAATGTCATCACGACAGCTTGTGATGAATCATCTTATGACGATTATGGGCATTGAAACCATTGAGGCGAGTCTGCTAGTAGCTGACTTGGAAAAGGAAGGTTTGCTTCAATTTGATGATTTTGGAAATGTTAGTTTATTAGTATTGGAGGGACAATCATGAAACGTATTACGGCTAGTCAATTTCAAACATCTGAGCGTTATTATAAGCTCCCTAAACTCTTATTTGAGAGTGATCGGTATAAGGATATGAAGTTGGAGGTTAAGGTAGCTTATGCTGTCCTAAAAGACCGTTTGGAGCTATCTCTGAGTAGAGGTTGGATTGATGAAGATGGCGCAATTTATTTAGTATATTCCAATTCCAAACTAATGGCTCTGCTAGGCTGCTCTAAGTCAAAATTGCTGACGATAAAGAAAACCTTACGAGAGTTTGGCTTGATTGATGAAGTTCAACAGTCTTCCAGTAAAAAAGGACGCTTGGCCAATAAGATATATTTGGGAGAGTTGGAACATGAGATACCCCCAGTCTCAAATTCAGACGGGGGAGGTGTTCAAAAAAGACTAGGGGAGTCTGAAAATCAGACGGGGCCGGTCTTAAATTCAGCCCCTAGTGAAACTGAATATAGTGAGACTGAATATAGTGAAACTAAAGGGAGGCATTTTTCTTCAGAGGAGGATGAGGAGATAAAAGCTCCTCAATCTCAAGAGAAACTAATGGCTCGTAAAGTTGAAAAAGTTAGTCCTTATGATCAGGACTACATTTGGGATCTGGTCTATGAGCGCTTGCGAAAAGACATGTCGCAATCAAATGCTGATATAGCAATGATGAGCTTTGAAGAGCGTTATAGCTATGCTCTTGAACACATGACCTACGCTAAGTCAGCTGAGAAGATTGCGGAATATGTCTTTAATGGCATTCTTGCCGAGTGGAATCAAAAGATTCGAAAGCTACATCTGAAAGGAGGTGATTGAGATGTGGTGGTTATTTCTAGCTATTATTCTAGTATCGCTGATAATCTTTTTTATTGAGTTAAAGCGTGCGCCCCAAATGGATGATCATATTTAACAAATGGTTTTACCCTCAGTGAGTGAAGCCATTTGTTCTTGCCCAAAAAGGAGGAAATAATGTATTTTATGGATTTATTTGCAGGTATTGGTGGCTTTCGGATGGGAATGGAAGCTGCTGGACATACCTGTTTAGCTTATTGTGAGATTGATAAGTTTGCGAGACAGTCTTACCAAGCCATGTACAACCTGAAAGGAGAAATGGAATACCATGACATTAAACAAATTACAGACCAAGAATTTAAACAATTCAGAGGCAAGGTGGACGTCATCTGTGGCGGATTCCCTTGTCAAGCATTTTCACTCGCCGGCAGACGATTGGGATTTGAAGATACTAGAGGAACTCTTTTCTTCGAAATTGCTCGAGCGGCCAAACAAATCAAACCACGTTTTCTCTTTCTTGAGAATGTCAAGGGCTTACTCAGTCACGACAAGGGCAGGACGTTTAGAACAATCCTCGCCACGCTGGATGAGTTGGGGTATGATGTCGAATGGCAAGTCCTTAACAGTAAAGATTTCGGCCTACCTCAAAACAGGGAAAGGGTCTTCCTTATCGGACATTCTAGAGCCTATCGTCCCAAGTTCCTTTTTCCTCTCAGAAGAGAAAGCTATGCAGCTAATTCTCAAAGACTAAAGTCCTTAGGCAATATTAACCCATCAGGTAATGGTATGAATGGAGAGGTCTATCTTTCAACAGGCTTATCACCTACCTTAACGAGAGGAAAAGGGGAGGGACCAAAGATTGCTATCCCAGTTCTAACACCTAATCGACCTCATAAGAGACAAAATGGGAGACGTTTTAAGGAAAATCAAGACCCCATGTTTACCCTAACTAGCCAAGATAGGCATGGGGTGCTTGTGGCAGGAACTATTCCATCCAGTTTTGAACAAACTGGACGTGTTTATGATATAGCTGGGCTATCGCCTACCTTAACTACAATGCAAGGTGGCGATAAAATTCCTAAAGTTCTGCTCAAAAAAGAGATGCCCCATCTCAAAATAAAAGAGGCTACGAAACAAGGCTTTCAAAAGGCTTATGTAGGAGATGCCATCAATTTGTCTTACCCAAATTCAGACAGCAGAAGAGGACGAGTTGGAAAAGGGCTTTCACATACCCTGACCACATCAGGTCAAGTAGGAGTGGTCGTGGCAGCCTTGGAGGAGCGTCAAGGAAAATGGTATCAGGTGGCCGGGCTTTTAGTTGGCGATAAACTCTATCGCTTAAAGATTAGACGCTTAACACCTAGAGAATGCTTCCGACTTCAGGGCTTTCCTGACTGGGCTTATGAGAAAGCTGAGAGTGTTTCCAGTAAGAGCCAATTATATAAACAAGCTGGTAATAGTGTTAGTGTGACGGTTATTGAAGTCATTGCGAGGGCATTAAAAGAAATCGAAGAAAAGGAGACAGAAAATGACACCACTCAATTGTAAAAGTATCTTAGATTGCGATGAACTAGAGACAAGGATTCATCAAGCAGAAATGGAGAAAATTTCTCTGACCCTATTGGACTTGCCGAACTATGACTGTGATATTACGGTAACCTTTGAAGACGACTACCATAAAAAGGTCAATTTCCCCTTATTTTATGAGTCAAATCTTCATCGTGCCCTTGATTTTGTGGAAAATCAAGATATTAAAAATGGTGTTGATGCCTTTGTGACAACAGATAAGGAACTTGCCTTTTTAGCCTATGGTCAACACTATACGGTAAATGGCGAAGATGACATTTTAAAGAGTCTGATTACCATCAAATCTTGGAATGAATCCCACTTACCAATTGATATGGCTCGTGTTTTTGGCGTTTCAAAGGAGACGGAAAAGGAAAAAGGTGTTGAACATGTTACAGATTTATCTTAGTCATAAAGTCGCTCAAAACCAAGCCCTCCTTGAGCAGCTAGATGCCTATGGTGTTTCCTATCAGGCACACGGTGTTGAAGAGATTGGTCAAGCAGAAGTGTTGTCACTTTTTGAAGTGACAAGTGATTGTTTTGAAATATTAAGCCCATCCTATCTCACTTACAAACGCCGTGACACGCTAAGTCTGATGGCTTTGATTACCCTTGTAGCCCAACAGCCTTCAAAAAGTTTGCGTCTTCCCTTAATTGTCTATCGTAACCACGTTTATCCTGCTGTTAAGCCTGATGACCTACGAACCTTTATCCCAAGGTCTGTTAAGGTACATCTTTACTGGAAACAGCTTGGCTTGTCAAAAAGCTAGGAGGAGAATATGGGAGAACGTTTTTGGGATAACTTAACCCTAATTTTGATTGAAAAAGAGATGACCTTGGTGGCCTTGTGCAGACGACTATTTCAAGGACAATATGTCTATCCTAGTGAGTTTAAGCGTCTTTACCAAACGGTTAGGCACTACAAGTCTGAAAAGCGAATCCCCCAGTCTCAGTGGGTGGAACAGATTGTCTGTATTCTAGACTTAGATTATGAAGATTTGTTTAGGAGATTGTGATGTTACGGCTTTTTCTTTTTTACCTCTTGCCTTTTCTAAATAACTATCTCTTACTGGCTTACCTTCAAGGAATGATTGGAAAAGAAATCCTAGTTACCTTGCAAGTTCTTTTTCTTTTGAATCTTGCTTGTGAAATCTATCGTTTTAGTAGGGGGAGAGACCTCTTTACGAGCTGTTGGAAGAAACGGTTGCTTTTCTTAGCTCTTGGACTATTAGCCATGTTCCTCTTGTCTTTAGTAATGACAGGCTTAACCAGTGGTACCAGTCATAATCAGTCAAATCTTCTTTTTCTTCAAGATCTTATTCCTTGGTATGCTTTTCTCTTGTTTCTGATACTGGCGTCAACGATTGAAGAATGCCTCTATAGACAACTGATTTGGGAAAGACTTAACGGAAGGTGGGGAAGACTTCTTGTGACAAGTTTCTTCTTTGCTTTTGCGCATGAAGTGTCTCTCTCACTTTCTTTTTTACTCTATTTTGGTCTAGGTCTTATCCTTGGCTTTATGCGACAAGAAACTGACCTACTAGGAGCGATTAGCCTCCATATCACTTGGAACCTCCTTTTATATTTTCTTTTGTTACTGATGTGATAAAAGTTTCAAGAAGTCTTTCGTAGAATAGGCTTATGTTCTTTGACAATTTCATCCCCTCCAGTTTTGATTAGCGTGCCTGTGTAAGGAGAAACTGAGAGTTAATTTCCCCTTGACAAAAGGGCAGCGGCACAAAACAGATGGGAGGACGTGTCTCAAAGAACGCATAGGAAACTGTGTCAAACGTCAGGTTTGGACTAACCCAAAGGAGTTTGTCGTTACCAGACTAAAACGATGCGAAAACAAAACAAAGGAGTCCTGCATATGAAAACGGTACGCTTATGTGACCTCAAACGAATGGGCCAACAAGGAGGCTATACTATCAAACTAAAACGCCATTTTCCCATTCATCTGGGAATCGGAAAGTTAAAAAGAGACGGTATTGAATTTGAACGCCTAGTTTTCTTTGATGGAAAGCCACGAAGGGTTACCATCAAGGAACCCTATTCTCATGAATTGCTTTATGCCATAGCTTCCATTAAGTGTCAAAAGGTAGAAGTAGCTTATCGAAGAAGTCAAGGCAACTTGCTTGTCCTAACAGGGAAAGGGTATCACCATGTCCTCTGAACAACAAGAACGCCTTGCTATCCAATACGCAGAAAGAGCGGCTCTCTTTACCCTTAGAAGTTTCATTAAATTACTAGAATGGTCAGTCAAATATGGTCTTGCTCAAGATAGTGCTTATAAAATCGGAGTTCAAAAACTTGAAGAGCTCTTACAGAGTCCTTATGCTATTGAACAGATCAATCTAAGTCAAGACCTGCAAGATAAACCCATTGATATAGAGAAACTACAAGAAGAACTCACAAAAGAAGGGTTCCCGATTGCAGTTGCTTGGCAAGGAGATAGCCTCTACTTTTACAGTAAGGATAAGTCTCTCTTGGATAAGCATCTGGAAGGTCTTTTGAAGCATTTTATGGAACAACCTGATAAGTTAAAAGAGCTGTCACTGGATAAGTCACTCGACCAAGAAATTCAAGAGGCTAAAGAGCAGGTTAAGGTCAAAGACAATCTTTCTGTCAAAGAAAGGGAGATGGTGCTATGACAACACGAGCTAGAAAAATTGCTTTAGTAACCCTATTTGGCTTAGCTTTTGGCTATTTCTGCCATCGTCTGACCCTGCTCTATGATGACTCTAGTGGCTTAGCCCTAGAGCGCCTAACAAAAGTCCTTGATGGCATAGCTCTAACCTTAGAAAAAGAGCCTATCAATGTGAACTTTACCAAGTGGTCATTCCTAGCTTTTTTCCTAGGTTTTCTTACCACTGTCTTAGGTTTTCTTTACCTCTCAACAGGTCAGAAGATTTATAGAGAAGGCGCTGAATATGGGTCAGCTCGATTTGGCAATCAAGCTGAGAAAAAAGCCTTTAAAAGTAAAGATGCTAGCCAAGATATTTTGTTAGCTCAAGGCATTGGCTTAACCCTAACGGAACCCAAACCTCCACAATATGACCGTAATAAGAACTTAGTTGTCATAGGAGGTTCTGGTTCAGGAAAGACCTTTAGGTATGTGAAACCGAACCTGATTCAAATGAACTGTTCTAATATCGTGGTGGATCCCAAAGACCATCTAGCAGAGAAAACAGGAAAACTCTTCTTAGAGAATGGCTATCAGGTAAAGGTTTTAGACCTTGTGAACATGACCAATTCAGATGGCTTCAATCCTTTTCGTTATGTGGAGACTGAGAATGATTTGAATCGCCTGCTAACTGTTTATTTTAATAATACCAAAGGAAATGGTTCACGGAGCGATCCCTTTTGGGATGAGGCATCCATGACGCTTGTAAGGGCTATTGCCTCTTATTTGGTTGATTTCTACCAGCCACCTTTAACCAGAGCAGGGTTATTAGCGGATAGTCGCTTGACGAGAGAAGAGAGGGAGAAAAAAGAGAAGGCAAGACAAGATGAAAAGGACAGTCGGAGAAGACGAGGGCGTTACCCGTCATTCTCTGACATCTCTAAACTAATAAAACTCCTTTCTAAAGATGATCATGAGGATAAGAGTGTCCTTGACATCTTGTTTGAGAATTACCAAAAGACCTATGGTTCAGATAACTTTACCATGCGAAATTGGGCAGACTTTCAAAATTATAAAGATAAGACCTTGGATTCGGTAATTGCCGTAACCACAGCCAAGTTTGCCCTCTTTAATATCCAATCTGTTATGGATTTGACAAAACGTGATAGTTTGGATATTCGCTCTTGGGGACAAGAAAAAACAATGGTTTATTTGGTTCTACCAGACAATGATTCGACCTTTCGCTTTTTATCTGCCCTCTTTTTTTCAACGGTTCTTGCCACCTTGACAAGACAGGCAGACCTTGACTATAAGGGAAAGTTACCCATTCATGTTCGTCTAACTATGGACGAATTTGCCAATATCGGTGAGATTCCAGACTTTGCGGAGGCGACCTCAACCGTGCGCTCACGTAACATTAGCCTAGTGCCCATTCTTCAAAATATTGCCCAACTTCAAGGGCTTTATAAGGAAAAAGAGGCTTGGAAAACCATTCTCGGTAACTGTGATAGTCTCTTGTATCTAGGTGGGAATGATGAAGAAACCTTCAAGTTCATGAGTGGACTTTTAGGCAAACAAACCATAGATGTCAGAAACACCAGTCGTTCCTTTGGACAAACAGGGTCTGGCTCGCTCTCCCATCAAAAAATTGCAAGGGACCTCATGACACCAGATGAAGTAGCGACCATGAAACGAGATGAATGTCTTGTAAGGATTGCCAATATACCTGTTTTCAAGGCTAAGAAGTACCTCCCAACCAAACACAAGAATTGGTCACTTCTTGCAGATAAGGATACAGATAGTCGGTGGTGGGATTACAAGATCGATCCTTTGGGTCAAGGAGAGCCTCCTTTTGAGGTGTCAGACTATCAGTGCCGTGATTTAACACAGGATCCACGTTTTGTTTAACAGTAATTAGAAATCGAGGACTTTTCATGAAACTCACTTCATTTGTTTATGGCGTTGATGCCAGTTCAATGTTTTCTCAAGCCATGTCTTTGCTTCAAAAAGGCATGATTGCAGTCGGAGCTTTTCTAGTGGTTATGGGAATCATCAACCTAGCGACCAATATCAAAGATGGTGGACCAGGTGTCCGTAATGCCATTATGGAAATTGTCGGTGGAGTAATGGTGGGTGCCGCAGGAGCTTTTATCACACAGATTACAATTTAGAAAGGGGCGTGAGCGCAAATGCTTTTCTCTTATGTCCCTTCATTTGTTTTTCTTGCGACCGAAAAAGTTTCAAGCGATAACCTTTTTGAAGGATTTTCACTTGATTTAAAGGCGACAAGTGATTTGGTTAAGAGTTTGTCTGACTATAATCCGACGGTTTGGGCTTATATGTCAACTGTGACCAAAAGTGTCATGCAACCCTTGGGTGTCGCTATATTAGCTGTTATTTTGATACTGGAATTTTCTAAAATGGCTAAAAAGATTGCCAACTCTGGTGGGGCTATGACACTTGAAGCAATTGCGCCAATCATTGTCTCTTATATTATGGTTGCGGTTGCCATTACGAACACCAGTGTTATTGTTGAGGCTATCTTAGGCCTGTCATCTTATGCCATTGAGCAGATTGCGACCATTGTCAGTCAAGGAGGGACAAGCTATGATACCTTATCGGCTGTTAAAGGGTCTGGAATCGTAGGTAAGATGATTGTTGGTTTTGTAGCTATTCTCATTTGGTTGGTTCGCATGGTTAGTGCAGCTTTGGTCAATCTGTTAATTTCGATTCGCTTTATCCAACTTTATTTAATGATTCCTTTTGCCCCTCTAACCATTCCAACCTTTCTTAGCGATGATTGGCGAAGTGTTGGGATTGGTTATCTCAAAAATATCATGGTTTATGGACTACAAGGTATCTTGATATTCTTAATCATTTCCCTTGTCCCTCTCTTTGAATCGGCGGCTAAGATTGCCGTCTCAAATGGTTCAGGAACCATGAATGCCCTTGCAGTGATGTTCGGTGGTTTGGTTCAAGCCATCTTACTTATCATTGCTCTTGTAGGGTCACAACGAACAGCACGAAGCATTCTTGGAATGTAAGTGCCTATTGAACTAAATTTGGAGAGATGGAGACCTTGTGTCCCCTCTCTCTTTTTCATTAAGGAGAAGAAATGAATACCCGTGTTTTTAAAGATATTTCAAAATACCAACATAGGGCTTGGTTAGGCTTTACCACAAGACAAGTCATCTTTGTCTTACCTGCTATTGCCATCACCCTATTGATTCTTGGTTTAAACCTTGTCTACTGGCAGTTTGGCGATTGGTTTGTTTATGGTTTTGTCTTTTGCTTTACCATTCCCTTAATGTTATTTGGGGTCTATCGCCCTAACGACCTGCCTTTTGAAACCTATCTCAGCTACCGTCTTCATTTTGAATTGACAAAGCCCCTAAGAACCCTAACAGGAAAGGAAGAAAAAAATGACCTTCAGAAAAAAACGATTAACGAAATTGAAAGCCTCTAAGGAGGCACAAGCCCTTAGGCAAGAACTCCTACCAAGTGCTGCCAATACCCTATCCTACCAAGCTATTTTTGAAAATGGCCTCATGCAGGTGGCACCAAACTATTTTTCTCAATCCTATCTCTTAGGAGATGTCAACTACCAGACAGTTGGTTTAGATGATAAAGGAGCCATGATTGAAACCTATTCTGATTTAATCAATTCCCTAGATGATCAAACAAACTTCCAACTGACTATTTTTAATCAAAGGGTTAACCTAGATAAATTCAGACAAAGTGTCCTCTATGCGTCTCAAGAGGATGCCTATAATCCTTATCGTGAGGAACTAAACCAAACCCTGAATCAGAATCTAGATGCCGGAGAGAATAATTTCTCAACACAGAAAATCATTACCTTTGGAAAGAGAGAACAATCTGCTAAATTAGGTTATCGTGCCTTATCTCAAGTTGGGGAATTTTTCAAGAGTGGTTTTTCAGAAATAGATGCCTCTTTTGAGGCTTTAACAGGGCAAGACCGAGTCAATGGTCTTGCGGATATGCTTAGAGGAGAAAACCATTTACCCTTTACTTACAAGAGCTTAACCCTCTCAGGTCTTAGCACGAGACATTTCATTGCCCCTACTAGCCTTCAGTTTAAAAACAAGCATTACATCGAAATAGATGACCGTTACCTACAAATTCTCTATGTTCGTGATTATGGGATTGAATTAGGAGATAAATTTATCCGTGACCTCATACAATCTGACTTAGAGTGTCTTTTAAGTCTCCATGCCAAAGGCTCTTCTAAGTCTGAAGCGATGAAGAAGTTACGCACCAAGAAAACCTTGATGGAATCACAAAAAATTGGGGAACAACAGAAAATGGCAAGAACTGGAATCTATTTGGATAAGGTTAGTCATGTGCTTGAGTCTAATATTGACGAGGCAGAAGAACTCCTCAAAACCATGACACAAACTGGAGATAAGCTCTTTGACACCGTCTTTATTATTGGCTTATTTACAGATAGCCTAGAAGAGCTTTCTGAGGCGGTTGGGACTGTCAAACAGATTGCAGGAGCCCATGATTTGAGTGTGGACGGTCTCCCTTACATGCAAGAGGCTGCCTTTAATAGCCTGTTGCCCCTTGGCTATAATTTCCTTGACGGTCTCTCACGTAGCCTCTTAACAAGTAACATCGCTGTCAACTCCCCTTGGACTTCGGTTGACTTGCAAGATAGTGGTGGGAAGTATTATGGTATCAATCAGATTTCATCAAATATTATTACCATTGACCGTCAGAAACTAAACACTCCGTCTGGACTCATCTTAGGAACATCAGGCTCTGGTAAAGGAATGGCAACCAAACATGAAATCATTACGACTAAGTTAAAAGAGGGAAATGAGGGGACAGAAATTATCATTGTTGACCCTGAAGCAGAGTATGGTGTGATTGGACAAGCTTTTGGCGGTGTTCAAATTGATATAGCCCCAGACTCGACAACCTATCTAAATGTTTTGGACCTCTCAGATGATACCCAAGATGAAGATCCTATCAAAATGAAGTCAGAATTTTTATTGTCATGGTTAGGAAAACTCCTTGACCGTAAAATAGATGGTCGTGAAAAATCAATTATTGACCGTGTAACACGCTTAACCTATAAGCATTTCGAGACACCTTCACTTGAGGAATGGGTTTTTGTACTCTCTCAACAACCTGAAATAGAGGCAAAAGACCTAGCACTTGACATGGAGTTGTATGTGGAAGGTTCCCTGAACATCTTTGCCCATAAAACGACCGTCAAAGCAGAGAATAACTTCCTCATTTATAATGTCAAAAAACTTGGAGAGGAATTAAAACCGATTGCTCTGATGGTTGTTTTTGACCAAATTTGGAATCGTGTGGTTAAGAATCAGAAACTAGGTAAGAAGACGTGGATTTATTTTGACGAAATGCAGCTCCTTCTTTTAGACAAGTATGCGTCTGATTTCTTCTTTAAGCTTTGGAGTCGTGTTCGTAAGTATGGTGCTATTCCAACTGGAATTACCCAGAATGTCGAAACCCTCTTGTTAGATGCCAATGGCAGACGCATTATTGCCAATAGTGAATTTATGATTTTGCTTAAACAGGCAAAAAATGACCGAGAAGAATTAGTTAGAATGCTTGGTCTCTCAAACGAGTTGGAAAAATACCTCGTCAATCCTGAAAAGGGTGCAGGCTTAATCAAGGCAGGGTCAACGGTTGTTCCCTTTAAGAATAAAATCCCAAGTCATACCCAACTCTTTGACATCATGAGTACAGATCCTGACAAGATGACAAGGAGTTAAGCATGTTAAAGAGTAAACAAGACCTTAAAAAACGTCTCAAGAGTCATCAGAAAAGCCTCATCAAATCGAAAAGACAACTCAGAAGTGACCTGAAAACCCTTCAGAAGAAAGAAAATCGAGCCAAGCAAAAAGGAGAGACCTATCTCAAACCCTTTAACAATAAACAGAGCATGGCCAGGTTTCATCAGACCTTAAAACAAGATAGCTCATCTAAACAGGAGCTATTAGAAAAGAGCTATCAGACAGAACGTGATAAGCAAAAGATGCAACTAAAGGATGATTTAGCACAGGTACCGCCTAAGGCTTTTTCTGCCAAAAGTTATAAGACTCATCGATTAAAACCTGCTAAGCAGCGCTATCGTTTGGCAAAGCAGAATCTCAAAGCTTTCCGTGTTAAGGAAAAGCAGAGTTTCAAGGGACAAAGGACGCTGAGGAAAGTTCCCCTTTTTAGGGAGCAATCTCAAAAGTCAGTTGAGCAGCTGCAATTAGAAAAAGAGCTTAGTCACGCCAAGACTAATCTAAAGCAGTCCAAGCGTATTTATGGCTCAAAGCGGTCAACTACTCAAAGCAAGCGTTTTTTAAGACAAGCTAGTCGTGACCTTGTTCATCTTGTCTCACAGGATGATGATTTAGATGGTCTAAGAGAGATTCAAGATAAGGTAGCGGCGAGTAAGCGATATAGTCGTTTTCTCTATGATGCTGGAAGATTCAGTTTAAAGAGTGGGCAGGCAAGTGTCAGGCTAGGAAAAAACAGTGTCAAACAGGTTAGAAAAACTTCTAAAGCATTGACTGCTCCTTTCAAGAAAGGACGCTTTAAGCAAAAACATCTGAAGACTTTACGACAAAAAAATTTAAGGCAGTTTAAATCGCTTTCCTCGCTTTTTCAACCCTTTAGAACCTTCTTTACGGCACTTACATCTAACCCCCTGACATGGCTAGTCTCAGGTATCTTACTCTTTGTCATGCTTATGATGGGATTTTTCATCAGCGTTACCAGTAATAGTTTAATCCAGCAAGATGAGTTTGAGTTAACCAAGGCTTATCAGCACATGACTTGGGAAGATGCCGAACATACCAGAACCAATGAGACTGGAATCACTTATTTTACCAAGATTGATGATGTGATGGTCTATATGAACTACCGTTATCAAGATTATGAGTTAAATCAAGCCATGGATTTGTCTTTAGAGACTTATCAATCCTACTTATCTCAGTTATGGAGTGATTTGAATGCAGGCTCTGCTATTAAGAGCATGAAGGATCTGTACCAAAATAACCCTGATTATAAATTATCAGATGAAGAAAAGTCAGACCTTTCAGAACTGAGTGAAAATGGTGTCTATGATAGTCTTCAGGAGTTGGATAACCCATTTGAGGGACAAAGCAATGACGACAGCTTACAGATGACTTATCGCTACGGTTATTATCATATTGACGGAAAACCTAGCCTTCAGTCTTATATCGTTTTAGAGGCAAAGAGTGGACAGACAATCGTAGCCCCAATGGATGGGAAAGTAGTCCTTGATGGGGAGAATATTGTCCTCATTTCTGGTCAAGGTTCTAGTGAACGCCGCTTGACCCTTTATCAGATTTCAACGGGACGTGTCGCAAACAATCAAGTCGTCTCAGCTGGAGAAGTAATTGGTCAGACTAAGGACGATACTGGTCTCAAAGTGACCTATCAAAAGTATCAAGATGATAAAGAAAGTCTAACCACTGTCAATCCTGCCTTTTACTTTCCAAAAGTGATTCAAGTGCAAACCACCATTTTACCAACAATTGGTCAATTTGGTGGAGATGAATTTGCCAGAGCTAAAACCATTTATGACTATTTAAAAGCTAAAGGAGCTACTCATCAGGCTATTGCGGCGATTCTTGGTAACTGGTCTGTTGAGTCATCTATCAATCCTAAGCGAGCAGAAGGCGATTACCTCTCGCCACCTGTGGGTGCTAGTGATTCTTCTTGGGACGACGAGACTTGGCTAGACTTAGGGGGACCAGCCATTTATAATGGCGCCTACCCTAATATTCTTCATCGTGGTTTAGGACTTGGGCAATGGACGGATACAGCAGATGGTTCAAGAAGACATACACTTTTACTGACTTATGCTAGAACAAAAAATCAAAAATGGTATGATTTAAACCTTCAACTAGAGTTTATGATGGAAGGGGATAGCCCTTATTATACGACTTGGCTAAAAACATTTTTAGAAAATACAGGAAGTCCTGCCAGCCTTGCCCAAGTCTTTTTGACACGTTGGGAGGGAAACTCTGGCGATAAATTATTAGAGCGCCAAACCAGAGCTACTGAGTGGTACTACCAGATTGAAAGGGGCTTTAGTCAACCAAATGGTGGAACAGCTCAAAGCGATCCAAAATCACTTGAAGCCGTGCACAATGACCTCTATGAGAACTCAATTCCAGGTGGTGGCGATGGGATGGGCTATGCCTATGGTCAATGTACTTGGGGAGTTGCGGCACGCATCAATCAACTAGGCTTAAAACTCAAAGGTCGAAATGGGGAGAAGATTCCAATCATTTCTACGATGGGTAATGGTCAAGATTGGGTTGGAACCGCAGCTCGTCTCGGTGGAGAAACAGGTTCAGTACCAAAGGAAGGAGCAATTATCTCCTTTGCGGGAGGTAGTCACGGTACATTTGCCCAATATGGACACGTCAGCTTCGTTGAAAAAGTTTATCCAGATGGGTCTTTCCTCGTTTCTGAAACCAACTATAACGGCAATCCTAATTATACTTTCCGTAAGATTTCATCGGCAGATAGTGCCATGAGTTTTGCCTACACAACAAAATAAAAGAATAAGCTAACAATATGAGCATTTGTTAGCTTATTCTTTTTTGTAATTTATCAAAAATATTGTAAATTATTATTATTTTTGATAAATTACAAAAACAATAATAAAATGGAGATGGTTAGAATCAACACTCTTATGAATGCCTTTCATTTTGACCTGGAAGAAGTGGATCCAATAAGCCTAAAACGTCCTTTAGCCTTTCAGAAACTGTTTGAGTTTTTGATTTAAATTTCTTGTCAAATATCTCCTTTTCTGATACAATAGTAAGTGTAGAAGACAACTATTACTAGTGTATAGGAAACTGTATCTAGTACTGGCAGAATAGACAGCTACGGTCTGCTTGTAACTGTTTATTGCCTTATTGGGTTTGGATAGGTTTCACCACGAGCAGATATCTAAAAACTTATCAACTGATGGGGAGTCTAAACAGCTCCTCATTTTTATTTGGAGAAATGATTAAATGTTAAAAAATATGTGGTTAGCTTATTCATTATTAAAGCACCGAGAATTTCAAATTAGTTTTGAGAAGACAGTAGCTGGTAAAGCTATTCAGCAATATCTTAGCCTAGAGTTTAGAGACGATAACTTTAAACATATAGCAGGCTTTCATAAGTTAAAACTGAATAGTATGAAGGATGCAAAACGTATTCCAGAAATGATTCGCACAGAAAGATTAAGTTATCATTCTGTTGCATCGTCTCCTAAATTTGAAACTTTCTTAAGAAGAGCAACTGCTTCAGAGCTTATTGGGCTTGGATTGGTTATGAAGGATTGTTTTGTTAACCTTTATGAGTATGTGAAGCCAGAGTGGTCTAAACTTAATGCAGACTTTCTGTTACATTTGAGAATTGGAGCCTATGACTATTATCTGTTTTTGAAATCAATATCAAAAGTTAACAATAGTCCAGGGTCTATTTATAAGTGCAGACCTGTATCCTTTTTTAGAAATGAACCGAAGTACAGTGAGCAAAAGAGATATGAGTTACACCAAACGAGACTACGACTTCAATCTGTCGTTGAAAAAGTCGGAGGAATAGAGAAACAAATTATTTAGTTTGTGATAGTTTCTTTTAGTATAAATGAACATGACAGATATTATTGATTAAGATGTGTGCAATCCTATCTGAGGACTAATGTGTTAGTTCTCTTTTTTATTTTCTATTAACTAGAAAGAGTTGGCATTACATTTTTCATGTAAGTGTGGTACAAACTATTTTTATTAATCTGTCATGTCTCTTCCAACACAAAACAACCAAGAACATCTAAGCTCTTGGTTGCAGGAGATTATGAAAAAGAAAAGTTTTAGGAGTGAGTTTAGTATAAAGAATATTGCTTAAAAGTTTCTTAATGAAAATCTGACAGGCTATGTATCTATCAGTTGATGGATACGTAGCCTTTTTTGGTGTGATAACTTTTTCAAATGGGGCTTGATATGATTGGAGAAAGTGGCTAGGGAGACTTGGTTACTTAATCTATATCAAGAAAAGGAAAGATGTCATGACAAAACTCAATAATCATCGATTGTTACATTTGGAAAAAGGACAAAAACATGTCTTTCGTAAAAGTAAAAAATACCGTACCCTTTGTTCAGTTGCCTTAGGGACGGTCATTACAACAGCTATTGCACTTGGAGGCAGTCTTGTTCAAGCCGATGAGGTGCTAACCACAGAATCAAGTCAATCAACTACTTTGACTGAAAATCCTGCTACAAATCTCGTAGAGGCACAACCGTCAGAAACGCCTGCTCACCAGATTGCTGAAACGTCAACGGAACAAGTATCAGGAGAAATTCCGATTACGATTGATCATTCGAGTTTAGACCAAGCTGTAACAGAAGCAGAATCGCAAGGTGTAAATGTCGTAGAAGATGCTGCTGTTGACCTTGGAACGACACAGACATCAAATGAGACACAGGAGAAACTTAGTCAGGCAGCTCAAGATAATCAAACTCAAATTGACCAGATTAAACAGGTAACGGATAACTATGTTGCTGCTAAGGAGAACTATGTCAACGAGGTAACAACGATTGAGAATGCGAACCAGTCTTTGGTTGCGGCTCATCAAAAAGCAGTTCAAACCTCAAATCTTGCAACTACAACACTGAATGAAGAGACACTAAAACTTCAAGAAAACTACACCAATGTCCAGATTCAAGTATCGGATAAGCAAGTCTCTTCAGGAGATGGTACTTCAATTAAAAGTTACCAAGACTATGTGACAGCTGTTGAAACCGTGATTGATTCTAACAAGGCGGCCATCGAGGCTTATGTGGTTGAAAAGCGTAAGGCGGATGGAACTCGTGAAAAGAATGCTCAAATTGAGGCAGAGAATGCAGCTGGTCTAGCTAGGGTTGAAGCAGAAAATGCCGCTATTACAAAGCGTAACCAAGAAGGACAAGCAGCAGTAGATGCAGAAAATGCAGCGGGTCAGGCAGCTGTTGATAAAAGAAATCAAGACAATCAAGCTCAATCATCCGCAACCGATGCTGAAATTGCGGCAATTATTGCACGCAATAAAGCTAAGGAAGAACAGGTTGCTCGTGAGAATGCTGCCATAGATGCCTATAATGCTCAGGAAAAAGCACGTTATGAGCGTGAGTTAGCTGAAATTTCTAAAGGAGAGGACGGTTATATCTCAGAGGCTCTTGCACAAGCCTTGAATTTGAATAATAGCGAGCCACAAGCCCAGCATGGGGCAACAACTCGTAACCCAGATAGTATCATTGCGACTGGTGCCGCTGTACTAGGAGGTTATAGTAAGATTCTTGACTCAACAGGCTTCTTTGTCTATAACAATTTCTCAACTGGTGAGACTCTAGGTTTTGATTATTCTAACCTTCAAAATGCGACCTTTAACAATCAGCGCATTACTAAAATTCACTACGACATTACGAATCTCGTTTCTCCTTCAGGGACAAATTCCGTAGCTCTCTATGTTCCAAATGATCCAACAGAAGGCTTTATTGCTTATCGAAATGACGGAACAGGCGACTGGCGTAGTGATAAGATGGAATTCCGTGTCACAGCTAAGTATTATCTTGAAGATGGTAGTCAAGTTAGCTTTTCAAGTGAGAAACCAGGTGTCTTCACACACTCCTCTCTAAACCATAATGATATTGGCTTAGAGTATGTCAAGGATTCGTCAGGCCGCTTTGTTCAGATTAACGGTTCTACCATTCAGGTCACAAACGAAGGCTTAGCACGTTCTTTGGGGTCAAACCGTGCTAGTGACCTTGGTCTTTCTCAAGAATGGGATACGACTTCAAGTCCCTATGCTTATAAGGGAGCTATCGTTTCAACTGTAACTTCAGGAGATTCTTATACAGTAACCTTTGGTCAAGGGGATATGCCTGCAAATGCTGGGGGAATTTCGTATTGGTTTGCCCTCAATACCTTACCAGTCGCAAAAACAGTAACGCCATACATACCTAAACAACATGTAACGGCAACTTTAGAGCCTGTCCCAGAAACAGAACCAGTGACACCAGAAACCTACACTCCAAAGACCTTTACTCCTGAAGCATTAAAAACTTTTACGCCACAGGAATTGGAAACAGTTGTGGAGCCAGAGTTATCTTTGGAACGTGTTAGCCCTCCAATTGATCCAACCTTAACGGAACTTCCTTCAGCTCCAGAAGTACCAACGGTTCATTATCACTATCATACTCTAGCAACACAGCCAGCTATTGTAAAAGAGGTCAAAAATAGTGATGGTGTATCTATTGATCAAACTCAAGTTGCTAAAGCCTCACGAGTGATTTATCCATTGACAGTTGAGGCTCTATCTCCAAATCGTTCCCAAACAACTAGTCTAATTTTTGAAGATGCTCTCCCTGCTGGATATGAGTTAGACTTGGAAACAAGCATGTCTGAAAATAGTGACTATGACTTGACTTATGATAAGGAAAATCATTTAGTAACCCTAACCGCAAAACCGTCACTTCTTGAAAGTATAAACAAGAATCGCTCACAGTCATACACCCTAGTATCTCCTAAGTTATACGGTAACGTTCAAAATGATGGGGCTACCTATACCAATAGCTATAAGTTACTGGTTAATAAGGGAACCAATACCGCATATACAGTAAATTCAAATCTTGTTACGGTACGAACGCCTGGCGATGGAAAAACGACCAGTCTCATCACTCCAACTAAGGATAATCGCAATGCGGATGGTGTTATTATCAATGATACCGTCGTGCCTTTAGGGACAATCAATCATTACAGTCTAACGTGGGATTTGGATCAATATAAAGGGGACAAATCTTCAGCTGATACCATCGCAAAAGGTTTCTTTTATGTTGATGATTATCCAGAAGAAGTGCTTGATGTCATGTCAGATGGGGTTAGTTTGACAACTCTTGATGGTGAGGTTGTAACAGGCTTTAAGGCTATGGTCTTTTCGTCACTTGAAGAAGTTCCGAATGACTTGAAGTCCAAATTGCTTGCGGCTAAGATAACACCTCAGGGTGCTTTTCAAGTTATTTTACCTGATGATAACACAGCCTTCTATCAAAACTATGTTCAAACAGGAAAATCTCTTCTTATCACTACAAAAATGGCAGTTAAAGAGAGTTTAGCAGGGCAAGAAGTAAGGTATCAAAATAAGGCTTACCAGATTGATTTCGGAAACGGCTACCAAACTAAGGAAGTATCAAATACCTTGGTTACCCCTCATCCAGAAAAGAAAGATTTGAATGCAGATGGTGAGGACATCAATCACACACCAATGGCAGTTGGTCAAGTCAATTATTACCAATTAACTTGGGATCTTAGTCAGTATCAAGGTGTTAAGGCGAGCCAAGCAGCCATTCAAGAAGGCTTTTATTTTATCGATGACTTCGACGAAACCGCTGTTACGCCTAACAGCGACCTGATTCAGCTGATTGACAGTCAGGGGAAAGAGGTAACAGGTGTAAACGTGACTCTCTACCAGTCTCTTTCTGAGCTTCCTCAATCACTACAAAAGATTTTGGTAGCTGCTGGAATTTCCCCTAAAGGAACTTTTCAAGTCTTCTCAGCTGATAATCCAACAGACTTCTATGAGCGTTATGTGACTAAAGGTCTAGATATTGTCATCACCAATCCGATGACTGTTCTAAAAAGCTACCAAGGTCAGTCTGACCCTTATCAAAACAAGGGTTACCAAGTTGATTTTGGGCATGTTTATCAGACACAAGTCGTTGATAATACGGTTCCAGTTGTCACTCCAAGCAAGACAAATAAAAATGTAGACGGAGAAGATATGGCAGACAAACCTGTTATTTCTGGTACGATTAACGACTATACAATGATTTGGGATTTAGACCAGTTTAAAGGGATGAAAGCAAGCGCAGCAGATATTGCAAAAGGCTTTTACTTTGTCGATGACTACCCTGAGGACACAGTGAGTGTCGATGAGTCAGGCGTGACTCTCTCAGATAGCCAAGGAAATGCGGTTACAGGTGTTTCACATCGTATCTATGCCTCTTTTGAGGACTTACCTGAAGAACTTAAAACCCTCTTTTCATCAGAAAAAATGAGTTTAACAGGAGCTATCCAAGTCTTTTCAGCTGATAATCCTAAAGACTTTTATGAGCGATATGTGACCAAGGGACAGAGCCTAACCATCGTTAGTCCAATGCGGACGAAAGAGCTGCTAACTAGCGCTAAAGAAAGTTACACCAATAAAGCTTATCAAATTGATTTTAACCAGATAAGCCTTGCAGATGTTGTAACAAATACCTTGGTTAAACCTGAGCCACAGAAACAAAACCTGAATGCGGATAAGGTTTCTATCAATGGTCAAGCGATGTTGGTTGGTTCACAGAATTTCTATACTTTGACTTGGGACTTAGACCAATATCAGGGTATTCTTGCTAGCCAAGACCAGATTGCAAAAGGTTTTTATTTTGTCGATGACTACCCAGAAGAGGCTCTTGATATTGATGGAAATCAGATCCAAGTGCTAACTCGTTCAGGAGAGGCTGTTTCTGGTATCACTGTACAAACCTACCAGTCACTTGAAGAGGCTCCAGAATCCCTACAAGCGGCATTGCAGGCTAAACAAATTTCCCCAAAAGGTGCTTTTCAAGTCTTTAGTCCTAAAGACCCAGTAGCATTTTATCAGAACTATGTTCAGACAGGACAGACATTGACAATCAGTAACCCAATGACTGTTAAAGAAGGTCTTTATAACAGTGGTCAGTCTTATCAGAATAAAGCCTATCAGGTGGATTTTGGTCTCGCCTATGCGACTGAAGAAGTGACTAATTTTGTGCCAAAAGTGAAACCGACTAAAACAAATACCGATGGGAAAGGGGTGGTTATTGATGGCAAGACTGTCTTACCTCTCTCTGTAACAACCTATGATATTACCCTCGATTACAGTCAGTATAAGGACATGATTGTTACTGATGATGTTCTTGCCAAAGGTTTTTATATGGTGGATGACTACCCAGAGGAGGCTCTAAGTATCCTAGAGGACGGTATTAAGGTTGTTGACCAAAATGGTAATAGCGTAACAGGGCTTTCTGTTAAAACCTATGACAGTCTTTCGGATGCCCCACAAGTGGTACAAGATGCTTTCAAAGATAGAAAAGTAGAGCCTAAGGGAGCCATTCAAGTCTTCTCGGCAGCTGATCCAAAAAGCTTTTATGAAACGTATGTGAAGACTGGTCAGAACTTAAAGGTGTCAATTCCTATGGAGGTTAAGGCAGACCTTGCTAAAAGTGGTGGCCAGTATAGCAATACTGCCTATCAGATTGATTTTGGAATTGCCTATGTTACTGAAACTGTCCTAAATCAGGTGCCAAAACTTGAGCCGGAAAAAGATGTGGTTATTGATGTTAGCCAAAAAGGACAGAGTCTCAACGGACAAGAAATCGCTTTAAATCAAGTTTTCAATTATCGCTTGAAGGGAGCTCTTATTCCAGCTGATCGAGCAAGTGACCTCTTTGAATATAGCTTTAAAGATGATTATGACCAATCGCATGACCGTTATAATGGGCATTATCAGGTCTTTACGACTGTTGCCGTAAGCCTAACAGATGGAACCACTTTGGCAGAGGGAACTGATGTGACAAAATATACTCTTCAAACCTTGGATACTGAGAATGGTTTCGTAACTATTGAATTTGATAGTGCCTTTCTCTCAAAAGTATCAGCTCAATCTGTCTTTCAGGCTGATGTCTACTTGGAGATGGAACGCATTGCGACAGGTCAGGTGGAAAATACCTTCGAGCATATTGTGAATGGTGTGACCATTACGTCAAATACCGTATCTACTTATACACCAGAGGTTCAGGTAACGGTGCCACCACAAGAAATTCCTCAATCTCCTTTATCAGAGACAATTGAAACTTCCAAAGCACAAGTGCTTCCAAGTACAGGGGAAGTAGATAATGGTTTTCTTGCTTTGACTGGGCTAGGCGTTTTGGGGCTTACTTATGGTCTTCATCGAAAAAGAAAACAGGAGGGTAACTAATGGTTATCAAGAATCACTTCAAAGATTCCGACCAAGATGGTTTGTCTGATATGGCTGAATTAGCTTACGGAACCAATGTCTTCTCACAAGATTCAGATAATGATGGTAGGACTGATTTGGAGGAACTCCAGGAGGGACAATCCCCACTCCAAAAGATGATTCAGTCCTTAAAGGAGCTTCAAGAAAGGGACTATGAGACCTTTATTATGGCTTTATTTGAGGTGGAACTATCGGTATCTAGTCCTGTTCTTTTAAAGCAATTGTATAAGGATTACATGACGGATGATCGAATGATCCTTGTGAATGAAGAGCTTTATGAACACTCTCGTCAACTGCAAGAGAGTGTTCAGGAGGAACTGTCAGACTTGTTTGCTCGTCTATACCGAACTGGTGCTGGTAATGCTTTTATTATGGATACGCTTAATGATCAATCCCTCAAAAAAGCTATGACTGGCTATGATGTCTTTGATGGTATCTCCTATGATAAGGTGGCTTTAGATACTTTAGAAGATATGATTCAACATGACTTGTCCTTAGTTAGTCAAGATTATTTTTCAGATTTGGTTTATCTTGCTTTAGAGAAGAAGTTACTGGATGAGAAATCAGAATTTCTACAAGTTTATGTCGAACAGTTACTTCCAATATTATCTAACGAGAATCAAGTGACATCAGACATTAGCATGGTGTAATCATTTGGGCTGAGCGCTTGTCTCAGCCCTATTTTTATAGAAAGAGAGGTTTGTATGACACTGAGAGAATTTTTAGACAGCTTACGAGCTCCAGTTCGTATGGCAACTTCAGAGGTACTTGATTTTTTAGCCTATCAAGCTCAAGAGATTGACCGCCCTTGGCAAGATGTTTTAGAGGCTTTTGTAGCAGGAGAGCGGACGGATGTTACTAGAGCAGGAATGACTGATTTATCCCAAGAAGTGGCAGCATTTCTATTAAGCTCCCCCTATGGTTCTTTGGATAGTCTAAAGGCTTATATTCGTCACTTTTCTGAGGCCGGTCTGAACCGACTAGACCAATTAAATCAAACGGAGAAAGAGTTGGTAAGAGAACTTTCAACCTATCACTTGGCTTATCGTTTTCACTTGTTACAGGAGAAACATTATCAGGCTCTTGAAGATGGTCGTTTTCTTTCCTATTTGCCAAATGTTAATCTGGTTAATATCTCTAAAGTTGCCCATAATCTATCAGATCGGATTAGTCGTGATATTGAAACATTTTCACTAACCTATGAGCCAGAAACTGTTCGAGAAACAAAAGAGAAGTCAAGTGAAGAGATTTACTTTAAGGAAGAAGAGACAGATCTTGAGGCTTATAGGGGCAAAACTCTAGTTGCTAGTCTATCAAAGCGTGACTTTAGTGTTAGGCACGAAGCGGACTATGAAGCTCTTTCGTTTTTAGATAAATTTGCCATTATCAGCCGATTTGACCAAGTTAAGGAGGAATTGGAACAACAAGAATTAGATAAGGAAAAGGTCGAAGAAGAGCTTAGTCTTGTTTTTAGAGAAGAGCCTGAGCAAGTATCTGCCTATTTAATGCCTGACGAAAGCCTAATATCTTATTTAGACCTTTTAAATGGTCAGAGCCACTATTTAGACGGTTACCAAGACTTGTCTTTAGATTTAAAAGTGGACTTACTGAGCTATTATGATACTGTTCGCAATCATTTGACAACTCCTAAAGAGATAAGTTCGCCTGAGAAAGAATCTGTTAGCTCAGAAGCATCTAGTGTGGAAAAGAGTGATAATGGTCATTCCTATACCTTTCTTAATGAGGCTGGTATTAAGAGTGACCAACTGACTCAGGAAGAGCTTAAGATTTATGAAGATGCTTATTATCGGTTTGACTTGAATCCAAGTCAGTTGCGGCTACTAGCCTCAAAACCCTTTCATGAGATTAGTAACCTAGCGCTTAGTACAGAACTCCTGTCTCTAGGAATTGATGAAACTTACATTCCATTTTTCCTTGGCTCAGAACTTTCTATAGCTGACCTTCAATTTCTTGGAAGAGAGAGTTTAACGAATGCTTTAGCTTTGGAAGTGTTAGACCAGTTTGAAAAATATAAGCTAGAAAACCCTGAAGAGGATAATCGCTCAATTTTAGATCATCTCCTTCATGTTAGGAAAGAGCTGACAGATTTAGAAGAACCACAGGCAAATCAACTTGTCCAAGCCATCTTGGAGAGATTTCCAGTTGGTAGTTATGTGACCTACCGTGAGGATACTTTTGAGCTCATTTCTGTCGATAATGCAGGAGATAACTTAGTTAGACTAGAATTATTGAATGATTTTACCTATATCATTGAAGAGAATCCTGTTCTTTATGTGGGCAGTTTAGATGAGGTTACGCAAAGCCTTCATCTTGTCGTAGAGGAAGAGCAGCAAGTCACTAAAGAAGAAAGTCAGTCAGAGCTTGATTTGTTTGATTTTATTGATGGCGATCCAATTGTAGCAGAAGTCATTGATGGCGACTTTAAAGAACTTGATGTTACTCATGAAGTCGTTACTAATGTTAGTGAGAAAGAAGTCGTAGATGAAGGTGTTCAGGATTTTGTCTTTCCAGAAGACCTGACAGATTTCTATCCTAAAGGAACACGAGAAAAGATTGAGGCTAACGTGAGAGCTATTGCCTTGGTAAAAAAACTTGAAAGTGACAATAGACAGGCAAGCCCTGAGGAACAGCACATTCTAGCTAAATATGTTGGTTGGGGAGGTCTTGCCAATACTTTCTTTGATGACTATAATCCGAAGTTTGAACGAGAACGCTCGCAATTACGAGACTTAGTTAGCCCTAAAGAATTTTCTGATATGAAACAGTCCTCATTGACTGCCTATTATACAGACCCGATGATTATCCGACAGATGTGGCAGAAACTTGAGAGAAGTGGTTTTAAGGGTGGTCGTATCTTAGACCCTTCTATGGGAACGGGGAATTTCTTTTCTGCAATGCCTCTATCAATCAGGGAAAATAGTGAGCTTTATGGGGTAGAATTAGATGGAATCACTGGTGCTATCGCAAAACAGCTACACCCGAATAGTCATATTAGTATTACAGGTTTTGAAAGCACAACTTTTCAAGATAATGCCTTTGATTTAGTGATTTCAAATGTCCCATTTGCCAATAGTCGAATTGCGGATAAGGCTTATGAGAAACCTTATTTGATTCATGACTACTTTTTAAAAAAATCACTAGATTTAGTTCATGATGGTGGTCAAGTTGCCATTATTTCTTCTATTGGAACAATGGATAAGCGAACGGATAATGTCTTAAAAGATGTCAAAGACCAGACACAATTTCTTGGTGGGGTTCGTTTACCAGAGACAGCCTTTAAACGGATTGCTGGAACCAGTGTTACAACTGATATTCTCTTTTTCCAGAAAGACTTAGATAAGGTGCTAGGTGGAGATGAATTGGCTTTTTCTGGGTCTATTCGCTATGAAGATGATCACCGTATATGGCTCAATCCTTATTTTGATGGTAAGGATAACCCTCAAGTATTGGGGCAATATGATGTTAAACAGTTCAATGGTGGGATGCTTAGTGTTAAGGCAACTGATAAGCAGCTTGACCAAGCCTTATCAAAGGCACTAGGCAATATTAAGCAACCAATTGTGAAGTCTTTAGATCAGATTGACTATTCAGAGCAAGTCTTTCAGGAGGTTAAGAGAGATTCTTCTATACCGAGAGAGTTAGAAGACAGTCTAGGGCTCTATGCCTTTGGCTATCAGGGGAATACCGTATATTATCGTGATGAAACTGGTATCCGAGTAGGGTCTAAAAGTGCAGAAATCTCTTACTATATAGACCAAGCAGGTGATTTTCAAGGTTGGGATAGTGGTGTATCTCAAAAGGCTATTGACAGCTTTGTCAAACGCCAGATTAGAGATTCTGATGCTTTAGATGTCTATGTGACAGAAGAACCAGCCAAAAGAGGGCGTTTTAAAGGTTTCTATAAAAAGACAGTCTTTTATGAAAGCCCACTTTCTGAGAAAGAAGTGTCTCGTATAAAGGGAATGGTTGACCTTAGAGATCTTTATCAGTCTATCATCGAGTTACAAAGAGACTATGACTATGATAGAGAAGTATTTGCGAAACGACTAGGTCAATTAAATCAGACTTATGACCGTTTTGTGAAGGCTTATGGTTTTTTAAACAATTCTGTGAATCGAAACCTTTTTGATAGTGACGATAAGTATTCACTTTTAGCAAGTCTTGAGGATGAAGTGATGGATAGCAGCTCTCAGAAGGTCACTTATAAGAAATCTCTAGCTTTTGACCGTGCTTTGGTTCGTCCTGATAAAACCCAAACAGAAGTTACGAGTGCGCTTGATGCCTTAAATGCCAGTTTAGCTGATGGACGAGGGGTTGACCTTGCTTTTATGCGATCCATTTATCCAAGTGCATCAGAGGAAGAGCTTATCAAGGAACTTGGACATCGGATTATACCTAACCCAGAAGCCTACTTAAAGGGAGAGCTGACTTATGTGTCACGGCAAGATTTTCTCTCAGGAGATATTTTAAGTAAACTAGAAGTGATAGACCTCTTGCAGCAAGAGGAGAATTCGGATTTTGATTGGGAATATTATCGTCAATTATTGGAAGAGGTTCGCCCAGCTCTTGTAACGCTAGCTGATATTGATTATCGTATTGGCTCACGCTGGATTCCTGATGAGGTCTATGGTAAGTTTGCCTGTGAAACCTTTCTAGGACAGACCTTTACTTTGGATAGTCCTGACGTGCATCAGGTCATTAACCGTAGTCAGATTGATGGGACTATGACCCTTACAAAAAGCTTTAGCTATAAGCCTACAAGTGCCCATGAGCGAAGTCTTGGTGTCTCAGGGTCACTCTATGAGAGAGGACGCTCTATCTTTGAAAATCTTTTAAACTCAAATCAACCAACCATTACACGCACAATCCAAGAAGGCGATAAGAAAAGAGTTGTCACAGATGTGGAGAAGACTAGTCTTTTGCGAAGTCGTGAACAGGACTTGCAAGGGCTTTTTCAAGACTTTGTGGCAGCTTATCCAGAGATAGGAGAATTACTGGAAGATGTTTATAATAAGCTTTATAATCGCACAGTCTCTAAGATTTACGATGGGTGTCATTTAGAGATTGATGGTCTCGCTCAGCATATTAGTTTGCGCCCTCATCAGATGAATGCCATTCAACGTATTGTCGAGGAAAAGAGAGCCCTTCTAGCCCACGAAGTTGGTTCAGGTAAGACCCTAACCATGCTTGGAGCAGGCTTTAAACTCAAAGAATTAGGTCTGGTCAACAAACCCCTCTATGTTGTTCCATCTAGTTTAACAGCACAGTTTGGTCAGGAGATTCTAAAGTTTTTCCCAACCAAAAATGTCTTTGTCACTACCAAGAAAGACTTTACCAAGGCAAGGCGCAAGCAATTTGTTTCTCGCATTATTACTGGAGATTATGATGCGATTGTTATTGGGGATAGTCAATTTGAGCGTATTCCAATGAGTAAGGAAAAACAAGAAACCTTTATCCAAGATAAGTTAGAAGAAATGCGAGCTTTAAAAACAGGAAGTGATAATAACTATACTGTAAAAGAGGCTGAACGGTCGATTAAGAGTTTGGAAAATCAGCTCAAAGAACTGCAAAACCTTAGTCAGGATACCTTTATTGAGTTTGAAAACCTCGGTATTGACTTTCTCTTTGTGGATGAGGCACATCATTTTAAGAATATTCGCCCGATTACAGGCTTGGGGAATGTCGCAGGTATTACGACAACGACATCTAAGAAAAATGTGGATATGGAAATGAAAGTTAGACAGGTTCAGTCGGAGCATGACCACCGTCACGTTGTTTTTGCGACAGGAACTCCAGTTTCTAATTCCATTAGTGAACTTTATACCATGATGCACTATGTTCAACCAGATGTCTTAGAGCGCTATCAAGTTCAGAATTTTGATTCTTGGGTAGGAGCTTTTGGTCATATTGAAAATTCGATGAAATTAGCTCCCACAGGGGATAAATACCAACCCAAAAAACGATTTAAAAAGTTTGTCAATCTGCCTGAATTGATGCGTATCTATAAGGAAACCGCTGATATTCAGACCTCAGATATGCTTGATTTACCAGTTCCTGTGGCTCATATTATTCCAGTTGAGAGTGAGTTGACAGAGAATCAAAAAGCCTATCTCAATGAATTGGTAGAACGGTCAGATAAGATTAAGTCAGGTTCAGTTGATCCAAGTGAGGATAATATGTTGGTTATTACCAGTGAGGCTCGTAAGCTAGCAATTGATATGCGTCTCCTTGATCCTTCCTATAACTTGACGGATAACAACAAACTGCTGCAAGTCGTTGATAATGTTGAGCGCATTTATCGTGAGGGGATGATGAATAAGGCGACACAGATGATTTTCTCTGATATTGGTACTCCTAAAAAGGGAGATCAGACTGGCTTTGATGTTTATCATGAATTGAAAGAACTCCTGGTAGATAGAGGGATTCCTCAAGAAGAGATTGCTTTTGTCCATGATGCCAATACTGATGACAAAAAGAATAGTCTATCACGTAAGGTTAATAGTGGCGACGTTAGGATTTTAATGGCTTCTACGGAAAAAGGAGGTACAGGGCTTAATGTTCAGGCAAAAATGAAGGCTGTCCACCACTTAGACGTTCCTTGGCGTCCGAGTGATGTGACACAGCGAAATGGACGGTTGATTCGCCAAGGCAATGAGCATGATGACGTAGACATTTATCATTACATTACGAAAGGGTCTTTTGACAATTACCTTTGGGCCACTCAAGAGAATAAGCTACGCTATATTAAACAAATTATGACCTCAAAAGATCCTGTTCGTTCAGCAGAAGATATTGATGAACAAACCATGACAGCCTCAGACTTTAAAGCACTTGCGACAGGTAATCCGTTTTTGAAGCTCAAGATGGAACTAGAAAATGAACTGGGATTACTTGAAAATGAGAGACGTGCATTTCAACGGACCAAAGATGACTATCGGCGCACGATTCACTATTGTGAGGAGAACCTACCATCTATGCATAAGCGACTAGACGGTTATGAGCAAGATATTGCTAAGGCAGACAGCAGCAAAACCCAAGCTTTTGCCATGACTTTAGGCAATCAGGTTTATACAGAGCGACCAGAGGCGGGAGACTACCTCAATAAGCTCTTAAAACACCTTTATTCAGAGACTAAAGAATTACGAACCCTAGGTCATTATCGAGGATTTGACTTAAAGGCGTTGACTCGTTCTCCAAGCGAACCGTTGCCAGAACAGTTGACCTTACGAGTTGTTGGTCAAAACCAGTATTCTGTCACACTTGACTTAAAATCAGATATTGGCACTATTCAGCGTATTAGTAACACCATCGATCATATCAGCGATGACCAAGTCAAAACAAGAAAGATGGTGGAAGAGTTGCAAGATAAGCACCGTGTGGCTAAAGAAAAGGTAGATGCTCTTTTTCCAAAAGAGGGAGCTTATCAAGAGCTTAGAGCTAAATACGATGTGATTGGACCTTTAGTAGAAAAAGGCGCAGCAGTCGAAGAAATCGAAGAGGCTATGGAGACATTCCAATCCCAGATGGAGAATCAACAAAGGTTAGAAAGTTTTCCTCTTGAATTAGCCTAAAGCGCTGACAAATAAGAGTGAGCGCGGTACAATAAGGTCATCACAAGATAAATAGATAAAAGGAGTAATGACATGACACTTCATGTGGAGAGCATCAGACAAACTTTAGATGATTGGTTAGCACAAGGCTTTACCAGTCCAGAAGATTATCAATCTTATCTGAAATTAAAAGAAAACTATGAAGATGAGACACACGATTATAGTTTTTCAAAGAGAGAAGTCATTGGTCAATTAGAGCTTATGATGTCAACTCGTGAAAATAACTTCCCAAATCTTGAGGAAGGGCTAAGAGAGGTATTTCTTGAGCTCGTTGCTCAACTTGATGAACTAGACAAGGGACAAGCTGATTACTATCGCCGTCAGCTTATTGACTAGGAGAAGCCTATGGAAACAATTGTACAAGGGATTGGTATTCTACTGGGACTAGGAGTCATTTTAACGATTCTCTTTCGTTTACTAAGATTAGCAGTAGGCTTAGGTATCCTTGCTTTGTTTAGCTTTTTGGTCTTTGTGGAACTCTATGGTATCTACCTTCTATTCACAGAGTTTAATCTCTATGTGGAAGATTTTAAGACTAATGGTTTCATGAGTTTCTCAGGATGCCTTCTCCTTATCAATCTGATGTTTTTATTCTCTATCATTTGGATTAGGAGACAAAGGAAAAGGGTTTAGAGATAACTGCGGCTGAGAGGCTGAAGCTATTAGTTAAGGAAAACGTCATTCGCTAAGAGAATAAGCAGAGTAAAGATCACCTTATGGTGGTCTTTTTGTGATACTAAAATCAAGGCAACTGTCATATTCTTAGTCTTAACAAAGAATAAGGAGGTCATTATGACATGATTGATAAAACGAAGGTTAAGATTGTTGCAAGCCTTGGGGCTGTTGCAATAACTAGCTTTATTGCAGTTATGGGGTATTCTGTTGGTCATCAGTCCGCTACCCAAATGACACAAGCGACAATTCGTAAGGAGGCTAAAGCCTTACTTCAAAAGCAGGAGAAATCAGATAAACAGACAAAAATTTCAACTGACGGAGTCAAAGAATTTCTAACCCAATATTACACGAAGGAAAAGTTGAGCGAAAATAATGAGCGTATTAAACCTTATTTAACAGATGCCGCATTTTCTGAAGAAGTAGCACGTCAAAATGAAGCTCTCAATCAGGTCTACAAGGATTATATGATTGATTATCGTTTTGAAGATGCTCTTATTTATATCAATCAGGAGAATAATCAAGCGATTGCTCAGGTTAGTTATCGTGTCACTTATATTGCCGACCTTGAACATAAAGATGAGGCAAAAACGACTCAAACTGAAACCCAAACACTTCTGCTAAGTTATGCCAAAGTAGGCGATAAACTTCTTGTCAATCACATGAAGTCTTGGAATAAAACTTTGGAGGAGTTGGAGAAAGATTCTGAGCTTTCTTCTAATCAGGAAGTTAATTCTGCAATTCCAGCTATTTCAAGTTCTACAACAGTTGGACCATAAAAATAAAGCGTGGTTATTGCCATGCTTTTATGATATGGAGGATTGGTATGGAAACACTAAAAGATTTAAAACAGAAGTCTTTGATAGCTATTGCAGAGTCATTGGGTATTCCTTTTAAGCGGATTTCCTCTGATATTTACGAACATCCTGAACATGATTCATTTAAAGTTTTTATGCGAACAAATACCTTCAAATGGTTTTCAAGAGACCAGGGAGGAGATGCCATTGATTTTGTCCAAACTCTTACTGGAGTCGGCTTCAAAGAGGCAGTTAGCTATCTAAAAACTGGTAATTTTCAACTTCATAAGGAAGAACTGGTTAAAAAAGAACCTTTTCGTTACTATGTGACAGAAGATGGGCAAGAGGATTTTCATCTAGCAAGACGATACCTAAAAGAAGAAAGAGGCATTTCTGACTCAACAATCAATTTTTTTGGCAGACAAGGTATTATGGCACAGGCTCTTTATCGACATGAACCTGTCTTAGTTTTCAAAGCATTTAATCATAGACATGTTCTTGTTGGTGCAAGTCTTCAAGGTTTAAAAAGGCATATTGACGAGAAACGCCCTTATTTAAAGCGGACGATGAAACACTCCGAGGGGCATGTTGGTGTTAGTGTTGATATTGGCAAGCCTAATCGTTTAGTATTTACAGAATCCGTTATTGATGCGATGAGTTATTTTGAATTGCACCAATCAAGCCTAAAAAATACTCGATTAGTAGCGATGGATGGCTTGAAACGTAGCTGTATAGCCTATCAAATCCTTAGACTTATTGCAGGAGAAAAGAAGAACCTACCTTTTTTAGATAGCTTGAATCCATCAAAACTGCTTACCTATCTTACCACTTTAATTGAGACAACGACTTACTTTAAAGAATCTCCAGATGTTATAACATTAGCAGTTGACCATGATAAGGCTGGTCTTGATTTTATTGGAAAGTGCAGTGATTTGTCTTTACCTTTTCAACTAGACCTTCCTCATCTCCTAGAAGAGAAAGGAAAGTCAGATTGGAATGACATTCTTAAATCTCAGAAGAATCCTAGTTTAGAGAGTCTTATCAATCAGGCGAGGATTCAAATTGGAACAAAAGAAAAGACGACTGGGCCGTTTACGTTAGAGGTGTGATAAAAAAATCAAGCCCTATGGGCTAGACTAATCACTATAAGGAGGACGCAAAAATGAGTGTCATAGAACGCCTAGAAGAAAAAGTTTCTAGGCAAAGGGAGAAGGTACTAAAAGAACAAGAAAAATTAGAGCAGTATCAAGAGCAACTACAAAACGCAATGTTTACTGCGTTTATGAGACGGCAACAGGCTAGTCCATTAGGATTTAACCAAGCACTTGATCAGGCTTTTGGCCAAGAAGAAATAAGAAATGAGGACTAAAAATGACAAAAGATTGGCAGTTTAATCAACCCTTAGAAGAGCAAGGGACAGCAAGTGAAGAACGTGAAAAAATTGCGGCTTTATTTGGAAAAACAGGAGATAAGCCTGCTCCAGTAGATAACCTAGACTATTTGGCAGCCTTTGAAAAGCGTAAGCAAGCTCCATCTCCACAACCTGCTCCCAAAAAGCAAGTGTCTAAATCTTTAGAACAAGCACAAGAGGTTAGCTCAGATATAACGTCTGACTATAAACTCTACCTATCAAAACAGATTGCACAGAATACAGATGATGTGATGTTAAGTCAGAAAAAAATTGAAGACTTGCATAGTCTGATTGACCAGAAAAATCAACAAACGAAAAAACTTCAGGCCATTTATGATGCCATTGATGAGCTTTAACAGACACAAGCAGTTCTATAATCAGGACTGCTTTTTTGAAAGGAAGAAGATGTTTCAATTACGAAAAAAACAAAAGTCAAAACAAACAAAAGACCTGTTTAAACTTCTTATTCATCGCTTGTCTGAGATGGATGATCATCAATTAAATAAAATCAATCAATTGATAACTTTGATTTTTGATGAAACATCAAAGACCGAGATAGAGACTCCTATTTCAGAGCAATCTCCCATTCAAACAGAGAATGACAAAAGCCTCGATGAGCATATCATTGAGGCTAAAAATAAATTACACGTAGAAAAGCTAGAGAAGAATATCGAGAAATTTAAGCAATCTAAACGAAATTAGTCGTATGCACACTAATTCTTACTCAATATGTTTAACGGTTTTCCGATAGGTATATTTGGAAACCGTTTTTGTTTCGCTTAGAGTTGTAATATCAAAGATAAAGTAATGGTCACTATTATCTTTAGCGTTTTCTTTATTGAGTTTAAAATAGTTTTTCTTTGATTTGTACATGGCAAGTAGAATATCGTCTGTAAGAAAAGTAAGTGGTGTATCGAGCGCTGAGTAGCGATAAAAGTCAGTCTCAAATTGTCGATAGCTATCACTAAAGTAATCCATTTGAAGTTGATTACGATGAAAATCAAGCTGATTCATCTAAAACCTCCTCGTCTAACCTGATAGAAAGAATTTGTTCCAGGGAAACAGTAATTTGTGACTCTTTTGTCTTAACTAAAATATAATCTTGACTTAGATGTTGAATTGTTCCGATGACTGTCACTTTTTTCTTGTTTTCTAGAACAACTATACAGCTAGGAAGTTGATTGGAGTAGAGTTGGCTGAGTAAGAGTAGCTTTGTTTCTACTGATAATTCTGAAAGATAGCTGATATGATTGTTATCATCAGAGAGTGCAGTAGTGTGTTCAGATAGGAAAAAGCCCATCCATTTTTGCATTCCTGTATCTTGGTATTCTCTAGCAGATTGAAATGGCAAATATGAGCGATCAACCATATTAGAACCTCCTTTTAAATAATAGTTGACAGTCTTATCAAAAAGTTTAGAATAGTCATATAGACATCGTAAAGATAAGGAGTGACGGTTCTGACTCCTTGTAAAATAAAAAAGTGACCAATCGATGTTAAGGTGGCTAGCCCATCTTTTTTTGTTTAATAGATTATAAGTCACTTTAACCCGTCTAAGCCACCAGCAGAGTGCCCACCTATTAGTTTACTTCTTGCAATGTTTCTGGAACTGTCCAAAAGGACGGTTCCTTTTTGAATGGCTAAAAAGCCAAATTCATCCCTTATGTTATCAATCGCAGATTGGAGTTTATCTTCTTTTTCGATAGCTTCTATATCGTCAAAAAGGGAAAGGAGTGTGTAGTTCTCATCCACGAATCCAGAATAGTTGACGGCTATTCCCCGAACAGCCCCTGATTGATATTTCGAACGAAAGAGTTTTAAAACGGTATCAGTCAATAGTCGTGTTATATTGGTCGGGTCAATCTTCATCTGAGCTTGTATAGGGCCTTTCATTTCCGTCTTTGAATAATTAACAAAAATTGAAACAATCGTTGCTTTTTTATGTTCTTTTCGTAATTGAATGGCAACTTGTTCAGCCATTTCAGATAGCACCACCTCAATTTCTCTTTGTTGGAGATAGTCTCTCGGAAGAACCTGAGAGTTGCCAAGACCGTGTGATTTTGGTTGATAAGTGTTATGAACATTACTCTCATCAACACCATTGGCATGAAACCAGAGCTGAACACCAACTTTTCCAAATTCTTTTAGCTTTGAGATTGCCCATACTTTACTTTCGACATCTTCATAAGACCAATTGGCTCTCATTGTTACTGTTTTCTTTGCCTCGTTATCAAGTGCAAGTTTAGCTAAAAGAGGATTAGCATTGCTCATTCCAATAGTTGAGATAATACCAGTCTTTCGCCAAATATCACGTTGGATAATGGCTGATAAATTATCCAATTTCTCCCTTCTCGTCAATGCCTTATCTTTGATAAAGTAATTGAGAGAAGAAGTTAAATCGATAAAGCCTTCATCAATCGAATAGGGAAAAATATCATTTGGTGCTGCAAAGTCTTGAAAGACATGTTGAATTTCGATATTTTTTTCAATATATCGATCCATCCTTGGCGGTACAATAATAGTTCTTTTCGCCCAATGCTCAATAAAAGATTTGTATTTAGGTGTCACTTCGATGCCTTGTCTCCAAGCATTTTGATAACTAAATTTTCTTGTTTTAATATCAAATGGGAGGTCGTAGGAACGCCCAACATTATTTTTTCCAAAGACTTTCTTAAACATGGGAGATGAGGCAAGGATAAGGCCGGAAGAGTTATCAGCACGACTCATAACACAGAGGGAAGTGTGTAAAGGGTTCAAACCTAAATCAACACATTCCACTGAAGCATAAAAGGATTTCATATCAATAAATGCTATATCTGATTGAGGTTCTTTGGAATAATCAATATAGCCCATCTTTTTACCTCGCTTTTAGTTTTTTCAGTTCATCGATAACTTCATTGATACAATCGGTCACATCGTATTCTTTCAAATCAAGTGTAAGAATAATGCGATTATTCTTAAGATAAATCATTTGTTTAACTGTACTAGACATTGTTATCCTCCAATAACAGGCATAAAATGACCGACAACGACACCAACAATTTGAGGATTATCCTCATATGGAATAAACCGCTCTTTGTGAAGTGGGTTTAAAGAGACCATACGAAAGCCTGTTTCTTCACGATAGAGTTTCTTTATATAAACATTATCATTCCATGATAAGGCATAAACTGCCCCATCATAATCAAAACCATTTGCACGGATAAGGGCAACCTCTCCGCTTTGATAAACAGGCTCCATAGAGTCACCCTTAATCCAAGTCGCAATATCATAGCCAGTTTGTTCAATTTCAGAATAGACGATTTCTGTCTCGTATTCATCAAAAAGACTTTCTCCTGGACCAGCTGATAGAGCGACTTCAGATAGAACTTCAACAGCAAAGAGTGGGACCACTTTGTTTTTGTTCTGCTCTTCCAATAAATTTTCGACAAAGGAGTCTGCTTTTTTACGGTTTTCTTGGGATAGTTGAAGGTAGTTTGAAATGATGTCAAACTCAGATTCAAAGTAGGTTTCAGGAACTTTCAAAATAAGAGACAGTGCTGTCAGATTTTTCTGATTGGGTACTGTCTTCCCATTTTCCCAGTTATGATAGGCAGTACGATTAACCCCTAATTCATTGGCGATAGCAGTTTGAGATAAGCCCAATTCAGTTCGCTTTGCCTTGAGTCTTTCTTTTGAAAACATTTTATACCCTCTTGTTAATCTATAACTTAACAAAAATTATAACAGATGTTTTTAAATTTTGGAAGAGAAAATAAGCGGTGTGATAAAATTTCCAAATTTTCCTTGCTATACTTTTTTCAACTCTTGTGAAGTACCTCTTAATTTTTTCAACAGGGGTTTGGGGGCGGAGCCACCAAGTTATCGTATCGTCTAGTCTCTGAAACCGTGGGTTTCGTAGAACTAGGCGATAGATTTTTGGGAAGTTGTGGACACAGCTTCAATGCTCGCAAGTACCCTAAGGAGGCTGAAATCACTAAGTCTATTTTGGGCTGACGCTGTCTGCCTGTCTGACGCTGTCAGTACCGATGGTTTAGAAAGGAAAAATAAAATGAAACAGGATAGACGCTTGATCCGTAAGCAATTTCGATTGACGAAAGAGGAAGAAAAAATCATCCAAGGACAGATGGCTAGAAAAAATGTGCTTAGTTTTTCGGAGTTTGTTCGTAAAAAGGTATTGGAGGAGGAGAGAATAGACACTCAAACCCTCAGTTACCTGTTGCTTTTTCAAACAATCAGTAACCTTGCCAAGGATATTCATCGTGTTCAAGTATTAGTAGAGCAGAAAGATATAGAGGTTGGAGAGAGTCTTTCGCTCATACTGAAATGTGTTCAGGAATTGCTCTCAGAAATAGAAAGTTTCTTGCCTTTGAGTGCAGATTTTAAAAATAAGTATTTACGTTAGGAGGTACTAATGGCTTATCGTTACCGCAATCATTTAAAAAAAGTTTTTCTATCTGATGAAGAGCTAAATACCTTAAATCGTCTTATTGCAAAAAGTGGCTGTTCCACATTTTCAGATTATGCTCGTTTAGTCTTACTAAATCCTACTGAAAAATTTATAACCATTCAGGATAATAGTTTTAGCGATTTAGTCATGCAGTTAAAACGAATTGGAAATAATATTAACCAAATCGCTCATCATGTGAATCAGAGTCATTTAATCTCGAAAGATGATGTAGATAGATTACATGAAGCTGTAAAGGAGTTGATTACTGAGGTTGAAAAACAATACACACTCAAGCTTGAAAAGTTGAGGTCTTATTATGGTCATCACTAAACATTATCCTATCTATGGGACAAAGCATCGAAGACGCTTAATCAAATATATTTTAAATCCTGATAAAACGAACCAGTTTAAATTACTTTCAGACTATGGCATAAGTCATTACTTGGATTTTCCGATTTGGGAAGATTTAGTTGAAATGTATCATAGTAACTGTTTAAACAATGATAAACTCTATGAGAGACGTGGTCAGTATGTCGAGCATCTTAAGAAAAATATTCATGCCCATCATCTGATTCAGTCCTTCTCACCAGACGATCCCTTAAGCCTAGAAGAGATTCATCGTATCGGTCATGAAGTCGCAATGGAATTAACTGGGGGACAGTTTAAGTTTATTGTGACGACTCATATTGATAGGTCTCATGTTCATAATCATATTATGATAAATGCCATAGACCAAAATTCATTTAAGAAATTCGTTTGGAACAAGAAAATGTACCAGAATTTTAAACACATTTCAGACCGTATTTCTAAAATAGCTGGTGCAAAAATTATAGAACCCAATCGTTATTCGCATAAACAGTTTGAAGCTTATAAGCGAAGTAATTGGGGTTATGAACTCAAACAGAGGCTTTACTTTCTTATGGAGAACTCAAAGAATTATGAGGATTTTTTTAGAGAAAGCAAAGGCGCTGCATATCAAGATGGATTTTAGTGGTAAGCATGCCACTTTTTTTATGACTGATAGTGAGATGAAACAGGTCATTCGTGGGAATAAACTCAATAAGCGTCAACCTTACAGTAAGGAATATTTTCAGCACTATTTTGCCAAAAAGGAAATTGAACAGATCCTAGAATACCTCTTGCCAAGAGTAGAGAGTTTTGAAGAGCTACAAGAAAAAGCAAAAGAACTTCACTTAGTAATCAAACCTAAACAGAAGTATGTGGACTTCGTATGGCGAGGGATAATGATTTCAAATCAAGCCCTGAGTAAGAAGGAGATGTATGATTTGGATTATTTTGAGACGTATTTTTCTGACATAGGAACAAGAATTCCTTTATCTGAACAATGGATAAGTGATTTCATTCTTCATCAAGAAGATGAGAATGAAAATGTAACCTCCTTAGAAAATATTGTTAGTGCTTTTCAAGAATTTAAAGCAAAAAGAGATGCCGTCCATGAGTTTGAAGTTACATTGGTAGACCATCAAATAGAAAAAGTTGTTCAAGACGGTATTTTTATTAAGGTCGGTTATGGTATCGGAAAGGAAGGCTTGGTCTTTATACAGAATAGACAACTGGATATTATTGAAAAGGATAGGGAAACCCAGTATAGAATCTATCTTAGAGAGACTGCTCAATTTTTTCTTTACAACAAAGAAAAGTCGGACTTAAATCGCTTTATTCGTGGGAGAGAATTGATTCGACAACTAGGAGAAGAAAGTCAACTGATACCAAAACAAAGAAGAGCTAGTCTAGAAACAATCAAAGAGAAACTCGAAGAAGTGAATCTCCTAGTTGAACTAAATGTCCAGGAAAAGTCCTATATCAACATCAAGGATGAACTGGTTTTAGAAATTGCCACATTAGATTTAGCCATTTCAGAAACCAATCAAAAAATCGCTACCTTAACTAAGATAGCGGAGTGTCTCGTCAATTTAGAAAGCGAAGATAGTGAGAGTAGACGATTAGCACGTTATGATTATGGCAGACTAAATCTCTCAGCAGCAATCAAACTAGACAAAGTGGAAAAAGAAATTTCAGACCATCAAAGCGACTTAGAAATGAAGATTGATGCCTATGAGCATAGTGTAAGGCGTTTAGAGAAGTTTATAGCAATATTGAATGATAGAGTAAGATACAATCAGATTCAAGAAAAGAAGGAGGAGAGAGATTTAGAATGAGGTTTAGTAGCCGTAGCTATTAGTCCATATTATTGAATTGCAACAACAATAGTGTACAGTGCTAATTTCTTACATCTCTATCTAACGTATCTTTAAAAGTGCACATTTTACTCATTTTAGATATCGTAAAATTTGTTAACCTAGTGTTAATAAGGAGGTATTTAATATGTCTAAAGTTTCAAAAAAATGGTTGAAGTTATTTAATCACGTTACGAATAACACACAACTGGATATGTTTTTAACATCAATTTCTGGTGAAAGTCTAACTGAGTGGGAGAACAGACATAGGATCTATGAGCAAGAGGAAAAATACAATACCACACGAGAATTAAGTGAAATTCAATGGGAATTATATGAGCCACAGGATAACTTGAGGCATAACATTCACTGGCTAGATTTATTTAAACCAGTTTGCTTAAAATATTTAGAAAAACTATCGATTTTTCTAAATAATACTATTTCTATTCAAGATAAAAAGCAGTTTTTTATAGAGATTGAATCAACTTTTTTTGAAATTTGCATGAATATTAGCTACCGAACAGTTATTTTAGAAATCAATAATTTGAGACGGTCTAGTCGTCTGATTGGGAAAGATAGTAAAGAGCGATATGATTACTTTATAAATACTTTATTACAAAATCGAAATTATATTCTGGAGTTCTATAATAAATATCCGGTATTGTATGAACTGCTAGATAAAAAACTGTCTAATACTTTTGAGTATGTGAAGCTGATTATTACTCAATTTGAGAACAGTAAATTATCTATTGAAAGTTATTTCAATCTTTCTAATCTGGTATTATCAAAAATACACTTTAATGTAGGAGATACTCATTCAGATGGTAAAAGTGTTTGCATTTTAGAGTTTGACAATGGTAGAAAGTTAGTTTACAAACCGAGAAATATGTCTGTAGATGTCAATTTAGACTTATTTGCTAAGGAGTTTTCAGACACTTTTGATCTGCCAAATGTGTTATTCATCCCAAGGACTTTTAGCAAAGATAGTTATAGTTTTGTAGAGTTTATACAAGAAAAGGAATGTAACTCAATTCAAGATGTCAAAACATATTATAACAATATGGGGAAGCTACTTGCTTTTCTTCATGTTTTTGGTGCAAAGGACTATCATGGAGAAAATATTTTAGCTCATCAATCAGCTCCATTTCTTATTGATAATGAGACCATTTTGCACCTTAATGAAAATGAAATAATAACTTCTAACATCCAAAATATATACGACTATGTAGCTAATTCTGTATATAGTGTAGGGATTCTACCAATGACATTATATTCTATCAATAATGATAAAGGTATGGAAGTTGGTGCTTTGAATTCTGGAGAAAGACGAGAATCTCCTTATTTGACACATCAATTAGCTAATGTTGGTACAGATGAAATCAGGATAGAGAAAGTATTTAAAGAAGTAGGTGACTTTCCAAGTACTGTAAGGTATAAAGGAAAAACCGTGTCTTGTTCTGAATATCGAGAATGTGTTCATCAAGGGTTTGAAACAATCTATAAAATAATTTTAAATAACAAAGATAAAGTAATTGAAATGATTACTAAATATTTCAAAGATTGTGAAACAAGATATATCTACAGAAACACAAATATTTATGTCCAGTTTTTGGAAACTAGCCATCACCCAGATTTATTAAAAAACAAATATGATTTTGAAATGTATTTGCTGAGGTTGTTTGAATATGGTGATGTTGAGATTGAGTTTGATAGAATAATGATAGAAGATGAAATAAGTCAGCTTAGAAAGGGAGATATTCCGATTTTTTATACAAATTCATCCCAAAATAAAATCTATAATGGAATACATTCGCATCTATTTACCTTAGATGGAAGTAGTATTTTAGAAAAAGTATTAAGTAGAGTATCGAATTTATCAGAAAAAAATTTACTAAGGCAGAAAAGAATAATAAACATGACCTTTATGGGTAGTGAATTATTTTTAAAGAATCGTGAAGAAAGTAACGAAAAGAATTTAAATCTTAAATCAAGTTTTATTGATCATATTATGTCTGCAAGATTTGAATTTGATGGTGAAAGTAGCTAGCTGAGTATGCTAGCAATGAATAAGAATTACGATATTTCTCCAATGGACTATAGTTTATATAATGGAACTTCCGGAATGATTTTAGGGATTAGTAGTATAAAAGATGACAGATTACAGTCTATTTTACCAGGAGTTGTGAGATATACAAATAATTATGTACAAAATTACTGTCAGGATGAGTTTCTTCCTCATAAATTGGGAGCATTTACTGGCATCTACGGCTATTTATATACATTATGTACCTTAAAACAAAAAGGAATTGCTCTTATTGAAAATCAAGAAGAACTAATTAAAAAAATTCTGTTATCTACATATGATTCTATACAAAAGCTAGATAATTTAGATATTATTGGAGGTCTTTCAGGGATTCTTGCTGTCTTGATAAAGATTAAAGAGGTAACTAGTAATTATTCTGATATTAGTAATTTAGCTGATACTATGGCTAAAGATATTGTAAAACGATTAATAATAGCTTATAGAGAAAAGGGATACTGGGTTGAGAATGATCCTGGCTATGCGCATGGAGATTATGGGGTTATTGCTCAATTATTTAAATACTCTAAACTTCTAGATGAAAGATCTAAACTAAAAAAGACTATTGTTTTTTGTATTCAGGGGTACCTTGAGAATGAGCGTTCACAATTAGGTAGAGAAAAAGTTATTCCCTTGAGGGAAAATGCTAAGTATTACTCTTGGTGTAACGGGATTGTGGGGATTATTAAAGTGAAACACTATTTGCTGCTCAATGGATTCCCAGATCCATACTTAGAAAAAGAAGTTGACTATTATTCGAAAGAAGTGTTATCACATCAATTAAATTTTGAAAATTCAATTTGTCATGGTAATGTAGGAAATTTAGTAATTGTAGCTTCTATTTTAGGTGAATCCGATGCATTGGTGGAAAAAATAGCTTCTGAGAGCAGCTCATATTTTTTTGATAAGATAGCTTTTGAGTGTGATGATTGGGGAGTTTTAACCGGTGAATTGGGGATACTAATGGCAAACTATGAATCAGGTAGAAAAATGTTGAATGAGATTTTGCTTTTAAATTAATGGGAGATGGAGATGAAAAGAAAGATACCTTTTATTGAACAACACCAGAAGACAGAGTGTGGTTTATGTTGTGTAGCGATGGTATCAAGTTACTATGATCACGAAATTACTATTAAAGATTTGAGAAATCTTAAGGAAACAGGGAGAGATGGAACTAGTTTTCATAATTTAATAGATCTATTAGAGAATATAGGATTTGATGTAAAATCTTTCCGTTTTCCGAAGGAACAAATTGATAGCTTCCCCAAGATAAAGGTTCCAGCTATTGCGTTGTGGGAGAGTAAACATTTCGTTGTCATCGAAAAAGTTACCTCAAAACATGTTTGGATAGTTGATCCAGAATTAGGCAAATTAAAATATGATTTGATAGAATTTTCAGAAGGCTTTTCTGAATATCTGATTAGTATTATAAATTATAAAAATGTCGAAAAAAAGAAGTCAAAAGAGAGCTATATTAGTGTTTATCAAAAATTATGGCTGTCTTGGCACTACTTCCTCCCGCTACTACTTGTAACATTGGCAAGCTACGCAGTAAGTTTTATTCTGCCAATATGGATACAACAAATTATAAATAGAGTTACGGCAGGGATTAAGCTTAGTCAGTCTAACATGGTTGTATATATTATATTATTCATATTGATTTATTTTGCAATTATGTTAGGGCAACGTTATCTTTCTGTTAATTTAACTAATGATATAGATAATAGATTAAATAACAGTGTAATTAAACGTTTATTTAAATTACCTTATAAGTTTTTTTCAACAAGAAGTAGTGGTGATCTGATTTATTCAATAAATGGTTTAGTCAGAATTAGGCAATTATTTACGAATCAAGTCATATTGGGGATACTTGACGTAGGATTTGTGATATGTATCTTAGTGTATTTTGCCTATGTAGATCCGATAGTTTCTATCTTGGCATTGTTGCTATTATCATTAAATTTGTTATTACTGTTATCAACAAAACAGAATTTAGAGCAAAAAAGTAAAGCTTTTATTATAGCTCAAAATGATCTTCAAAATAAACAAATTGAGATGATTTATTCTATGATGGGAATAAAAATGGAGGGATTTGAGAGACAAACGTATGAGCAGTGGAATCATTATCTTAACAGATATTTGTATAGGTACAAGCATAGTGAAATATTTTCAGGAATTGTAAATTCATTATTTACAATTATTACTTTTATATCACCATTTATTCTATTATTTGTTACGCTTATAACTAGTGAGCAACCAGTGGTGCCAATAGGAGGAGCATTTGCGATATATTCACTATCGAATTTACTATTTAGCAAAGTTAATAATATCTTTGATACGATTGTATCATTTTATAATAGCAAAACATTCTTGTCTCGCATTGTAGAAATACTAGAGGAAGATGTAGAGGAAAATGGTGCCACAAAACATGACTTAAGTGGCTCAATAAAACTTCAGAATGTTTCTTTTTCATACACGAAAGACAGTAAAAAGGTACTTTCTGATATTAGTATTGATATTAAGAAGGGTGAAAAAATATCGATTGTTGGAGCATCTGGTTCAGGTAAGAGTACTCTTTCGAAACTATTGATAGGCCTATTTCCTCCAACATCTGGGAAAATTTTATTTGATGATTTTGACTACTATTCTTTAGATAAACAGTATCTTCGTCAGCAAATAGGTATTGTTCCACAAGACATGACCTTGTTTAATAAGACTATCTTTGAGAATATCGCTGGAGATTTTTCGGTTTCACAGGAAGAAATGATTGAAGTCTGTAAACTTGTTAATATTCATCATGAAATTATGGAAATGCCAATGGGATACAATACGCTAGTTTCAGAAATGGGCATGAATCTTTCTGGTGGTCAACGTCAACGCATAATATTGGCACGAGCATTAATAAAGAAACCTAAAATAATTTTATTGGATGAGGCTACAAGTTATTTAGATAATATTAATGAAAAAGAAATTATGCAGAGATTCAAAGAGCAAAAGATTACTATAATTGTAATAGCACATCGTCTATCTACAATTATTGACTCTGATCAAATTTTTGTAATGGAAAAAGGTAAGATTGCAGAGACAGGGAAACATACGGAATTGTTGGAATTAGAAAACGGTTTTTATCAAAAACTTTATCAGATGGATTACTAATTATATAGAGGAGAGTAAGGTACAATCGTGATTGTGAAGAAAACGGTTTTGTTATTCAATCTCTGTATATTGTTAATTGAAATAAGAGTATAACGGAAGTGCCTCACGAAAAGTATCGCAATTTGGCAATACTTTTCTGAGGTATTTTTGATGTGAGTCTATGTTCTCTTGATAGGATTATACCCCGTTGGGTACAGAGGGAGTGAGGCTGGACAAAAAACTAAAATTTTAGCCTAAAATTAAAATTTGAATATTAAAAAATAGCTTAGAATCAATGTTTTTGACAACATAGTTATAAGCTTTTTCTAGATTTAAAGACTTTTTGTTCAGTCTCAATTCACAAGAAATTTAGTCTACTCTTCCTATGAAACTTTATATTGTCCATGATTATAACTAAAGGTGTATCTAAAGTGAGAAATAAGATTTTTTAGAACCAGGCTTCGAAAAAGTTATTAGTCATAGTATCTTTGTAAGTTATCGTAGTTATAAGCTAATTATTTATGAGAACTGCAATTAAAGAAATTTGCTGGTATCTTGCTTTCAGGAACCTTATCTTTTATCAACGGAACTTTAAAGGAGCAACAGTATTCTTGATAGAAATAGATCTCAAACCTTATTTCATCGATTTACTATAATTAACTAGAATAGTTGAATTCTCTTGCATAGTGGGAATGAGAGTTTTCAGAGCTCCTGAGACTAGTGATGTTTTATTTATCATAAACAATTATAGTACAGAACTTATTATGTAAAAACTGCCAGGAACCACAGAAAGTTAGACCTGCGATATTATTAAAGTGAAAATATATTGTATTGTTAGACTATTTCTAACAATCTTTTTTGTGGAAAGAAGTCTATGTAGATTAGGTTGTTTCTAATCAAAAAATTAATAAAAAGAATGAAATACTCTCAAAAAGTGCTAAATTTTGCGTGATTTACTCATTTTGAAAACATAAATAAGGTGTATACTACTTAATGTAAAGATGATCATCTTAAAAATAAGAAGGAGGTAACCCTATGGTAAAGAACACTAATCACCCTGAGATTGATTCTTTAGAGTTTGAAGTTGAAAATCAAGAGCTTGAAGGGAAATCAGGTTCAGGCTGGTTTACAGCTGTTCAACTAACAGCAGCAGGTCGATGTGGACGTTGGTTTACAGGTTCATACGAATGTTCGTCAAATAATGTTAAATGCAGATAAATTAAATACTGTACTAGAAGTAGGCTGCTTACTTAAAAGCATATTAGGGATCTATCCGAACTATATGAAGATAAGCAACGATTTGAAGGTATGTTCTTGAACACATCAAGTAGAAAAAGGAGTTAAGTATTATGAAAGAGAAGAGAAATAAACATGAAATTGATAGCCTTGATTTTGAAGTCAAAAATCAAGAGCTTGAAGGGAAATCAGGTTCAGGTTGGTTTACAGCTGTTCAATTAACAGCAGCAGGTCGATGTGGACGTTGGTTTACAGGTTCATATGAGTGCTCATCCAATAATGTTAAATGTCGTTAAAGAATAGGCTATTGTAATTTATTTTTATAAATAACCTTTGATTGTTATGAAAAAATAACTAGGAAATCTATGGAGTGTGAACTATGAAAAATAAGAAATTCAATACTGAAATTGATACACTTGAATTTGAAATTAGCAGTCAAGAATTAGAAGGAAAATCTGGAACAGGTGGGTGGTACACTGCTTTTAAGCTAACTTTAGCGGGTCGTTGTGGAAGGTGTTTTACATGTTCTTCAGAGTGTACTAGTAATAATGTCCGCTGTTAGGAAACTATAGTTAGAGCAAAACATAGATTTTTCCATGTTATTATTGACAATATAGGTTAATAATGATATATTCACGGAGGAAAACAGATGAAAAAAGAAACTGCTGTTATTGACACATTAGAGTTTGAAATTAGTAGTCAAGAATTGAATGGTAAATCTGCTTCAGGATGGCGTACAGCTATTCGAATGACCAGTCAAGGCCGTTGTGGATGGATTCTTACTCAGTCATATGAATGTACTACACCAAATGTTCGTTGTGGGTAAGATAATTAAGTAAATTTGAAGGAGGATAAGATGGAAGGCATTATTGGAACACTTGAGTTTTATGCTCCTGTAATTGTACTAGGAGTAATTGTTGTAGGGATTGTTTACTTTATGAAGAAACGAAATGATCGAAAATAGATTATTCTCCTTGCTAACTCTATCAGTTTTTTGAAGGTGAAGATACTTTTCGGACAGTAACTAGTCTGAAGTTGCTGTCCGATTTTTAAAGTTATTTAGCTAAAAAAGGATATGTAAAATCAACACTTTATGTTGAAGAAATTTGATAAGGTGATACATAGAGGCAATCGTATGTGGTTTGGTTGAAGCCGATTGTGATTATCTTTTTTGTAGCTCTTTATTTTACAATTTATCATAAAGAAAAAGTAGTGAGCAGTCTTTCCTGTCAGAGATTTTCTCACTACTAATCATAGATTAGTGTAAAAAATAATAGTCTCGAATTTAGAGGTTATTGTTTTTTTCTTTGCACAAATTACTCATGGCAGAGTGGTTCCAATTAACTATAATTATTGTATAGAAAAGAATGGAGGAAAAAGTTATGTCACAGTTAATTGTAAAAGGGGTAAGTAAAACGTTTGGAGAAGGGGAGAGTCTTGTCCATGCTTTATCGAGTATTGATTTGTTAATTGAAAAAGGAGAATTTCTTGCAATTATGGGTGCAAGTGGAAGTGGAAAAACAACCTTATTAAATTGTATATCTACTATTGATAAACCAACTTCAGGTGATATTTTTTTTGAAAATTTCGATATTATCCATGCAAAAGAAAATCAATTAGCTGATTATCGTGCCAATAATATTTCTTATATTTTTCAATCTTATAATTTAGTTGAAACCTTAACCGTTTTTGAAAATATAGTGCTTCCTCTTCAGATTCAAGGAAAGTCTGTTAGAAAATACCAAACAAAAATTAATGACATACTGGAAAAGTTGTCTATTCAGAATTTGAAAAGAAAGTTTCCAAATCAGTTATCTGGGGGTCAACGTCAACGTGTTGCTACGGCTAGAGCGCTGATTGATGATTCAAAATTATTGATTGCTGATGAGCCAACTGGCGCTCTGGATTCTGCTAATTCAGAAAGCTTGATGACCTTACTACAGGAAGTTAATAAAGTTTTTGGTATTACAATTTTATTAGTTACTCATGATCCAGTGGCAGCTAAGTATTCATCGCGAATGGTACTTCTTAGTGATGGAAAAATTACTGATGATATTGAGCGTAAAGGTCTATCGAATGAAGCTTACCTGCAAGAAATATATAATCGTACAAGATAGGAGAAAAAGAAATGTATCCGAAATTAATTTTACGTAATGTATTTAGAAATTTACAGACCTATACAATATACTTTTTAAGTTTAGCATTGATTTACAGCCTTTTATATGCTTTTAATGCTTTACCGAGTCATCCAGTTATGCAGAGTTTGTCAGGAACTAAGGAGATGATGACAACGATTATGTCGCAATATATGGGAATTTTATCATATCTAATACTTGCGGCAGTTACTTTTCTAATCATTTATTCAACGAATTTTGTATTGGGAAGGCGAAAAAAAGAACTTGGTCTTTATGCTACTTTAGGAATGAAGAAGCATCATATTATTGGTACGCTTTTCTTTGAAACGATGTTGGTTAATATTCTTGCTTTATTTCTTGGATTTTCTCTAGGCCTAGTATTTCTGATTATTTTAGCTCATATTGCTTCAGAATTTTTCATGGCAAATTATTTTGGAAACATGATTTATTTTGACATAAAGTCAGTAACTTTACTAATTTATTCATTTTTCTTTACAAGTATTATTGTGGGAGTTATGAATATCCTTAATTTTAGAAAGAAGAATATTATCGCACTAATTCAAGATAATGGTGTAAAAAAATCATTTTTTTTGACGGGAAGTACAATACTTCAAGTATGTATATTTATCATGTCAATACTAGTCATTTCTTCTGGTAATATTTATCTTTCAAATTTTAAACATTTATCAATCTTGAAAGATTGGGGAATTTTATTAGTTTCATTTTTTGTCATATTTGTTATTTTGTTTTATAACACACTAAGTCATTTTGTACTTAGTAGTTTAAGAAGAGTTCCTAATATTTACTTTAAGAACTTAAATACTTTTAAAATTCGCCAATTTTCAAAACAAGTAGATAGTAATTCAGTTACATTATCTGTTTTATCTTTGACTATGACATTAGCTCTTAGCTTGTTGGTATTTAGTGGGAGTGCTTATACTTCGATGAATCATGATTTAAATAGATTCCTTCCTTATGATCTAGATATCCAGAAGTTTGTAGGAGAAGAATATCACTACAATGATAAGACTATAAAAGAAAAATTAAAAGAAGATGGTTTTGATTTTTCAGCCATTAATGTAGAGTTTGAGCATCCAATTTATCAGAGTCAATTGACCTATAAAGATATTATCGATACAAGTCAATTATGGAATCTCGATAAGGCTTTGGGGGATTCACCTGTTAAAATTATCAGCTTATCAGACTATAATCACCTATTAAAAATCCAAGGTAAGAAAGAGACTACCCTCAAAGATAACGAATTTTTAATGAATGCTAACTACAAAGGAACATTATCACAAATCAAAAAATTTTTAGAAAAGACAAGTGGAATAATGATCGGGCAGCAATTATTAGTACCGGCTTCACGAACACCTCTTAGTAATGTTTATTTTGTTACATCAGTTGAAAATAATGATAGAGGGACTTTGGTTGTCCCGGATAGTGTTGCAACTAAATTAACTATTGAAAGTACTCATTATATAGCACTTTATAAGAGTAAAACTGATAAAAGAAAAATAGAAAACTTTTTAGGTAAATGGGTTGAAAAATATTATTTTACAGATAAAAATGGAAATAATTCTGATTTTGTTTATCAAACGAAAGTCAGAGCTTCAGAACTTCAACTTGGTGTAATGGGGGTCATTGTATTGGTAATGATATTTATTGGAGCAATTTTTATCATACTATCATTAAGTATCATATCTCTTCAAACGACAACGAGTGCTCTTGATAGTGTTAATGATTATCACATTTTATACCTTTTAGGTAATCAGTCAAGACAAAATAAAGTACTTTTATTGCAACAAATTATAGGTTATTTTATTGCTCCGTTATTAATAGCTATTCCATTAGCAATTGCGTTAAGTAAGGCATTGCTAGGCTACTTTGAAAATTTTGCTAGTACAACCGTTATAATAGATATAAACTATCTAGGTATTGCTATTTTGCTCTTTTTCATTTATTTGTTACTAACCTATAGGGTAAGTTGGTATATTATCGAAAATAATTAGTTACAACTACTAAGCCTAGTATATTTTTATACGATGCAAGGAGATGAAAATAGTATTTTAGTGTTAACGGAGGAATCAAAAATATACAAAATGACTATATTGTAAGACCAGAATTCAGTTTATTGGTATTCTGGTTTTATGTTATAATGAAAAAAATATTTAAGTGAGTGATGATAATGAAAAAAATTTTAAAATCTATTTCTGAGAATTCTCTATTTATATGGGGATTTACATTGCTAAATCATCTAGTTTTGATGGTTTATGTTTATTACAACATTCCTATAGATTATTCCAGTGATTTTGATCAAAAATTTGTATTAATATTAGTAGTATTAATGATTTTTTCATGTTATATTTGTAATTTTATTTCATTTAGACATAGTGAATTAAAACTATGTTTAATAATGTTGCTTTTTCTTATTAGTTGGCAATCAATTATTAATCAGGGAGTTTGTAATACACTTTTTCACTTTCTAGATATTCTTCATCCTATTAATTCTTTCCTACTTATATATAGTTCTGTTTCCATTATTTTATTGGGAGAAAAAATAGGAAAAGAATTACTAAAGGTTTCGCTTGGCCTTACAGTAGTAACAATTTTTAGCTATTTTATTAGCGATCCCCTTTTCATATTTTTATCTATGTTTACGTCTTTTTTTCTGACTTTAATACCATTACTACTACTTATTTTATATAATAAAGAGTTAAAAAATGTTCTTAGATTACAGAGACGTAACTTAATAGTACTTGCTATAGTACTTCCATTCTCTTATATTGGGTTGTACATAAATACCACAGGAACTAGTTTCTTAAATTTAATTTGGTATGTTGAAATTGTTTCTATTTTAGCATTTTTACATTTAAAAACTATTTTTATTTCGTTTCAGAGCAAAGTATATGAATTGAAATTTTCATATATAAAGGCTTTTATGCGTCTTTTTATTGCAGTAAGCTCTTTATTGTTATTCTCTTTTATTATTTTTCGCTTGAGTTTATCTCTTAGTTTCCTTTTTACTAATATTCTATTACTCATATTTGGACTTTGTACAGAAGAATTTATTAGATTATTTAAGTCCTCTGATATGAAAGGCGCAACAGACTATTTAATTGTTCTCTTCTTAAAAAGGAATAAGATGGTAAAAAATCTACTTTCTAACGAAGATACAGAACAGCAATTTTCAGAATTTTTGCATAACGAAATCCTACAAAATGTTATAGCTATCAAAAATTTCAATACCTATAGTGCTAACAAAACATTTGGAAATCAAATCAATCTTGTTTCTGAAGAGTTGGTTCAACGTATTCGAGAGCGAATAGATTATTATCAACCGATGAATGACGCTGACGAATTATTAAATACAAAGTATCGGGCTCTCATCGATAGAATACAGAGACGGTATAAAACCAAGCGGGAAGTAGATGTGAATTTTCCAGTTAATTTTTCATTAATCTCACCCTACGATAAAATCGTTTATCGTTTTATAGAAGAATTGATGACAAATGCTATAAAATATTCTAGTGAAGGAACAATTTTTTTGAATATTGAAGTCAGAGATGATTGCATTTTCTTAACTTCTGAGAATAAATTTAGTTCGAAAGAATCTTCTTTAGGATATGGATTAAAAAATATATCGAATAGACTAAGCGTCTTGGGAGGAAAAATAGATGTGTTAAAAGAAGGAATGACTTTCCATGTTAACATTGTCTTGCCAATTGATAAGGAGTTATGTTATGAAGATTTTGTTAATTGATGATCATAAATTATTTAGTCAAAGTATCAAAATGATTTTAGAGTTATCAGAGAAGATTGATTCAGTGGATTTGGTAGATGAATTTGTAGCTCTAACTGATATTAATTACAATCAATACGATATTATTTTGATTGACATTAATCTAACTAGTATTTACCAAGATGATGGTTTAATGTTAGCACAAAATATTATTGAGAGTGGTTGTAATAGCAAGTTAGTAATTTTAACAGGTTATAGTAAAAAAATGTATGAGTATCGAGCAAAAAGTATAGGGGTATCTGGTTTTTTGGATAAAAGTATAGATCCAGAAGAGTTGATGCAAAAATTACTAATAATTTATAGTGGAGGAACCTTCTTCTCAAACGAAATAATAGTTGATGTTTTAACTTCACGAGAAATTGAAATTTTAGAATTTATAAGAAATGGTCTAACAATTGATGAAATTTGTGAAAAGGTTTTTGTAAGCAAGAGGACTATTTCAAATCACTTGTCGAATATTTTTTCAAAATTAGAAGTAACTAATCGACAGGAAGCTATTTATATTGCTGAACAACTTGGCTATTTTTCTCCTGACTAGCAAATTGAGCTAGAGTTTAAAATACTTTATTTACTAATTTATGCCAGTTTGGCATAAATTAAAAGGTCCGTTCTAAAGTTGACTATAATAGCTTTAGGAGTGAACAAATGTATAGGCGATTCAAGGATCTTAGAGAGGATAGTGATTATACGCAAGAATATCTTGCTAATTATTTATCATGTAGCCAATCAGCATATTCTAAAATTGAATCAGGAAGGCGTCAGCTTTCTATTGATTATCTTATTAAATTATCAGCTCTTTATAGTGTTAGCACAGATTACTTATTAGAACTAACTGATTACCCTTACCGCCTCAATAGTCAAAAATAGTCTCTCCTTGTTTGTTCATTGACAACTGAATAAACCAAGGTGGGACTTTATTTATTTGTTGAGCAATTTAGGGGTTTGCGCCAAGAAATGAGCGAAACACACTCTCCTATAAAATATGATAGTTACATATCTGCCATGACACAAATAATGATAATGATACTTCTGAACGTTCAGGCTGCCAGCGTAAAAGGACAGCGGGTGAGATGCCCATGAATGATCTAACCAATCAAACCCACTGAGGATTGAAAATTGAGAGGTAAATAATATGAGAACTATTTTGTTGGAATATCATATGCAAGTATCTATGCTTGAAATCTTGTATAGGAAAAAATTATTAACTGAGGTTGAGTATATAAATATTAAGTCAAAACTTAAAAGGAAATACAAAAATATAATTTAGGGAATACAAAATAGCGGACATATAAGATTGAGCGCGGTAAAATATTTTTTAGGAATTCCAATTTAAGAAGATAGCAAGAGGTTAATTTTTATATGGTTAAACAAATTGAAGTTATTAAAGCTCAAGAAAATGTATGTCGGATAAATGGACAATTAAAGATTACTCAAAAGAGAGTTGCTGCTTACTGTCGAGTAAGTACAGATAGTGAGGATAAGAAAAATAGTTATGAAACTCAGGTAAAATATTATACTGACTACATTTCTCAACGGAAAGATTGGCAGTTGGTAGATATCTATGCAGATGAGGCTATAACAGGAACTCAAGTAGAAAAGCGTTTAAACTTTCAGAGGTTAATTACTGATTGCTTGAATGGGGATATTGATTACATTGTGACTAAAGCTATTTCACGTTTTGCACGTAATACATTAGACACATTAAAATATGTTCGACTATTCAAGGATAAACAAGTTGGTGTATATTTTGAAGAAGAAAATATTGATACTTTAACTATGGATGGAGAACTCCTGTTGACAATCCTAAGTTCAGTAGCACAGCAGGAAGTGGAAAATATTTCAGCCCATGTTAAAAAAGGACTGAAAATGAGGATGCAACGAGGAGAACTTGTTGGAGGACCAAGGTGTCTGGGTTATAATTTTGATTGGAACACTAGAGAAATAACAATAAACAAGGAGGAAGCAAAAGTTGTTCGTTTTATTTTCGATAGGTATTTAGAAGGGATAGGTGGGCGAGTTATTGCACGTGAATTAGAAGAGATGGGGGTTTCTTCTCCAAGAGGAAATAAATCTTGGTCTGATACAACCGTGCTAGGCATTATTAAAAATGAAAAATACAAAGGAGATATTCTTCAGGGAAAAACTTTTACCGTCGATCCAATTAGTAAGAGAAGGTTAGATAATTATGGAGAAGAGGATCAATATTATATCAAAAATAATCATGAAGCAATTATTAGTGAGGAAGACTTTAACAAAGCTCAAGAGATTCGTTTAAAACGTTCAGGGAGACGAGGTAGAATTGGACAGACTTCAGGCAAACCTCAAAGATACTCCAGAATGTATGCGTTTAGTAGCTTACTAGAATGTGGTTTTTGTCAGTCCGTAGTGGCAAGACGATCTTGGCATAGTGGTACAATTTATCATAAAGTTATTTGGCATTGCCAAAGAGCAATTAAAAAAGGGAAAAAATATTGTCCTCATAGCAAGGGAATAAGTGAAAAAGCTATTGAGACAGCGTTTCTTGAAAGTTTTAGATTGTTATATCAGAATAATGATAGTATTGTTGAACTGTTTCTAAATACAGTGGAAGAAGAAATAAGGGACAATTCTTTAGAATTAGAACTTAAGAGGATTGAAAAGAAACTGCAAAAGCTAAAGAATCAAGAACGTGAAATAATAAAAATGAAACTTGAAAATCGAATTAGTGATACCTTGTATGATGAACAGTTTCATGATATTATGAAACAAAATGATAAATTAGTTGAATCAAAACTAAATATTGAAGTAAACTTACGAACTGATGTAGGAGTGAAGGAACGCTTGGAATCATTTTGTAAACTTTTAAAATCAAAACAACTGATTACAGAATTTGATCGTGCAGTTTTTGAGAGTCTTGTTGAAAAGGTAATTTTAGGAGAAGTATTGGATGACGGTACAATAGATCCAGCAAAAATTACTTTTATTTATAAATCTGGAGACGAATCAAAGATGAATGGAAAAATGTTTAAAGACAAACGAAAAAATGCAAGGAAGTCTAGTACAGACACTGAGCAAGAATTGTGTAGTTTTCAAGAAAACAGCAATAAAATTTTGTCTCCTCATTCCACACACAGCAAGGACAGAAGCGGTTGTTAAGTTGATACGCAAGTAATAAAGCTGAAACAGTCTCTCCCCAGATTATTTCAGACCGCACACAACAAGAACAGAAGAGGTTGATAAGTTGGTCTGCAAGAGGTAACAGTTCTGAAAATACTGTTAGATAAAAAGGATAGAGAATGGAGTTTTAATGATTAAGATTAGATTTGTTGAGGCAGATGATGCTCAAGCTTTACTTGAGATTTATGCCTATTATGTGAAGGAAACAGCGATTACTTTTGAGTATGATGTTCCAAGTGTGGCAGAATTTCAGGAGAGAATTAATACCATTTCTTCCTTCTATCCTTATTTGGTAGCTGTTGAGGATGGGCATATTTTAGGCTATGCCTATGCGTCAGCCTTTCATCCGAGAGCTGCCTATGCTTGGTCTGCAGAGAGTACGGTTTATCTGTCAAAGGATGCTCGTGGAAAAGGTGTCGGTCGAAAACTCTATCAACAGTTGGAAGCTGATTTGAAAGCCATGGGGATTCTCAATCTTAATGCCTGTATTGCAACAACTAGCTTGGAAGATGGGCATTTGGATAATACCAGTCAGAAATTTCATGAAGCTCTGGGATTTGATATGGTTGGCAAATTCCATCAGTCAGGTTATAAATTTCAAACTTGGTACGATATGATTTGGATGGAGAAAATGTTAGCAAGTCATGACAAGCCCGTTCAATCTGTTCAGTCCATACATGAGACGAAAAGGTATTAAGTAGCTGTTGAGAAAAACTAACTATTCTTCTTGTGAATTATCTCAAGCTAGACAGAACCATTCCCATTGTTGCATACTCCAGTCCAGACAAGACTTTGCCAAGTCAAAAAACATAAAAATTGCTACAGTAAAATAAGGATTTCACCGTATGAGTATGGGAGGTTATGTTTAGATGCGGCAGCTACTGGGCGAGCAAAGCGAGCACACTACGTTGCTTTTCGCCGTAGTGGAAGTGCTAGAACTGAAAGGTTCTAGCACTAGGGGTTAGCGAGACTTTAGGCTCGCTAAAAAGGAATGGAACGACGAAGTCGGTCGCTTTCGCCCCTCACTACCTAAGAAAAGCAACAAAATATACTAAAAGTACAACAACGGGAATCATTCAGAAAACATTGACTTTTAGCCAAAAGCTGATAACTATGCTATAATAAAGGGTAAAATCTAATTTTTGGAGAAGACAGTGAGTATTGATGATTATAGGCCGACCTTTATGGTTGAGGCTGTTTATGATTTGAAGGCAGAAGATTTGTTGCGTCATGGAATTCATGCCGTTTTGGTAGATTTAGATAATACCTTGATTGCTTGGAATAATCCTGATGGAACACCAGAATTGCGCAAATGGCTTGATGAGATGCAAATGGCAGATATTTCTGTTGTTGTTGTTTCAAACAATAAACACTCTCGTGTTGAGCGAGCAGTGGATCGTTTTGGTGTTGATTTTGTCAGCCGAGCTATGAAACCTTTCACACGAGGTATTAACATCGCTATTGATCGTTATGGCTTTGATCGTGATGAGGTGGCGATGGTTGGCGACCAATTGATGACGGATATCCGTGCAGCTCACCGAGCAGGTATCAAGTCTATCTTGGTTCGCCCTCTGGTAAAATCAGATGCTTGGAATACTAAATTTAATCGCTGGCGCGAACGTCGTGTTTGGGCTAAGTTAGAAGCTAAATACGGAAAAATGATTTATCAAAAGGGTATCTAAATAGAGATAAGATCTAGCAAAAGATTTGAATTTTGGTTAGACCTTGCATCAGAATAACGATTGTCTTACGGTAAGTAGGACTTTGTTATTTAAGAAAACACCCAAAAAGACTAAGGATAGTTCTAAAATATGGAAGATAGTTTATATTGTATCGGTTGTGGAGCTCAGATTCAGACAACTGACAAGGAAAAAGCAGGCTACACACCTGCCAGTTCACTAAAGAAAGCAGAGGAGACAGGAGAGCTATATTGCCAACGTTGTTTCCGTCTGCGTCACTATAATGAGATTGTGGATGTTCACATTACCGACGATGAGTTCTTGAAACTCCTCCATGAAGTTGGTGACAGTGACGCCTTGGTAGTCAATGTTATTGATATTTTTGACTTCAATGGTTCTGTCATTCCTGGTTTGTCACGTTTTGTGTCAGGAAATGATGTTCTTTTGGTTGGAAATAAAAAAGACATTCTGCCTAAGTCGGTCAAGGATGGTAAGGTCACACAATGGTTGACTGAGCGTGCTCATGAAGAGGGCATGCGCCCATTAGATGTTATTCTGACGTCAGCTCAGAATAAACAGGCAATCAAGGACTTGATTGAACGCATTGATAAGCTCCGCAAGGGACGTGATGTCTATGTTGTTGGGGTGACTAACGTTGGTAAGTCAACTCTGATCAATGCTATTATTCAAGAAATCACAGGCGATAAGGATGTTATTACAACCTCTCGTTTCCCAGGGACAACCCTCGATAAGATTGAGATTCCCTTGGATGATGGTTCTTACATCTTTGATACGCCAGGGATTATCCACCGCCACCAGATGGCTCACTATTTGACGGCTAAAAACCTCAAGTATGTTAGCCCTAAGAAGGAAATCAAGCCAAAGACTTATCAACTTAATCCAGAGCAAACCCTCTTTTTGGGCGGATTAGGACGTTTTGATTTTGTTTCTGGTCAAAAGCAGGGCTTCACAGCTTATTTTGACAATAATCTTAATCTTCACCGTACCAAGCTAGAAGGGGCTGACGCTTTTTATGACAAACATGTTGGAAGTCTTCTTACCCCACCAAATAATAAGGAAGTGGCAGATTTTCCAAAATTAGTCCGTCATGAATTTACCATCAAGGAAAAGACTGATATCGTCTATTCTGGACTCGGTTGGATTCGTGTGCAGGGCTCAGAAAGCAATCCAGTTCTTGTAGCAGCTTGGGCACCAGAAGGTGTTGGAGTTGTCATCCGCAAGGCATTGATTTAAATAGAAAAAAGGAAGTAATATGCTTACAAGTAAACAACGTGCGTTTTTGAAATCAGAAGCGCACAGCTTGAAACCAATCGTACAGATTGGGAAAAATGGTCTCAATGACCAAATTAAAACCAGCGTTCGTCAGGCACTTGATGCGCGTGAATTGATTAAAGTAACCCTTCTTCAAAATACTGATGAAGATATTCATGACGTTGCTGAAATCTTGGAAGAAGAAATCGGATGCGACACAGTTCTTAAAATCGGACGCATCTTGATTCTCTTCAAAGAATCATCAAAAAAACAAAACCGCAAATTATCACCAAAAGTGAAAGCTATCAATAAATAAAGTGAATTGAAAAAGGAATCAGGCTGGAAGTTAGCAATGACTTGAACAGATTCCAATAGTTACTCAATTTACAGCAAAGCTCCCATCCTCTTATGCGAATGGAGTGCTAAAACAGTCTGGGAGACTGTTTTAGGTGGGTAATAGAGAAAGCACAGCTTTCATCAAGACAGTCTGGGAGACTGTCTTAGACATTTACCTGATACTTCCGTCGTGATGAAAGTGTAAGAGATGCTTTTATTTAGGCATTTCTTACACTCGAAATATTTGAGACACTAGGCTCAAATATTAGTCATGGAATTCCGCAGGAAGTCGCTGACGTCCGACATCACTTAAGGAAAGTATCGAAAAAGACAAGAAGAGGAATGGTTTATAAAAGCTATCATTCTCTGAATAGGAGGTAGGTATGGCACTAGAACTACTCACTCCCTTTACCAAGGTTGAGTTAGAAACAGAAACAAAAGATAAAAATCGTAAACAAGTAGGTATCCTTGGAGGAAACTTCAATCCTGTCCATAATGCTCATCTGGTCGTTGCTGATCAGGTGCGCCAGCAATTGGGCTTGGACCAAGTCCTTCTTATGCCTGAGTACGAGCCGCCCCATGTGGATAAGAAGGAAACCATTGACGAAAGACATCGTCTCAATATGTTGCTTTTGGCTATCAATGGTGTTGAAGGCTTGGATATTGAAACCATTGAAATTGAGCGTAAGGGGACTAGCTACACCTACGATACCATGAAGCTCTTGACAGAAGCTAACCCTGATACGGATTATTACTTCATTATCGGGGCTGATATGGTGGAGTACTTGCCTAAGTGGCACCGTATTGATGAGCTGGTCGAGATGGTTCAGTTTGTAGGTGTTCAGCGCCCTAAGTACAAGGCTGGAACTTCTTATCCAGTCATCTGGGTGGATGTGCCTCTCATGGATATCTCTTCTAGCATGGTTCGTGATTTTATCAAAAAAGGTCGCACCCCTAACTATCTCCTCCCTGCACCAGTCCTCGATTACATAAAGAAGGCAGGACTTTACAAATGACCTATGAATCTTATGTTGGCATGAGCCGTGAGGAACTTCTTGAAAAAATTGCAGGGCAGATGAGCCAGCGTCGTTTTCAGCACGTTTTAGGTGTCGAAAAGGCAGCTATTCATCTGGCAGAGCTTAATAACTATGATAGTGAAAAGGCAGGTTTGGCAGGACTTTTGCATGATTACGCTAAGGAACTACCAGACCAAGATTTTCTTGATTTGATAGACAAGTACAATCTAGATCAGGACTTGAAAAATTGGAACAACAATGTCTGGCATGGCATGGTTGGTATTTACAAGATACAGGAAGATTTGGGACTGACAGACAAGGAAATCTTACGAGCTATCGAGATTCATACCGTCGGTAGCAGTCAGATGACGACACTTGATAAGATTGTCTATGTGGCAGATTATATTGAACATAACCGAGACTTTCCATTGGTGGAAGAGGCGCGTGTGATAGCGGAGCAATCGTTGGATAAGGCAGTAGCTTACGAAACCATCAATACCGTTGCCTTTTTGGCTAAAAAAGCACAGCCTATTTACCCACAGACTATCGAAACCTATAATGCTTTTTGCAAGTATAGCGAGTCTGCTAAGGGTTGACCCGAGTGAAATGACCGAAAAAGAAATTGGAGTTAGAATGACCAAAACAGAACTTTTAGAACTTGTTGTTAAGGCCGCTGATGAAAAGCGTGCTGAAGATATTGTAGCCCTTGATTTGGCTGAGTTGACAAGCTTGACAGATTATTTTGTCATTACAAGTGCGACAAACAGCCGTCAGTTGGAGGCTATCGCTGAAAATATCCGTGAAAAAGTTAAGGAAGCTGGTGGCGACCCAAGTCATGTCGAAGGCGACAGCAAGGCTGGCTGGGTACTGCTTGACCTTAATGATGTTGTTGTTCACGTCTTCTCAGAAGATGAACGTGACCACTACAATCTTGAAAAACTCTGGCACGAAGCGCCGATTGTGGATGTGTCTGAGTATTTAGCATAAAAAGAAACCTTGCCTATGGCAAGGTTTTTGACAATAGAAAGAGTATAAAATGAAAAACTATCAAAAATTTGCGGCTGTTTATGACAGCATCATGGATGACACGCTTTATGACAAGTGGACGGATTTTTCGCTCCGCCATTTGCCAAAAGATAAAAATCGCAAGAAATTGTTGGAACTAGCTTGTGGGACAGGGATTCAATCGGTGAGATTTGCTCAAGCAGGCTTTGATGTGACGGGACTTGACTTGTCACAAGAGATGTTGGATATTGCCCAAAAGCGTGCAGCATCAGTTAAGCAAAAGATTGACTTCAAGCAAGGTAATATGTTGGACTTGTCTCAGGCTGGCAAGTATGATTTTGTGACCTGCTACTCGGATTCTATCTGCTACATGCAGGATGAGGCTGAGGTTGGCGATGTCTTCAAGCAGGTCTATGACAGCTTGGAAGAGAATGGCATCTTTATTTTTGATGTTCACTCAACTTATCAGACTGACGAGGTTTTTCCAGGTTATTCTTACCATGAAAATGCTGACGACTTTGCCATGGTTTGGGATACCTACGAGGATGAGGCTCCTCACTCAGTTGTCCATGAGTTGACCTTCTTTATTCAAGAGGAAGACGGACGCTTTAGCCGTTATGATGAAATTCATGAAGAGCGCACCTATGAAGTTCTGACCTACGATATCCTCCTCGAACAAGCAGGATTCAAATCCTTTAAACTTTATGCCGACTTTGAAGACAAGGAACCAACTGACATATCAACAAGATGGTTCTTTGTAGCGCAGAAGTAAGGAGCATCCTATGACCATAACTGGCATCATCGCCGAGTTCAATCCCTTTCACAATGGACATAAGTACCTGCTGGAGCAGAGCAGTGGGACCAAGATTGTCGTCATGTCTGGTAACTTTATGCAGCGTGGCGAGCCTGCTCTCATTGACAAGTGGACACGGGCTCAGATGGCTCTGGAAAATGGTGCGGACTTGGTGGTCGAGCTGCCCTTTCTTGCCAGCGTTCAGTCGGCAGACTATTTTGCTCAGGCTGCTGTGGATATTTTGACGCGTCTGGGTATTGACACTCTAGCCTTTGGCACGGAAGAAGACTTGGATTATACACAGATTTCACAGGTCTATGGGGAAAAAGAGAAGCAGATGACGGCTTTTCTTTCTACGCTTCCAGATAGCCTGACTTATCCACAAAAGACGCAAGCCATGTGGGAAAACTTTCTTGGTCTTAACTTTTCAGGTCAGACGCCCAATCATATTTTGGGATTAGCCTACGCTAAGGCTTGCGCAGGTAAAGGGATTGAGCTTTTGCCTATCAAACGTTTGGGAGCAGGTTTTCATTCTGAGAGCAAGGATGAAGAGATTGCTTCAGCGACAGCTATTCGTAAGCACATTTTAGATAGAGACTTTGTGGAAAAGGTAGCTCCGAGTTCAGACTTGATTCTATCTTGTCCACAGGTTTCTTGGGATGATTATTTTGATTTGCTTAAATACCAGATTGTGACCAGTAGTGACCTGACGCAGTTTTTCCAAGTCAATGAAGAGCTTTCTAGTCGTATCCGCTCTGCTATTAGGAGCGTAGCGACTGTGGAAGAGCTAGTAGAAAAAGTAGCGACCAAACGCTACACCAAAGCGCGTGTGCGACGTATCTTGACCTATATCTTGGTGGGAGCTGTGGAAAAACCGCTACCGCAGGCGGTTCATGTCTTGGGATTCACCGCAAAAGGGCAAGCCCACCTCAAATCTGTGAAAAAATCTGTGGATATTGTCGCTAGAATCGGAGCAGAGCCTTGGGACGACCTGACTCAGCAGGCGGATGCCGTCTATCAAATGGGCAACAGCCAAATTCTAGAGCAAACTTGGGGACGAGTGCCGGTGAGAGTCGAAGAAGTCTAAATTTAAAATATACAACAGTTGCTGTTTATATACATCTTGATATAAAACTATACGAGAAAATAAGGGAACGTTTTCAATTTTCGTGAATTAGCTATCGTTTTTGGGTTATTTTGAGTTTATGTTGTGATAAAACCTAACTTTGGATGTTAGGTTTTTTATTTTTTTCTTATTTTTAACCGATAAATCAAGGACAAATGTATTTTTTTTTGCTATTATGGAATAAATATTATAATACTGGCAAAGGAGATATCATGTTAGTGAAAAAGAAAAGTCAATTAGTGATGTTATTAGCCTTGTCGTCTGGTTTTCTGGTTGCTTGTTCAAGTAACAGCAGTAGCAGTACAGACACATCAACTTATCAGTATGTTTATTCAACAGATCCTGATTCTCTGGATTATATCAAGTCTTATCGTGCAACTACGACAGATTATACAACCCAGGCTGTGGATGGTCTTTTGGAAAATGATAAATATGGAAATCTTATTTCATCTTTAGCTAAGGATTGGACTGTTTCCAAGGATGGTTTAACCTATACTTATACTCTTCGTAAGGGAGCAAAATGGTATACTTCTGATGGTGAAGAGTATGCTGAGGTTAAGGCTCAGGATTTTGTCGCTGGTGTTAAACACGCAGCTGATTCTGGTGCGGATGCTTTGTACCTTATCCAATCTTCCATTAAAGGTCTTGACGACTATGTGAATGGTAAGACAACAGACTTCTCAACTATTGGGGTTAAGGCTGTCGATGATTATACGGTTCAATATACTCTCAATCAACCTGAGAGCTATTGGAATTCTAAGGTAACCAATCAGGTTCTTTTCCCAGTTAATGAAGAATTTTTGAATTCTAAAGGTGATAAATTCGGTACGACAGATCCATCAAGTATTCTTTATAATGGACCTTATATCTTGAAGAACTTGACATCAAAATCTGAAATCAAGTTTGAAAAGAATGAGAATTATTGGGATGCAGATAATGTTCATATCACAACTGTGAAGTATGTCTACAATGATGGCTCAGAGTCAGATTCGCTCTTTACTAACTTTGATGATGGTGTTTATACGGCTGTCGGATTGAATCCTAATAACTCAACTTATTCAGCTGCAGTTAAGAAGTACAAAGATAACATTCTCTATGGTGCCCAGGATTCAACAACCTACTCTTTGAACTTTAACCTTAATCGTGAAGCAACCAACTTTACAAAGAAAACATCAGATACACAGAAATCTGATACCAAGAAAGCTATTTTAAATAAAGACTTCCGTCAAGCAATCGGATTTGCCTTGGATCGCACAGCTTATAATGCGCAACGTGTGGGTGAAGATGCTGCGACGAAATCTTTGCGTAATACCTTTGTTCCACCAGCATTCGTTCAGATTGGTGAGGAAGATTTTGGTAGTGCGGTAGAGACAGAATTGGCTGCGCTTGGAAGTGAATGGACAGATATCAATCTTGATGATGCCCAAGATGGTCTTTACAACAAGGAAAAAGCACAAGCTGAATTTGCTAAAGCCAAATCTGCCTTGCAAGCTCAAGGTGTTAGCTTCCCAATCCACTTGGATTTCTCAGTTAATAAATCTTTTGCAGTCGGTGTTAACCAAGCCAGCTCAATTAAACAATCTATTGAAGCTAGTCTAGGTACGGATAATGTCGTTGTGGATATCAATCAGCTCTCAGAGTCTGATTATAACAACACAACTTATTATGCTCAAACTGCTAGTCAGATGGACTGGGATTTGTCTATCGCAGGCTGGTCTGCAGACTATGATGATCCATCAACTTATCTTGATGTTTACAATCCATCAAATGGTAGTTATGTTCATCAAATTGGTTTGACAGCTGGTGATACAAGCATTGCTAGCCAGGCTAGTCTTGATTCCTTCGAAACTTATCTTGAAGCAGCAGATGCTGAGACGAGTGACGTAAGCAAACGTTATCAAGAGTTTGCCAAGGCACAAGCTGCGCTGACTGACAGTGCAGTCTTGATTCCACTCTACTCACTAGGTGGTAGTCCAGTTATTACAAAGATTACACCGTATAGCGGTGCCTATGCTTGGACTGGTACTAAAGGTTCTGTTACTTATAAATATAAGGAAATTCAATCTGAAGCCGTTACAGCAAGTGACTTTGCCAAGGCACGTAAGCAGTGGCTTAAAGAAAAAGCAGAATCAAATGCTGAATATGAGAAAAATCTAGCAGATCATATCGCTGATTAATCCTAAGAAGCTGGGACAAAAGTCCTAGCCTTCTTTTTTTTTATAATCTAGTTTGCAAAGCGCAGGGGTTGAGTGGTCTCTAATTCGTTGATAAATCAACTCTTACAGCCCTAATTTGATATCAAGCTTCGCTTGATTTTATCTGCAACCTCAAAAGGTTTCCCAAACCTTTTGAGCTATGCGGAGGTGGGAGTGAAACAGTCTGGGGATAGACTGTTTCA
>NZ_JAFBEH010000005.1 GCF_016908645.1 Streptococcus loxodontisalivarius
AACGGCGCTTTTTGAGACGGATAAGGATCTTGTAGCCCACCATTTCGAGGTAAGGAATCTTGCATGGCTTCTGGAAATCGTACTTAGCCATGTCACCTTGGCAGCTAGGACATTGTGGCGCATCATAATCTAATTTAGCATAAAAGACTTTGTGAGTTGGGAACTTGTCAAAATCTTTTTCAAAAGTGATGTTTGGGTCTTTAATATCGAGCGAGTCTTTGATATAATCTACTTGTTCCATATGAATCTTTCTAATGATGGTTTTGTCGCTTTTCATTATAAGTCATGTGGGACTTTTTTTCTACACTCAAAAAGCCCTACAATCTCCTAGGTGGATTTACCCACTACAGAAATTATAGAGCCAAGAAAAACACCTATCAGTTTTATCCGATAGGTGATATTTTTTATTTGATATTTTGTCGAGGTGCCCAAGCACTTTCGATATTGTATTTTTTACGGAAGAAGTATTGTCCAACGAGGACGATAGCTCCAAGTACGATACTAAAGATGCTTGAAACGGTGATGTTGATTGATGATGGAATGAGGGCTGTAAGACCGAAAAGGAGCATCCAGAGAATCAACATAACAAACATGATTAGGATAGTTTTGAGGAATCCGACACGTTGTTCAGTGTATTGGAAACGGTAGATGTAATGATAGCTTCCGTACATAACAGCACCACCACCGAAACCGAGGACGAGAAGTGTTAGGATACCGTACTGTGGGTAATTTGTGCTCACTAGACTGAGGAGTCCAGTTACAAGGGCGAAAAGCCCAAAGAGCCAAAGTGAAGTATTGAGCCACATACGCCATGGTGTTGTATCTTTTTCGCTAACTTCTGCCGCCTTATCTGATTCTTTTGGAGTAAATGCTGCCGCCCAGACAGTTGGTGCACCTAGAGCAGTACGGGCAGGGATGCCTTTTTCTTGATTTTCAAGAATAGTTGGCAGAGCTTCTTCAAGAATGGTTTTGATTTCTTGGTCGGTTTTACCGTCACGGATAAGTTGGTGGGTTGCGATATTGATAAACTCTTGGTTTTTCTTAGTAAGGTTTTGTAAATCCATTTGGAACTCCTGTAATATATAGTAAATGATGATTAATTAGTCGCAAGTGATTAGTAGGGATAAAAAGAAATATTGTATAAACAAGTGCATTAAGCAATTGTAAACGAATCGCAGTGGTTGAGTGGGCTCTAATTCGTTGATGAATCAACTGTGCGGAGGTGAGACGTCGAAATCAAATTTCTTCGAAATTACCGATTTCTGTCTCACTCTCAGAACCAGCGTTTTCTGAAGAAATAGATGACAACACATGATGAGCCAAGTGCAGCGATGAGAACGATAATCCAAAAGGCATTTGGAATACCGTTGAATGGCATGGTATTGTCCTTAAAGTTCATACCGTAGGCAGAGAAGACCACGGTCGGAATATCCAGTGCCATGGTCATGAGGGCTAGGGTTTTCATGATGGTGTTCTGATTGTTTGAGATGATTGAGGCAGATGTCTCAGTCATGACATTCAAGACATTTTCATAAATACTTGCCATCTCAATGGCCTGTTGGGTCTCGATGATGGTATCTTCAAGCAGGTCTTCGTCTTCGATGTATTTTTTGAGACTAGAAGTGCTGGAAGAGAGTTTTTTGACGATTCGCTCATTGATTTTTAGAGAAGCCTTCAGATAAATGATTGACTTCTCCAACTCCATCATGTCGATCAGTTGCTCATTTCGTGTGGCATCTTCAAGTTGTGCCTCGATTTTATCACTTTGTCGGTCGATAGAACGGAGGGCTGTCAGGAAGAGCTCTGCATTTCGATAGAGTAATTGAAAAACAAAGCGGGTCTTCATAAAGGTGTAGAAGTTGCGAATGCGTCGGTTGAGGAAATTGTCAAAGAGGCTGAGCTCCTGAAGACAAGTGGTGATAACGACATTTTCAGCTACGATGATACCCAGAGGGATAGTGACGTAGTAGCTCTTGTTGTTGCGCTCCTCGTAAGTGGGAACGTCAACGATGATAAGCGTGTAGTCGTCTTCTACCGTGACACGAGACATTTCTTCCAAGTCGAGCGGGGCACGAAGGTCGGTGATGTCGATGTTAAAGCGTTCAGCGACACGGACAGACTCTTCCTGGGAAGGGTTTACCAGATTGATCCAAGCGCCAGGCTCGAATGTTTCGATATCTTTGAAATCTGTTGCAGTTGACAAATACATCTGCTTCATAGGAAAACCCTCCTTACTCGATATTAGTGCCTGAGACACATACCATACTATTATACTATAATTGTCAAGTTTTGTGGACGTTAAAGAGGAGAAAATTTGCTATAATAAGGTATTGAAAATAAAGTGTCAGAGCCAATAGTGATGGCTTTTTGTCATGTAGAAAGGAAATGTTCTGCCAAATCCTCGCTTTGAAATCCTGCTCTAGCAGACAAAAATGTAAGAGACCTTAATCTTTAATGCTTTGGTTTCGGTTTGATGTATTATAGAAAGGATTAGAACACGCCCTAAAAACTCGGAATTTAGATAAATCGCCTTGTGTGCAAGCACCCTGCGTTGATTTCCTAAAATTCAGTCGTTTTTTACGGGCTTTGTATCATTTGTTATGCAAGATAAGTTAGTTATTCATGGGGCTCGTGCCCATAATTTGAAAAATATTGATGTGGAGATTCCTAGGGATAAGTTGGTTGTTGTGACTGGTTTGTCTGGTTCTGGGAAGTCTTCTTTGGCTTTTGATACCATTTATGCGGAAGGGCAGCGCCGCTATGTGGAGAGTTTGTCTGCCTATGCGCGTCAGTTTTTGGGAAATATGGAAAAGCCTGATGTAGATTCCATTGATGGTCTTAGCCCTGCTATTTCCATCGACCAAAAAACGACCAGTAAAAATCCTCGTTCAACGGTAGGAACAGCGACGGAAATCAATGATTACCTGCGTCTGCTCTATGCACGTGTGGGTGTGCCTTACTGTATCAATGGGCATGGGGCTATTGCGGCTTCTTCTGTTGAGCAGATTGTTGATGAGGTTTTGGAATTGCCTGAGCGTACACGTATGCAGATTTTGGCGCCAGTGATTCGTCGTAAAAAAGGGCAACACAAGGGTATCTTTGAGAAGGTTCAAAAGGACGGTTATGTTCGTGTCCGTGTGGATGGTGAGATTTATGATGTCTCTGAAGTTCCTGAACTGTCTAAGAGCAAGATGCACAATATCGAGGTTGTCGTTGACCGTTTGGTTAATAAAGAGGGCATTCGTTCTCGTCTTTTCGACTCAGTTGAGGCAGCTCTGCGTTTGGCAGATGGCTATCTGATTATCGATACCATGGACGGCAACGAGTTGCTCTACTCTGAGCATTATTCATGTCCTGTCTGCGGTTTCACAGTGCCTGAGCTTGAGCCTCGTCTCTTCTCTTTCAATGCGCCATTTGGCTCATGCCCAACCTGCGATGGTTTGGGAATGAAGTTGGAAGTTGACTTGGACTTGGTTGTACCTGATGCGACGAAGACTCTGGCAGAGGGTGCCATTGCCCCTTGGAATCCAATCTCTTCAAACTACTATCCACAGATGCTTGAGCAAGCCATGACTCAGTTTGCTGTGCCTATGGACAAGCCTTGGCAAGACTTGACTGATGAGGAGAAAAATCTGGTCCTCTACGGTTCAGATGATAAAGAGTTCCATTTCCACTATGAAAATGAGTTCGGTGGTGTGCGTGACATCGACATTCCATTCGAGGGTGTGGTATCCAACATCAACCGTCGCTACCACGAGACCAACAGCGACTACACTCGTAATGTCATGCGTGCCTACATGAACGAGTTGACCTGTGTGACCTGCCACGGCTATCGCCTCAATGATGCTGCGCTATCAGTCCGTGTCGGTGGTGAATCAGGTCTTCATATCGGACAGATTTCAGATCTTTCTATTGAAGATCATCTAGACCTTGTGTCTAAGCTAGAGCTTGGGCAGAATGACGAATTGATTGCCCGTCCAATCCTCAAAGAAATCATTGACCGCTTGACCTTCCTTAATAATGTTGGTTTGAATTATTTGACCCTTTCTCGTACAGCTGGAACTCTTTCTGGTGGAGAGAGTCAGCGTATCCGTTTGGCGACTCAGATTGGGTCAAACTTGAGCGGTGTTCTCTATGTCTTGGATGAGCCATCGATTGGTCTTCATCAGCGTGACAATGACCGCTTGATTTCCAGCCTTAAGAAGATGCGTGATTTAGGAAATACGCTTATCGTGGTTGAACATGATGAGGATACCATGCGTGAAGCTGACTGGCTAATTGATGTAGGTCCAGGTGCAGGTGCCTTTGGTGGACAAATTATGGCATCAGGGACACCTGAGGAGGTCGCTGCTAATAAGAACTCCATCACAGGTCAGTACCTTTCAGGTCAAAAGAGCATCCCTGTTCCAGTAGAAAGACGTGCTGGTAACGGCAGATTCCTTGAAGTCAAGGGAGCGACTGAAAACAACCTCAAGAATGTGGATGCCAAGTTCCCGCTAGGCAAGTTCGTAGCTGTGACGGGTGTGTCTGGTTCTGGTAAGTCAACCTTGGTCAACGCTATTTTGAAAAAAGCTATCGCTCAAAAGCTTAACCGTAATTCGGACAAGCCTGGTAAACACAAGGAAGTCACAGGGATTGAGCATATTGAACGTTTGATTGATATTGACCAGAGTCCGATTGGGCGTACGCCTCGTTCAAATCCAGCTACCTACACAGGAGTCTTTGACGATATTCGTGACCTCTTTGCTCAGACCAATGAAGCTAAGATTCGTGGTTATAAGAAGGGGCGTTTCTCCTTTAATGTCAAGGGTGGACGTTGCGAAGCCTGTTCTGGAGATGGGATCATCAAGATTGAGATGCACTTCCTTCCTGATGTTTACGTGCCGTGTGAAGTCTGCCACGGAACACGATACAATTCGGAGACCCTAGAAGTTCGCTACAAGGATAAAAATATCGCTGAAATCTTGGACATGACTGTTGATGATGCGGTAGAATTCTTTGCTGCTATTCCTAAGATAGCTCGTAAGGTGCAGACTATCAAGGATGTAGGTCTGGGTTATGTGACACTCGGTCAGCCAGCCACAACCCTATCTGGTGGTGAAGCACAGCGTATGAAGCTAGCATCGGAACTTCACAAACGTTCAACTGGTAAGTCCTTCTATATCTTGGACGAGCCGACAACAGGTCTTCACACCGATGACATTTCACGCTTGATTACTGTGCTTAATCGCTTTGTTGATGAGGGAAATACTGTCCTTGTCATCGAGCATAATCTAGATGTCATCAAGACAGCAGACCACATCATCGATCTTGGACCAGAAGGTGGTATCGGCGGTGGAACAATCGTTGCCACAGGAACACCAGAAGAAGTCTCACAAGTAGAAGCAAGCTACACAGGACAGTATCTGAAAACAAAACTATAGTGAATTGAATAAAGGTTAGGGCGTGTTCTCTTCCTTTCTCAATCCACTATAAACAAAGCATAGAAGAGATGAACAGCAGTTTGTCTCTTTTTTTGTCACAAAATACTTGACAAATCGCTTGTTATACTACATACAACAAGGCTTGACTTACCAGCCAAGCCTTTCTAAATAGCAAATTGTTGAGGAGTAGAAAAATGAAGATTTTAGGAAAAGCTGTTGCTGGTAAAATCGCTTCGTTAGTAGTTTTAGTAGCTATTGTGTTGGGAGTTTATTTTTATTTTCAAAATGGCCTTTTTGGTTTGTTTAAAGGGACGAATTCAGTAACCTATAATTTTGTAATCAAGAGATTTAGTCAAAAGACTCAGCTATTAGTAGCTGATGCAGAGGTGGAAACAACTGCAAATCAGACTTTTTCAAATGATAATGTAAAATCTTGGCCAGACTGGACACAAGCTATAACAAAGCTTTTTGTCGGACGAGATATTACAGTTGATATTCCTGTAAAAACAGATTTTAAGCTAGATTTAGCTAATGTTAGCAAAAACGATATTACCATTACTGATAATACAGTAACTTTCAAGAAACCTTTAACTATATATGTTGATTCTCAAGTTGATGGAGAGATTAAAATTCCATCACAGAGTAATGGACTTGTTGATAAGGTAGTTGATGCTGCAACATCAGGTCAAAAGGCACAAGAATTTTTGAGTGAAAAGGGTAATGAAGCGGTTTACGAAACATCTCAAGAATTGATAGAGAAAAAATCTCAGAAAACTATTGAATATGCAGAGAAAGCTTTGGAAGATGTCTTGAATCTCAGCAGTGATCAGACTTTATCTGTCGATTTGAGTGAAGATAGTGTTAAGTTTGTGAATAGTGATAAAAAGTAAAATACATAGTGTGAAAGACTTCTAACTTTTGTTTAGGAGTTTTTCTATTTTTAAACACCCCTGCAAATGTTTGGAATTTTCCGTAAATACTTTTAAATATGAGTCAATCATGGTAAACTTAATGTAATTCTTATAGAATAGGGAGTTTTCATATGTCAGCGATTATTGAAGCACGTTTGAAAAAGGTAGAAGAAAAGCTTGAGGCTAATGGTCTTGATGGGATTATCATTTCTGGTCAGCGTAATGTTTATTATGTGACAGGCTTTTGGGGAACAGAAAGTACGGTTTTTATCGGTCGTAATCGTCGTATTTTCTTAACAGATGCACGTTATACTTTGATTGCTAAGCAGTCTATTACAGCAGAGTTTGAAATTGTTGAGACTCGCTCTGCACTTACTGAAATTATCAAATTGCTAGAAGGTTCTCATCTTAAGACCATTGGTTTTGATGAGCAGGTGACCTATGCAGACTATCAGACTTTGAGTCAGATTTTTCAGGGATTTGACTTGCAAGCGCAGCATTTATTCCTAGAGGATTTGCGTATCATCAAGGATGAGTCAGAGATTGCTGCTATCCGCAAGGCGTGTCAGATTTCAGATAAGGCTTTCATTGATGTTCTAGACTTTATCAAGCCTGGTCAGACGACTGAGATGGCGGTTAATCACTTCCTAGACGCTCGTATGCGTCAATATGGTGCTGAGTGTGCTTCTTTTGAGTTCATCGTGGCATCTGGTTATCGCTCTGCTATGCCCCATGGTGTGGCAAGTGATAAGATTATCCAGTCTGGCGAGACCCTAACCCTTGATTTTGGTTGCTACTATGACCACTATGTCAGCGACATGACACGTACTGTCCATGTGGGTCACGTGACAGATGAAGAGCGTCTGATTTATGAGACTGTTTTGGCGGCAAATCAGGCTTTGATTGATGCTGCTAAGGCTGGTGTGACCTATCGTCAGTTTGACCAGATTCCTCGTCAGTTGATTCAGGATGCTGGTTTTGGAGATTACTTTACCCATGGTATCGGTCACGGTATCGGTCTTGATATCCATGAGTACCCTTATTTTGGGACATCAGATGAGACGATCAAGCCTAACATGGTTCTGACAGACGAGCCAGGGATTTACATTCCTGATAAGTATGGTGTCCGTATCGAAGATGACCTTTTGATTACCGAGGATGGTTGCGAGGTTCTGACGCTGGCGCCAAAAGAATTGATTGTGATTAAGTAGGAGAGGTATGAGATGACAGACAGACTTTCTTGGCAGGATTATTTTATGGCAAATGCAGAGCTGATTTCCAAACGTTCCACTTGCGACCGTGCCTTTGTTGGAGCTGTTTTGGTCAAAAATAATCGCATCATCGCCACAGGTTATAACGGAGGCGTTTCTGAGACAGACAACTGCAATGAAGCAGGGCACTATATGGAAGATGGGCATTGTATCCGAACTGTCCATGCTGAAATGAATGCCCTCATCCAGTGTGCTAAAGAGGGAATTTCAACCAACAATACAGAGATTTATGTGACACATTTCCCTTGTATCAATTGCACCAAGGCCTTACTTCAAGCAGGAATCAAGAAAATCACCTATAAAGCCAATTACCGACCTCATCCATTTGCCATTGAGCTCATGGAGGCAAAAGGAATCGCCTATGTCCAACATGATGTCCCAGAAGTGACGCTGGGCATGGAAGAGTAAAAATAAGAGAGATGAAAAAGAGAATTTTAGTATTTTTAGGATTGGTCATGCTTGGCTTGACCTTTACAATGCCGGTAGATGCCGGTGTAGGTCATACACGAAGTGGGAGTAGCAGTAGAAGCAGTTACCACAGTAGCAATAGGAGTAGCAGTGGAAGTAGTTATAGCGGTAGTAACCGAAGTAGCTATTACAGTAATTCAACAGGTGGCTTTCGTCTTAGTGGTAATAGTTCCGATTATTCGAGCGTATCAGAAAGTGACGACGTAACGACAAGTGCTCTTGCTGGTGTTATACCGTTTATACTAGCTGTTAGTTTTATCGTAACCTTAACTCAAATAATATTTAAACCTAACTGGGATAATTTTGGTTCTAAGGATGAAGAACCTGATTATGAACCAACATATACCAATCCAACTCCAAGCAATAAAATAAGAGAAGTCGATGAAATCAAGATGATTTATCCTGGTTTTGATGAAAATGACTTTATTTCCTATGTCAACAAGCTTTACCTTGATTTGCAGGTAGCCTGGATGAATAAAGATTGGGAGAAGGTTAGAGATTTGGAAACTTCTGGTCTCTTTGAGACGCATGAAAGACAGCTTCAAGACTATATCCGCTCTAATACGACCAATGTCTTGGAGAAAATCAGTATTGAGAATTCTGTTATTCGAAGATTTGATGTGGGAGACAAGTTCGATGTAGTGACAGTCTACTTGTCATCTTATTTGAGAGATTACGTTATTGATGATAAGACTGGCGATATTGTTGAAGGAAATCGCTGGTTGGATCTCTTTACGGTCTATAAATTAGAATTCCTACGTGAAAAAGACTCTGTATTAGCTGCAGATGACTATAGTTCTTGGAAGTTAAACATTTACGAAGTCGTAGACGAAGATGATTTTTATCGTTAATCTTAGCCTGACTTTTTCAATATAGATTCAAATCAATAAACTATTTGAGAAAGCAAGCTATTTGTGATAAAATGAGTTGATAAATAATTTTTACAAAGAGGTAATATAACATGATTGAAGCAAGTAAGCTTAAAGCAGGTATGACTTTTGAAACTGCTGACGGAAAATTGATCAAAGTTTTGGAAGCAAGCCACCACAAACCAGGTAAAGGTAACACTATCATGCGTATGAAATTGCGTGATGTTCGTACAGGTTCAACTTTCGACACAAGCTACCGCCCAGAGGAAAAATTTGAACAAGCAATCATCGAAACTGTACCAGCACAATACCTTTACAAAATGGACGACACAGCTTTCTTCATGAACAACGAAACTTACGATCAATACGAAATTCCAGTTGCAAATGTTGAAAACGAATTGCTTTACATCCTTGAAAACTCAGATGTTAAAATCCAATTCTACGGAATTGAAGTTATCGGTGTTCAAGTACCTACAACAGTTGAATTGACAGTTGCTGAAACACAACCATCAATCAAAGGTGCTACTGTAACAGGTTCAGGTAAACCTGCAACTCTTGAAACAGGTCTTGTTGTTAACGTTCCTGACTTTATCGAAGCAGGTCAAAAACTCGTTATCAATACTGCAGAAGGTACTTACGTTTCACGTGCCTAAAAAGAATCTTTTGTAAGATGTTTCCCAGATAAAGAGAAAGGACATGCTATGACAACAGAAACAATCGGTGATATCGTTATTTCACCACGTGTGCTAGAAGTCATTACTGGCATTGCTGCAACAAAGGTTGACGGTGTTCATTCATTGCACAACAAGACAGTTGCAGACGGTCTTAGCAAGACTGCACTCGGAAAAGGTGTTTACCTTCAGACAGCTGAAGATGGAACAGTCAATGCAGATATCTATGTTTACCTTCAATATGGTGTTAACGTACCATCTGTGGCAATGGCTGTGCAACAAGCTGTAAAATCAGCTGTTTATGATATGGCAGAAGTAGCTATCTCAGAGGTTAATATCCATGTTGCTGGAATCGTGACAGATAAGACACCAAAACCTGATTTGGCAGCCTTGTTTAATGAGGATTTCTTGAATGAGTAAGAGTTTTAAAGATTCAAGACGAGACCTGCGTGAGCGTGCCTTTCAGGCACTCTTTAGCATGGAGTTTGGAGTAGACTTCTTGGAAGCTGCTCAAGCCTCATATGGACATGATAAGGAATTTGAAGAGGACCAAGTGGTAGAAGTACCTGTCTTCCTACTTAACCTTGTTAATGGTGTTCAAGATCATAAAGAAGAATTGGATCAGCTTATTTCTGATAATCTGAAATCAGGTTGGACGCTTGAGCGTTTGACTTTGACAGATAAGACCTTGTTGCGCTTGGGACTCTACGAAATCAAGTATTTCGATGAAACACCAGGACGTGTAGCACTTAATGAGATTATCGAAATCGCTAAAAAGTACTCAGACGAAACATCAGCGAAATTCGTCAATGGACTTTTGAGCCAATTCGTCACAGAAGAAGCATAATAGATGAGTCGAGCCTAGCTCGGCTTTTTTTGATAATCAAAAGAGAGTGGGACAGTAAAACTATCTGGGAGATAGTTTTAGCATTTAATGAAGGAATTCGATTTTGTCAGCAAGTCTTTCTTTTAAGTTGCTGACCTGAAACAGTCCAGTGGACTGTTTCAGGTGGGAAATAAGGAAAGCGTAGCTTTCATCCTCTCCCAACCACTGCGTCTTGCACATCAGACTACACAAATAAGAGGCCAGGGACTTTTTGCCCAGCCTCATACTTCTTTATTCTAGATAGAATCGCCTAAAATGATGCTAACTGGCAGGATATAATCCTTGCTAGTCTTTTCATGGTTGATACGTTTTAAGAGGGTATCAACTAGCAGGCAGGCTATTTCAGCGATAGGTTGTTTGATAGTTGTCAGTTGAGGATAGAAATCCTCGACAAAGCGCGTGCCGTCATAACCGATGATTTTTAAATCATTTGGAATCTGGCAGCCCATCTGTTGGGCGATTTTGATGGTCATAATAGCTGTCAAGTCATCTGAAACAAAGATGCCGTCAGGTTTCTGAGTAGCGATGATAGATTTGATTTCCATCTCTCGACGCATGTTTGACAAACTATTAGGTACCTGGTGAACGCTAGCGCCTTTTAGGTGAAAATTAAAGCCTAATCGACGAAGTCCGGTTGGTGATTCGGAGTTGTCATTACCAGTAATCATGATGATGTTTTGGCAACCAGCCTTTTCTAGAGTTCGCGCAGCCATTTTTCCGCCTTCGAAATTATCGGAAGAAACAATGGGAACGGTAGGTGCCAGATTTCGGTCGAAGGCAACTATTGGGGCTTCAACTTGCTCGTAAACATCGATACCAAGGTTGTGGCTGGATGAGATGATGCCGTCAACCTGATTGGCAGAAAGCATCTCTAAATATTCCTTTTCCTTGATTGGATCGTGTTGACTATTGCAGATGATAGCCTTGTAACCATGCTTGAAGAGTTCAATCTCAAGATGTTCAATCAGCTCAGCATAGAAGATATTTGAGATATTTGGAAAAATCAGACCAATCAACTGAGCTGACTTTCCTTGCAGGCTTCGAGCTAGGTTGTTTGGCTTGTAGTTGAGAGCCTTCATGGCCTTTTCAACTTTTTTGATAGTCTTTTCAGACAGATAACCTTTTTTGTTGATGACGCGAGAGACAGTTGTTGGACTGACTCCTGCGAGTTCAGCAACGTCTGTTAGTTTTGCCACCATAGGCTTAGGCTTTCAATTCAAAGTATGAACCGCTAGCTTGACCTGAAAGTAACTGGATACCAGATTGTCCTTCAAGTGGGAAGACGCGACTTGTAAAGACTTTTTCACCTTTGTTGATGAAGATTTCAATGATTGACTTATCAACGAAGATATTGGCAGTAGCTTCTTGACCAGCGTTAAGGTCGCATTCACGACTTGTACCAAAGTCAGTTGCGTATTGAACACCTGCTTGTGAGCGATCTAGGATAACTTTTCCTGATTCAGTGTCGATAGTCAAGTTGAGACCATTTCCTTTATCATCAGCGAAGAGGCGGAGCTCAGTTTTCGTGTCAGCAGGGATAGTCAATTCGAGCTCGTAGCTATTTTCGGTAGCTACTTTATCTGAGAAGTCTTCTTGAGAATGGCGGAGCTCAGCCATTGCAACGACTGGGTATTGGTAGAGTTTACCATCTTTGATAGAAAGTTCTTTAACCAAACTCATGGCACCTTGGTAATCATATTGGTCAGTTGGGTAGTCAACGTCAGGAAGACCAATCCAGCTAACTGTCAAGACACGACCATCTGGTGCGTTAAAACCTTGTGTTGCATAGGCTTCAAAACCATAATCAAGATTGATGATTTCTGATGCTCCAACAAGGGCAGGTTTTTCTGTGTCAAACGATTGACAGATTTTATAGGTATTTGGATAAATATTGTCATAGTTAAGTTCAGATTTATCTAAACCTTGAGGACTGTATAGAAGGACTGGTTTGTCATCGACGAAGACAAGGTTTGGACACTCGATCATGTATTCTGAACCAGTTCCGCCAAAGTCAAGGTCTCCAACAAGCTCCCACTTGTAGACGTCATTATCTACAGCCTTATAAAGTTTGATAAAACCTTGTTTATCAAGGTTCTGTGCACCTACGATAGCATAAAATTGACCTTTGTAATCGAAAATTTGTGGATCACGGAAGTGTTCTGTAACATCGTCTGGTTGTTGAATGAGGACTTCTTTGAATTTTTCAATATTACCATCCTTGTCCATCCAAGCACCGACTTGAAGTGGATCACGAACCCAGTTTTCATCACGGACATTACCAGTGTAAAATAGGAAGAGTTTATCGCCAACTTGATAGGCAGAACCAGAGTAGGCACCGTGGCTGTCGTTAGCATTATCTGGCTCGAGTGTCACACCAGTTTCTGTAAAGTGAACTAAGTCTTCAGATTCAGTGTGAACCCATTGTTTCAAACCGTGGGCTGCACCAAATGGCCAGTTTTGATAGAAGAGTTGGAATTTTCCATTGAAATATGAAAAACCGTTTGGGTCATTCAAAAGACCTGTCTTTGGCTCTAGGTGGTAGCCAGAGTGCCAAGGTGACTTAGCAACATTTTCAGCGATTTTATTTTTTTCTTCTTGAGTCCAGTCTTGGTAAGGACGGTAACGGACTTCTGTAGGTAGGTTCATTTTAGTGATCTCCTCTAGTCTAATAATATATTAATCTAGTATCTATACTAAACGTTTCCTGTTGAAAAATCAACGATTTAGGTATTAATTTAAAAATTTCTGCAAAACGGTTGACATAAGCTTAAAAAATGCTAAAATAAGAATTGTAGAAAATGTGAAACGCTTTCACAAAAGAAATTACATATTATTTTAAAGGAGTTTTTTGCAAATGGATAACACACAAATTGCAAAAGAAGTGATCGAGGCCCTAGGTGGTCGCGAGAATGTTCGCAGTGTTGCTCACTGTGCGACACGTCTTCGTGTTATGGTTGTTGATGAAGAAAAAATCAACAAGGAAAAAGCTGAGAACATTGAAAAAGTTCAAGGTGCTTTCTTCAACTCAGGTCAATACCAAATCATCTTTGGTACTGGTACTGTTAACAAAATCTATGATGAAGTTGTAGCCTTGGGTCTTCCAACTGCATCTAAGGACGAACAAAAAGCTGAGGCTGCTAAACAAGGTAACTGGCTCCAACGCGCTATCCGTACTTTTGGTGACGTTTTCGTTCCATTGCTTCCAGCAATCGTTGCGACAGGTCTCTTCATGGGTGTTCGTGGTGCAATTGACAATGACACAGTTCTTGGTCTTTTCGGAACAACTCAAAAAGCATTTGAAGCTTCAAATTTCTATATTTACTCAATTGTTCTGACTGATACAGCCTTTGCCTTCTTCCCAGCCCTTATCTGTTGGTCAGCCTTCCGTGTCTTTGGGGGAAATCCACTGATTGGTTTAGTACTTGGTTTGATGATGGTTAATACATCATTGCCAAATGCTTGGGCTGTTGCATCAGGGACTGCTGATCCAATTAAATTTTTCGGATTTATTAAGGTTGTAGGTTATCAAAACTCAGTCCTTCCAGCCTTCTTCGTTGGTTTGATTGGTGCAAAACTTGAGAAGAGATTACATAAGATTATTCCAGATGTTTTGGATTTGCTTTTAGTACCATTCTTGACATTCTTGGTTATGTCTATTTTGGCACTCTTTGTCATTGGTCCAATCTTCCACGAGGTTGAATCTTATGTTAAAATTATTACCAACATTCTCTTGTCATTGCCATTTGGTCTTGGTGGTTTAATCCTTGGTGGTGTTCACCAAGTCATCGTGGTAACAGGTGTTCACCATATCTTCAACTTGATTGAGTCAACATTGGTAAATAGTCAAGGGTCTGACCCATTGAACGCAATTATCACAGCTGCTATGACTGCCCAACTTGGTGCTACTCTTGCAGTTGGTGTAAAAACTAAGGATGCTAAGCTTAAAGCACTTGCTTTCCCAGCGGCACTTTCAGCTAGTCTTGGTATCACTGAGCCAGCTATCTTCGGGGTAAACCTTCGTTTTGGTAAACCATTCATAATGGGTCTTATCGCTGGTGCAGCTGGTGGTTGGTTAGCAAATATTTGGGAGCTTGCAGGGACAAGTTTTGGTGTTACAATTATCCCAGGTACACTCCTCTATTTGAACGGTCAACTTGTTAAGTATGTTATTATGGTACTTGCAACTACAGCACTTGGTTTTGCTTTGACATGGATGTTCGGTTACTCAGAAGATGATTCTGAAAGTGACGAGAATGCTCGTCTTGCCGAAGAAGCACAAACTGGTAATCTTGTTGAAGAAGCACCAGCTACACGTTCAGAAGAAACAATCGTTTCACCACTTGACGGTGAAGCAGTTGAATTGACTTCAGTAAATGATCCAGTATTTGCTTCAGAGGCAATGGGTAAAGGTATCGCTGTTAAACCTAGCGGTGACACAGTTTACTCTCCAGTAGACGGTACTGTACAAATTGCTTTTGAAACAGGTCACGCATACGGAATCAAATCTGATAACGGTGCTGAAATCCTTATCCACATCGGTATTGATACAGTATCCCTTGATGGTAAAGGTTTCAATCAACAAGTTAAGGCTGAACAAAAAGTTAAAGCTGGTGATGTTCTTGGAACATTCGATCGCTCAGTTATCGCTGAAGCTGGTCTTGATGACACAACAATGATCATCGTGACAAATACAGCAGACTACTCAGAAGTAGCCCCAGTTGCATCCGGTTCAGTTGCTAAAGGCGACAAGCTTATCAACGTTAAATAAAAGTATGAAAAGAGTTTGGTTTTCCAAGCTCTTTTTTACTTGATTGAAAAGAAGCAGTGGTATTCTTTGAAAGAATGATGATTAAAAGTTAAAAACAACATGTGATATATGTATAAAATAGTCCAAAATATCATTAGTTAGCAAAATCTTTCATTTGCTTTCAAATCAATTTTGCGATAAAATTATTAAGATAAATTTAAGGAGGATTTTTACTGTAATGGATTATAGTAAAGTAGCTACCGACGTCATCTCTGCCGTTGGTAAGGAAAATCTAATTGCAGGTGCTCACTGTGCGACACGTCTTCGTCTTGTTTTGAAAGACGACAGCAAGGTTGACCAAGCAGCACTTGACAAAAACCCTGATGTTAAGGGGACATTCAAAATCGACGGTCAATATCAAGTTATCATCGGTGCTGGTGATGTTAACCATGTTTATGCTGAATTGATTAAGCAAACAGGATTGAAAGAAGTTTCTACTGATGATTTGAAGCAAATTGCTGCAAACGGTAAAAAACAAAATCCAATCATGGCTTTCATTAAGATCTTGGCAGATATTTTCGTGCCAATCATCCCAGCCCTTGTTGCTGGTGGTCTTTTGATGGCTCTTAACAACATTTTCAAATCAGCAGGCTTGTTCGGTTCTGAGTCACTTATTGCTCAATACCCACAATTCACTGGTTTGTCAAATATGTTGACAGTCCTATCTGATGCACCATTTATTTACCTTCCAGTCTTGATTGGTATTTCAGGTGCTAAACGTTTTGGTGGTAACCAATTCCTCGGTGCTGCCCTTGGATTGATGATGAGCTCACAAGAGTTGAACTCAACAATCGCTACTGCAACTAAGTTTAGCTTGAACTGGGATTTCTTCGGTTGGACAGTACACGCTCAACAATACACATCACAAGTTATCCCAGCCTTGGTTGCTGTTTGGGTAATGTGTGTGGTTGAAAAATGGTTCCGTAAACACCTCAACTCAGCTATCGACTTCACCTTCACACCATTGTTGACAATGTTGATTACAGCCTTCTTGACATTCTCAATCATTGGTCCAGTCTTCGGTACTGTTTCAGAATGGTTGACAACTGGTCTTGTTTGGTTGTATGACACAACTGGTTTCCTTGGTATGGGTATCTTCGGTGCTCTTTACACACCAATCGTTGTAACTGGTCTTCACCAATCATTCCCAGCCTTTGAAACACAATTGATCACTGCCTATAACTCAGGTAAGGGTTCAGGTGACTTCATCTTCGTTGTTGCCTCAATGGCTAACATGGCGCAAGCTGCCGCTGCCTTTGCAGTTTACACATTGACTAAAGATTCAAAAACAAAAGGTCTTTCATCATCAGCTGGTGTGTCTGCCCTTCTTGGTATTACTGAACCAGCCGTCTTTGGTGTTAACCTTAAATACCGTTTCCCATTCTTCTGTGCCTTGGTAGGTTCTGCAGCAGCCGCTGCAATTGCAGGTCTTTGGAAAGTTATCGGTGTTTCTCTTGGTTCAGCTGGTGTACTTGGATTCCTTTCAATCCAAGCACAATCTATCGTCTTCTTTATCATCTGTGAAATCTTGTCATTTGCAATTGCTTTCGCTGTAACATACTTCTACGGTAAAACAAAAGCAGCTGACGTCTTTGCAGCTGAAGCAGCTACTGCAGCAGCAGAAGCTGAGGTTAAAGAAGTGGTTGCTGAAGAAGTACCAAAAGCTGAAGAAAAAGTTGTTGTTGCTGAAACAATCGCTGCGCCACTTGCTGGTGAAGTTGTTGAATTGTCAAGCGTTAATGACCCAGTCTTCTCTTCAGGTGCAATGGGTTCAGGGGCTGCTATCAAACCAAGTGGCAACCAAGTTGTCTCACCAGTAGATGGTACAATTCAAATCGCTTTCCCAACAGGTCACGCTTACGGTATTAAATCTAACGATGGTGTAGAAATTCTTATCCACGTTGGTATCGATACAGTATCACTTGATGGTAAAGGATTCGATGCTAAGGTTGTAGCAGAACAAACTGTTAAAAAAGGTGATATCTTGGCAACCTTTGATAGCTCAGTTATCAAAGAAGCAGGTCTTGATGACACAACAATGGTTATCGTAACAAATACTGCAGAATACGCAGAGGTAACACCAGTTGCTTCAGGTACAGTTGCAGAAGGTGACGATTTCATTTCTGTTAAATAAAGATGTGAGAGTTTAGAATTCCTCAAAAGTTGGACATTTGATCTAACTTGAGGGCTTCTGGCTCTCTTTTCTTTTCCAGTCTTAGAAAACGCTCCCTAAGACCGCTAATATCTTGCTTTTGCGTCAGCTTTTTTTTATAATATTAAAGTATCTATTTACATTAAAAGGGAGAAAAAATGTCTAAATTATACGGTAGCTTGGAAGCTGGCGGAACAAAATTTGTTTGTGCTGTTGGTGATGAAGATTTCCAAGTCATTGAAAAAACACAATTTCCAACAACAACACCTTATGAAACAATCGAACGTACGGTAGAATTTTTCAAACGCTACGAAGATCGTTTGGCAGGTATCGCAGTTGGTTCATTTGGACCTATCGACATCGACCAAAACTCAGACACTTATGGTTATGTGACAACGACACCTAAAGAGCACTGGTCAAATGTTGACCTTCTTGGTCTTATCCAAAAAGAATTCAACGTACCATTTTACTTCACAACAGACGTAAACTCATCAGCCTACGGTGAAACACTTGTTCGTAAAGGTGTCAACAGCCTTGTTTACTACACTATCGGAACAGGTATCGGTGCTGGTACAATCCAAAATGGTGAATTTGTAGGCGGTATCGGTCACACTGAAGCTGGCCACGTTTACGTACCACGTCACCCACGTGACTATGCTAATGAGTTTGTCGGAACATGTCCATTCCACAATGGTTGTTTGGAAGGTCTTGCGGCAGGTCCATCGCTTGAAGCTCGTACTGGTATTCGTGGTGAGTTGATCGAGCAAAACTCAGATGTTTGGGATATCCAAGCCTACTACATCGCACAAGCTGCTGTTCAAGCAACTGTTCTTTACCGTCCACAAGTTATCGTCTTTGGTGGTGGTGTTATGGCTCAGGAACACATGCTTAAACGTGTTCGTGAAAAATTCACAGCCCTTTTGAATGGCTACCTTCCAGTACCTGATGTTACTGAGTACATCGTGACACCAGCTGTTGCGGAAAATGGCTCAGCGACACTTGGTAACTTTGCCCTTGCTAAGAAAGTAGCAGACCAATTCTCAAAATAAGTCAGATAAGAAAGAGTTTAGAAGTCAACTTCTGAGCTCTTTTTGATTTTTACTTGCAAATTGAGACGCTTTTTGAGTATAATAGTGCGACAATAGTTCTCAAGCTAGAAAGAAGGAAAAGTTGATATGGAACCATTATTTTTAAGTTCCCAAATGAACGAAAAGATCTGGGGAGGTCGCAAACTTGCAGAAGAGTTTGGCTATGACATTCCATCAGATAAGACAGGTGAGTACTGGGCAATCTCAGCCCATCCAAATGGTGTCTCGACAGTCAAGAACGGTCCCTTTAAGGGGCTTGGTTTGGATCAACTCTACCGTGAACACAAGGAACTTTTTGGCAATCCTGAAGATGATGTTTTTCCACTTTTGACTAAGATTTTGGATGCTAATGACTGGCTTAGTGTACAGGTTCATCCTGATGATAGCTATGCTATGGAACATGAAGGTGAACTTGGTAAGACAGAGTGCTGGTATGTCTTAGCTGCTGATGAAGGAGCAGAGATCATCTATGGTCACAAGGCTAAGAATCGTGAAGAATTAGCTCGAATGATTGATGAGGGAAAATGGGATGATCTGCTAACTAAAATTCCTGTTAAGGCTGGAGATTTTTTCTATGTTCCGAGTGGGACTATGCATGCTATCGGAGGTGGTATCTTGATTCTTGAGACTCAGCAATCAAGCGATACAACCTACCGTGTCTATGATTTTGACCGTCGTGATGATGAAGGGAATCTGCGTGAGCTCCACATTCCACAGTCCTTGGATGTTTTGACTTATGGTCAACCGCAAAACTCCTATCCAGCGAGCCTTAGAGTATCAGGTTTGACCTCAACTCTTCTGGTTTCAAATCCCTTTTTTACTGTTTATAAGTGGCAGGTATCTGCACCAGTCAAGATGAAACGCACAGCCCCTTATCTTCTGGTCTCTGTAATTGATGGTAAGGGTCATTTGACAGTTGATAATCGTATCTTTTCGATTAAGAAAGGTGATCATTTTATCTTGCCAAATTGCATGGAAAATTGGGAATTTGACGGTCAGTTAGAGATGATTGCTAGTCACATTCAGTAGTAGTTAAAAAGTAAAAAGATAAAAAGTTAAAGCCGACTGGAAAGCTTCTTGTTTCTAGCTCGGCTTTTCCCTTAAAGTGAGTCTATATCAGACCTTATCATATTGAAAAAATGCTTAAAATATGGTAGAATGGAGCGATAAGACTATCGAAAGGAATTAAGATGGCAAATATTTTACGCACAATCATCGAGAATGATAAAGGCGAAATTAAAAAACTAGAAAAGATTGCAAAAAAAGTTGAAGCTTATGCTGATGAGATGGCTGATCTTTCAGACGCTCAGCTTCAAGCTAAGACAGAAGAGTTTAAGGATAGATACCAATTTGGAGAGACATTGGATGATCTACTTCCTGAGGCTTTCGCGGTAGTTCGTGAAGGGGCTAAACGTGTTCTCGGCTTGTTCCCATACCGTGTTCAAATCATGGGGGGGATCGTTCTTCACCACGGTGACGTTCCTGAGATGCGTACTGGTGAGGGTAAAACCTTGACCGCTACCATGCCAGTTTACCTTAATGCCCTTGCTGGCGAAGGGGTACACGTTATCACCGTCAATGAATACCTTTCAGAACGTGATGCGACTGAGATGGGTGAACTTTACAGCTGGCTTGGTTTGTCAGTAGGTATCAACCTTGCGTCAAAATCAACGCTTGAAAAACGCGAAGCTTATAACTGTGATATCACTTATTCAACCAACTCTGAGATTGGTTTTGACTATCTTCGTGATAACATGGTTCGTCGTCGTGAAGACATGGTTCAGCGTCCGCTTAACTTTGCCTTGGTCGATGAGGTTGACTCAGTTTTGATTGACGAAGCTCGTACACCATTGATCGTATCAGGTCCAGTTAGCTCTGAAACAAGTCAGCTTTACTATCGTGCTGACCGTTTCGTTAAAACTTTGGATCGTGACGACTACGCTATTGATGTGCCAACTAAGACTATCGGTCTTTTGGATTCAGGTATCGATAAGGCTGAGGAATTCTTTAACCTCAACAACCTTTACGATATTGAAAATGTTGCACTGACTCACTATATTGATAATGCGCTCCGCGCTAACTATATCATGCTTCTTGATATTGACTACGTGGTTTCAGAGAAAAAAGAAATCCTCATCGTTGACCAATTTACAGGTCGTACCATGGAAGGACGCCGTTTCTCTGACGGTCTTCACCAAGCCATCGAAGCCAAAGAAGATGTGCCAATTCAGGATGAATCAAAAACATCTGCCTCAATCACCTACCAAAACATGTTCCGTATGTACAAAAAATTGGCAGGTATGACTGGTACTGGTAAAACTGAGGAAGAGGAATTCCGCGAAATCTACAACATGCGCATTATTCCAATTCCAACTAACCGTCCTGTTCAACGTATTGACCACTCTGACCTTCTTTACCCAACCTTGGAAGCTAAATTCCGTGCTGTTGTGAAAGATATCAAAGAACGTCATGAAAAAGGACAACCAGTCTTGGTTGGTACTGTTGCGGTTGAAACATCTGACTATATTTCTAAACAATTGGTAGCAGAAGGTGTGCCTCACGAAGTGCTTAATGCCAAAAACCACGCTAAAGAAGCACAAATCATCATGAATGCAGGTCAGCGTGGTGCCGTTACTATTGCAACCAATATGGCTGGTCGTGGTACCGATATTAAACTTGGTGCTGGTGTTCTTGATCTTGGTGGTCTCTGTGTTATCGGTACAGAGCGTCACGAAAGTCGTCGTATCGATAATCAGCTCCGTGGTCGTGCAGGTCGTCAAGGTGACCCAGGTGAATCACAATTCTACCTCTCACTTGAGGATGATTTGATGCGTCGCTTCGGTTCTGACCGTATCAAGGTCTTCTTGGACCGCTTGAGTGGTGACGAAGATATCGTTATCAAGTCTCGTATGTTTACAAGCCAGGTCGAATCTGCCCAAAAACGTGTCGAAGGTAATAACTACGATACTCGTAAACAGGTTCTCCAGTACGATGATGTTATGCGTGAACAACGTGAAATCATCTATGCAAACCGCTACGAAGTAATTACTGCCATTCGTGATCTTGAGCCAGAAATTTCAGCAATGATCGAGCGTACAATTGACCGTGTTGTAGATAACCACAGCCGTTCTGACTACGATGAGGCTCTTGAAGGAATCTTGACCTTTGCTCGTAACAACCTTGTTGCAGAAGATAGCATTAGCTTGTCTGATTTGGAAGATCTTAGCTTTGATGAAATTAAAGATGAGCTTCTTGAACGTGCAATGAAGGTTTACCACAACCAAATTTCAAAACTTCCAAATGAAGATGCTGTCATCGAATTCCAAAAAGTTTTGATTTTGATGGTTGTTGATAATCACTGGACTGACCATATCGACTCGCTTGATCAATTGCGTCAAGCTGTTGGACTTCGTGGTTACGCTCAGAATAACCCAATCGTTGAATACCAAAGCGAAGCTTTCCGTATGTTTAACGATATGGTGTCATCAATTGAATTTGAAGTGACACGTACCATGATGAAAGCTCAAATTCACCAACAAGAACGTGAAAAATCACCAGAGCAAGTTCGTACGACAGCAACTCAAAATATTGCTGCACAGACTCCTGGTCAGGAAGAAGTTGCTGAAAAACTTGATTTTTCTAACGTTGGTCGTAACGATGCTTGTCCATGTGGATCAGGTAAAAAATTCAAAAACTGCCACGGCAAACACCTATAAGCAGAATATTCTGAAAAATTGTTGAAAATTATTTGTAAAACATGATATAATGAAAACAATTTAAATTTTCAAACAATAATGAGGAGAAAAATATGTCATTTACACCCGCAAGTGAAAAAATCAATGTTGAAGAACTTCGTGAATTGTCAAAATTGACAGGCGAAGCTTTAGCTAAAAAAGAAGCTCGTGACCAAGAGCTTGCTGCTATCATGCGAGGAGAAGACGACCGTGTCCTCCTTGTCATCGGTCCATGTTCTTCTGATAATGAAGAAGCTGTGCTTGATTACGCTAACCGTCTTGCTAAATTGCAAGAAGAGGTTAAAGACCGTGTCTTCATGGTTATGCGTGTCTACACTGCTAAACCTCGTACTAACGGTGACGGCTACAAGGGTCTTGTTCACCAACCAGATGCTGAAGGTGAGCCAAACTTGATCAATGGTATCAAGGCAGTTCGTAACCTTCACTACCGTGTTATCACTGAAACAGGTATCACAACTGCTGATGAAATGCTCTACCCAGAAAATCTTCCATTGGTAGATGACTTGGTATCATACATCGCTATCGGTGCTCGCTCAGTTGAGGACCAACAGCACCGTTTCGTTGCTTCAGGTATCGATGTACCAACTGGTATGAAAAACCCAACATCAGGTAACTTGAACATCATGTTCAACGGTATCTATGCTGCACAAAACAAACAAAACTTCCTTTTCAATGGTGAAGAAGTCAATACATCAGGTAACCCACTTGCTCACGCTATCTTGCGTGGTGCGGTTAATGAGTACGGCAAAAACATTCCAAACTACTACTACGATAATGTTTTGGAAACTATCGCTCAGTATGAAAAAATGGGACTTGAAAATCCATTCATCATGATTGACACTAACCACGATAACTCAGGTAAACAATACCTTGAACAAGTTCGTATCGTTCGTCAAACACTTATCAACCGTGACTGGAATGAAAGCATCCGCAAATACGTTCGTGGTTTCATGATTGAGTCTTACCTTGAAGACGGTCGTCAAGATAAACCAGAAATCTACGGTAAATCAATCACAGACCCATGTCTTGGTTGGGATAATACAGAACAACTTGTTCGTGAAATTTACAACACATTAGGTGATAAATAATGGGAATTCATCAAAAGAGTGCTACCATTGATGTAGCTCAAGTTAAGGCACTTTCAAAGTTGGAAGGTGACTTCTTAGCACGCAAGGAAGCGCGTGATATCGAGCTTGCCAATATTATTAAGGGTGACGATGAGCGTCTTCTCCTTGTGATTGGTCCATGTTCATCAGATAATGAAGAAGCTGTTCTTGAGTATGCTCGCCGTTTGGCTGCTCTTCAAGAAGAAGTTAAAGACAAGATTTTCATGGTTATGCGTGTTTACACTGCGAAACCACGTACCAACGGTGACGGTTATAAAGGGCTTATCCACCAACCTGATACTTCAAAATTACCTGACCTTATCAATGGTATCGCCGCAGTTCGTAACTTGCACTACCGTGTTATCACTGAGACAGGATTGACAACTGCTGATGAGATGCTCTATCCATCAAACCTTGGTTTGGTTGATGATTTGGTATCTTACCACGCTATCGGAGCACGTTCCGTTGAGGATCAAGAGCACCGCTTTGTTGCCTCAGGTATCGACGTGCCAACCGGTATGAAAAATCCAACGTCTGGTAATCTTAATGTCATGTTTAACGGTCTCTACGCTGCACAAAATGGACAAAACTTCATTTACAACAATGCAGAGGTTGAAACGGATGGAAATCCACTTGCTCACGTTATCTTGCGTGGTGCAACAAATGAGCATGGCGAAAATGTTCCAAATTACTACTATGATAATTTGATTAAGGCTATCGATAAGTATGAAAAACTAGGTCTTGCTAACCCATTTATCGTTGTGGACACTAACCATGACAATTCTGGTAAACAATACCTAGACCAAATTCGTATCGTTCGTCAGACACTCATCAACCGTGATTGGAATGAAAAAATCAAACAGTATGTTCGTGGTTTCATGATTGAATCATATCTTGAAGACGGACGTCAGGATAATCCTGAAGTCTTCGGTAAATCAATTACAGACCCATGTCTTGGTTGGGATAAGACTGAGAAAATGATTCGTGAAATTCACGCAACACTCAGCTACGATTCATTCGAAGAATTGTTGAAAAAATAAATGAATAAAAAGAGGTGGCAGACTGCGACCTCTTTTTAAATGAACGAAACCGAACATAGGCACGAGTGGTGTCAGTTTAACACCCTTTGTATCATCTTATTTTCACACAGCCTAAACGCTATGTGAAAAAGATAGATTGTCTAAAGTCTTGACGACTTGTCGTTCTTTGCGTCGTAGAGAGTGGGACAAAAATCGGTAATTCCGAAGGAATTCGATTTTGTCAGCAAGTCTTTCTTTTAAGTTGCTAACCTGAAACAGTCTATCCCCAGACTATTTCACTCCCACCTCCGCACAGTTTCAACAGTTCAGTGAACTGTTGAAGGTGGGAAATAAAGAAAGCGTAGCTTTCCATCAACTCCACTCAGCAGTGGTTCATTGGTGCTAAAGCACCTAATGAATTGTGCAGGGGACTTTCTAAGCTGGCAAAGCCAGCAAGAAAGGCTCCCAACCACTGCGTCTTGCAAATCAGACTAAAAAAGAAAGAGGGCTAGGAGTTTTTTCCCAGCCCCCTGACGTGGGTGCGTCTACGAAATCAAAGATTTCGGAATTATCGTATATTTTCGCTGTGTGTTCTGCGGGCTTTGTATCATTGGATTTGAACGCGGGCTACGGACGGTGTCAAAAAGATGAACATTTCCTAGACACTTTGCGTCTTCGTCAAGTTCCCTATTTTGACTGTGTCCGCTTAACGCCCACTGTATCATGCGATTCGAACACGGACTAAAAAGCTAGTGAAAAAGAGACGTATCTGTAATTTTAATTACTTACAGATACGGCTACTTTTAGGTATAAATCCTCCTAGACGCTGGACGTCTTCGTCAGATTTCCTATTTTCATACGCTTTTTCACGCCCTTTGTATCATTTCATTAAGAAAGGATTTATTTATGATTGTTGGTCATGGGATTGATTTGCAGGAGATTTCTGCTATCAAGAAAGCCTACGACAAGCATCCACGCTTTGCCAAACGTGTTTTGACTGAGCGGGAATTTGAGCTTTTTGAATCTTATACAGGTCAGCGCCAGATGACCTTCTTAGCAGGTCGTTGGGCTGGTAAGGAAGCCTTTTCCAAGGCTATGGGGACTGGGATCGGCAAGCTGACCTTTCAGGATATTGAGATTCTAAAGGATGACAAGGGTGCGCCTTATATCGCCAAGAGTCCCTTTGTCGGCAGGTGCTTGATTTCTATCTCTCATAGTGGTAATTTAGTACAGGCGAGTGTTATCCTGGACGATGATAAGGGGTAGACATTCTTTGATGGTTTTATGTTATGAAAATGGCTGAGCTTTGGAGGTAATTATGATTTCAAGTTTACATAGACCAACGGTTGCCAAGATTGATTTGGAGGCTATCACTGCTAATATTGAAGCTGTCAAGGCTCATATTCCAGCTGATAAAAAGACCTATGCAGTGGTTAAGGCTAATGCCTACGGTCATGGTGCAGTTGAGGTTGCTAAGCGTGTTGTTGATTTAGTGGCGGGTTTTTGTGTGTCCAATGTGGATGAGGCTTTGGAGCTGCGTCAACATGGCATTACCAAAGAAATTTTGATTCTGGGAGTTGTTATGCCAGAGGAATTGGATTTGGTGATTGCTAATGATTTGACCATAGCAGTAGCCAGTCTGGACTGGGTTCATGCTGCTTTGAAGGAAACTATTGCTTTTAAAAAATTGCATGTCCACATCAAGGTTGACTCAGGTATGGGGCGTATAGGCTTTAGAAATCTTGATGAGACGAATCAAGCCATGCGTCTTCTTAGAGATGCAGGTGTTGAGATTGATGGGATTTTTACGCATTTTGCTACAGCAGATGAGGCAGATGATGGCAAATTTAATCAGCAACTAGCCTTCTTTAAGGACTTTCTAGCTGGTTTGGAGCAGGTTCCTGCCTTGGTGCACGCCAGCAATTCGGCAACCAGTCTCTGGCATAGCCAAACTATTTTTAATGCAGTGCGATTGGGTATCGTCTGCTATGGTCTTAATCCTAGTGGAACTGAGCTTGCGCTTCCCTATCCCCTCAAGCCTGCTCTGCAATTAGAATCAGCCCTTGTCCACGTCAAAAAGCTGGAGGCAGGGCAAGATGTGGGTTATGGAGCCACTTATACTAGTCAGGAGGAGCAGATCATAGGGACTCTGCCTATCGGCTATGCGGACGGTTGGACCCGTGATATGCAGGGCTTTTCAGTCTTGGTTGAGGGACAGCTCTGCCCTATCGTGGGGCGCGTGTCTATGGACCAGATTACCATTCGCCTGCCTAAGGCTTATCCCTTGGGTACTCCAGTGGTTTTGATTGGCAATAGCGGAGCTGCCAGCATATCAGCGACTGATGTTGCCAGCTATCGTGGAACCATCAACTACGAGGTGCTCTGTCTTCTCAGCGACCGCATACCGAGACAGTATGGGGAATAAGTAAATAAGAACAGTTTCTGTTGTTGTTAAACCTAACGCAGATAAGTGATTGACAAATCGCCAGGGCAGTATAAGGATTCTACCGTATGAGCATGGAAGGGTAATTTTAGAAGCGTCTGCTATGGGCGAGCGAAGCGAGCTTCATCCGTTGCTTTTCGCCGAAGTGAAAGTGCTAGAACCGAAAGGTTCTAGCACTAGGGGTTAGTGAGACCCTAGGCTCGCTAAGAAGGAATGGAACGACGAAGTCGGTCGCTTCCGCCCCGCACTACTTAAGAAAAGCAACAAAATATAAAAAGGACAACAATAGAAATAAATCAACCAAAGTAGAGAGTGGAGCCATTCTCTACTTTTTTGTTATAATAGTTTTATGAAATTACAGGATCCAATTGCGGCTTTGAAGGGTTTTGGTCCCAAGTCTGCTGAAAAATTTGCTAAGCTAGGTCTTTTTACTATCGAAGATCTCTTTTTGTATTTTCCTTTTCGTTATGAGGATTTTAAGTCTAAGTCGGTCTTTGAGCTTATGGACGGTGAGAAGGCTGTGATGACAGGGACTGTGGTGACTCCTGCCAATGTTCAGTACTATGGCTTTAAGCGTAATCGTCTTTCTTTTAAAATCAAGCAGGGCGAGGCTGTGATTGCGGTCAGCTTTTTTAATCAACCCTATTTAGCTGATAAGATTGAACTGGGTAGTGAGTTGGCTGTTTTTGGAAAATGGGAGGCTGCCAAGTCAGCTCTTACTGGCATGAAGGTCTTGGCTCAGGTAGAAGATGATATGCAGCCAGTCTATCATGTGGCTCAGGGCATCTCCCAGGCTGCGCTGGTTAAGGCTATCAAGGCTGCCTTTGACTCAGGTCTCCTATCAGAATTAAGAGAGAGCCTTCCACAGGAATTGATGGACAAATACCGTCTGATGACAAGACAAGAAGCGGTTGCAGCTATGCATTTTCCAAGAGATTTAGCTGTCTATAAGCAGGCTTTGAGACGGGTTAAGTTTGAAGAACTTTTCTATTTTCAAATGAACTTGCAAGCTCTAAAGGCTGAAAATAAATCTGAAAGCAATGGTTTGATCATTTCCTATGATAGAGAAAAGCTAGAAGACAAGGTCTCTGCTCTGCCATTTCCCCTAACAGATGCTCAAAGGAGGAGTCTGGACGAGATTTTAGCGGATATGGCGTCAGGTTCTCACATGAATCGCCTTTTGCAGGGGGATGTTGGGTCTGGTAAGACGGTTATCGCCAGTCTTGCCATGTATGCTGCCTATACAGCTGGTCTGCAATCGGCGCTAATGGTGCCAACTGAGATTTTGGCTGAGCAGCATTTTCAGAGTTTGACGGAGCTTTTCCCTGACCTCAATGTTGCGCTTTTGACCTCTGGTATGAAGGCTGCGGTTAAGCGAGCAGCCATGACAGGTATCGCTGATGGCTCGGTGGATATGATTGTAGGGACCCACTCTCTTATTCAAGATGCTGTTAGCTATCACAATCTAGGCTTGGTTATTACAGACGAGCAGCACCGCTTTGGTGTCAATCAGCGCCGCGTCTTTAGAGAGAAAGGCAATAACCCTGACGTTCTTATGATGACAGCAACGCCTATTCCCAGAACCCTTGCTATCACGGCTTTTGGTGAGATGGATGTGTCTATCATCGACCAGATGCCTGCAGGTCGTAAGCCTATTATCACGCGTTGGGTCAAGCACCAGCAGCTGGATACGGTCCTCAACTGGATTAAGGGCGAACTGGCTAAGGATTCGCAGGTTTACTTCATTTCCCCTTTGATTGAGGAGTCTGAGGCTATGGATTTGAAAAATGCTGTCGCTCTGCATCAGGAGTTAGTAGATTATTTCGGTGATTCTGCCACAGTCGCCCTCATGCACGGTCGCATGAAAAATGATGAAAAAGATGCCATCATGCAGGATTTCAAAAAGCGGAAATCGCAGATTTTAGTATCAACGACCGTTATCGAGGTTGGGGTCAATGTACCTAATGCTACAGTCATGGTTATTATGGATGCGGACCGTTTTGGGCTCAGTCAGCTTCATCAGCTGCGCGGTCGAGTTGGTCGTGGAGATAAGCAATCCTACGCTATTTTGGTTGCCAATCCTAAAAATGAAACTGGGAAAAAACGCATGACTGCCATGGTGGATACGACAGATGGATTTGTCCTTGCTGAGGAAGATTTGAAGATGCGTGGTTCAGGTGAGATTTTTGGAACAAGGCAGTCAGGTATTCCAGAGTTTAAAGCAGCAGACCTCATTGAAGACTATGCTATCTTGGAGGAAGCAAGAAAAGTCGCAGGACAGATTGTAGCTGATAAAAACTGGAAAGAAGACAGTCGCTGGCAAGTCATTCTTGCTAATTTAGCAGAAAAAGGAAATTTTGACTGATTAAGATTTTCTCAAGTTTTCTGCAAGCTTGCTTTAAGGTTTGGAAACTATACTATAATCATCAAAGATGACACAAGTCATCTAGAAAAGAGGTATTCCTATGACAGTAACCGTAACAGTAACTTACAAGAAAACCTATGATGATACAGCTAAGACACCACAGTCTTATGGTAAAATCTAAAACATAAAATAGAAATTATTAACTCCTAAATATTCTTTTTCTCTCAAGAGCTTTAAGCTCAATAATCTCCTAAAACATAAAAACTCCTAAAAAAAACGACACAAGACATAAGCCCAAGGCAGGAACTATTTAACTCCACAAGCTGTAAGACCTTGGCAATATGATAGAAGGCTGGGACAAAAGTCCTAGCCTTCTTATTTTTTTATAATCTAGTTTGTAAGGCGCAGGGGGTGAGTGGTCTCTAATTCGTTGATAAATCAACTCTTACAGCCCTACTCAACTGTGCGGAGGTGGGACGATAAAATCGAATTCCTTTGGAATTACCGATTTTTGTCCCACTCTCTTTTTCTTGCTAGAAATATTTTTTATCGAAAAACAATAAAAAATACTTGTAAAAACAGAAAATAATGTTATACTAAATATATCGAAAAACGATAATTAAATATCTAAAAAGGAAAAATCGTTTTCGATTAAGATAAAGAGCTCGCTTATCTTGTTGCTGTTTGATTGCTTGAAAAGGAGAAAGAAGATGAAAAATGATACTAAAAAAATGAAATGGATTTTAACATTTGTCAATGTCTGTTATTATATTAATATTCTTGCATTGGTAACGGAGATTATTGGAGCTATTGTCCTTCTTCTAATCTCAGTTACGGGGATGGATAGTTTTAATAAATTTGTCACAGACCTGGGTGCTTCTGTTCAAAATACAAATTTAGGTCTTTTAGGAATGGTATTTTTTCTAGCAGCATGTTTGCAGACGTTTCTCTTGCTTTTACTTCTTCGAATGATTCGAGCTTTCTTGAGAAATGTTATTGAAGATGCTATTTTTACTTGGGATAATGTTAGATTAGCTAAGAAAACAAGCCTGTATCTCTTCTTACTTTCATTTCTAGGTTCTGGGCTCCTATTTGGAGCAGGGGGAATATTCATTCTAAATACAGGTTACCTTTTCGCTTCCCTTTTGGTTTGGGTTATTGCTAAAGTTTTGGAAAAGGCAGTTGCAATCGCTGAAGAGAATGAATTTACAATCTAAGGAGGCATGATGATTATCGTTAATTTAGATGTGGAGCTGGCCAAGAAGAAGATGCGGTCAGGGGAATTGGCTGAGCGTATCGGCATTACACCGGCCAATCTTTCTGTCTTGAAAACAGGTAAGGCTAAGGCTATTCGCTTTTCAACCTTGGAGGCAATTTGTCGTGAGCTAGGCTGTCAACCTGGTGATATTTTGGAATATCGGGATGATGACGAGCAAGAGGGTTAAAGTCTGAAAAGGTTTTCAAAAACTGCTATAATAGAGTCACATTAGTGAAATGAGGACTTGATATGGAGCGTCTTAAATTAGGTCAAAGTCAGTTGGAAGCGTCACGCTTGGTTTTGGGTTGTATGAGAATGGCAGAGCTTGATAAGGCTAAAAGTCTCAGGATGATTGAGACGGCACTGGACTTGGGGATTGATTTTTTCGACCATGCAGATATCTATGGTGCTGGGCTTTCTGAGGAGACATTTGGGCAGGCTATTCAGTCAGCTAGAATCAGTCGTGATAAGATGTTACTGCAATCAAAATGTGGGATTCGTAAGGGCTACTTTGATTTTTCAAAAGAGCATATCATCTCTTCTGTTGAAGGAAGTCTCAGACGCTTGAGGACAGACTATCTTGATGTTCTAGTTCTTCATCGTCCAGATGCACTGATGGAGCCTGAAGAAGTAGCGGAAGCCTTTGACCAACTAGAAAGAGAAGGCAAGGTTCGTCACTTCGGTGTAAGCAACCAGAATCCACAGCAGATAGAGCTGCTCAGCCATTATCTGAATCAGGATCTACTTGTTAATCAGGTGCAGTTATCACCTGCCCACACGCCTATGATTGATGCTGGGCTTAATGTTAATATGCGTAATGCTGCGGCTATTGATCGTGATGGGTCTACCATTGACTATTGTCGTCTTAAGAAGATTACTCTGCAGGCTTGGTCTCCTTTTCAAATTGACCTCAGTAAGGGAATTTTCATGGGGCACCCTGACTACGCTTCTAACAGCAAAAATCAATGAGCTGGCTGAACACTATCAGGTTTCTAGCGAAGCTATTATCATCGCTTGGATTATGCGTCATCCTGCCAAGATGCAGACCATTGTCGGCACCATGAATCCTGAGCGTCTTTTAAAAATAGCAGAGGCTGATAAGATTGAGCTCAGTCGCAAGGACTGGTATGCCATTTATACCAGTGCTGGTAACAGTCTCCCTTAAAAGAAAAATATCTCCAAAAGTCTTGCTTTTGGAGATATTTTTTTAGTCTTTATTTTTGAGATAGCTTTTAGCTAATAGACCTAGGGTAAAAATGGCTACGCTAGAAATAATAATCTTATCAGGGACCTGAAGTCGATAGTTGAAAGATGATGGTTTAGATTTATTCTCTACTGAGATAGATAGTTCCATGTTAGTCTCCTTTTGGTCTTAGCCTTGGATATAATCAATAAGTTCCTGACCTTTGAGTCCTGCATTGAGGGCGATGAGGAGTTTCAGTCTTGCCTTCTGAGCATTGAGTTCCTTGACGAACATAACACCAGCCTCTTGGAGTTTGACACCACCGCCCTCATAGGCATAGACAGGCTCTGCGATTCCGTTGAAACAACGTGAGACCAGAACAACTGGCACCCCTTGCTTCATAAGATCAGCGATTTCCTGACTAGCGCGTGGAGGCATATTTCCAGCACCCAGCGCCTCGATAACAACTCCCTCAACATTATGAGGACCGAGGAAGGAAATAATCCCCTCGCCTCCCATACCTGCGTAAGCTTTGACAATAGGAATAGTCCCTGAAATCTGATCAAGGTCGAAACGGACACGGGGTTCTGCAGTCTTGAAGAAGAGAATCTCGTGCTTCATGATAATACCTAGAGGTCCGTGAGTAGGCGTTTGGAAGGTCGATACGTTGGTCGTGTGAGTCTTGGTAACGTACTTGGCGGCGTGAATCTCATCATTCATCACAACCAGAACACCCTTGTCAGCAGCCTTGTCATGGCTGGCAACACGCAGAGCAGACAGGTAGTTGTAAACCCCATCACTGCCGAGCTCGTTAGAGGAACGCATAGCACCAGTCAGGACGATAGGAATTTCTGGCACAGCCATGGTATCCAAAAAATAGGCTGTCTCTTCCAGAGTATCAGTCCCATGAGTGATAACGACCCCGTCAAATTGCCCAGCAGTCTCCTTGATTTTTTGATAAATAGCCAGCATGTGCTGAACAGTGATGTGAGGACTAGGAATATTGAGAAAATCAAGAACAGTCAGCTCCAGGTTATCAAGATCAATGCCGACATGATTCATAGGATTATCCTGATTAGGACGGACATTGCCACCTTCGTCAGCTGTCATAGAAATAGTTCCTCCAGTGTGGAGGACAAGAATTTTTTTGTGTGTATTCATGGTATTACCTTTAAGAAATATTAGACAGAAAAAAAGACTGACCTCTGTTTTAATGATTGCACTATTTAGTCAAATCAGAAAATCATCTTGAGAATGCCTTTAAAAGCAGCTTGTTGCTTGTTTTAAATGAGACATCCTCATAACAAAGAGGAGACTTTTCTTATAGTTTGTCTTAAAAATATGTTATAATCTATTTTAACACAAAAGGAAAGAGGCGAACACGAATTGGCAATTAAAGCTGTATTTTTTGACATTGACGGCACGCTTTTGAGTGACACCAAGCGTGTTCAAAAGTCCACACAAAAGGCTATCCAAAGTATGAAAGAACAAGGTATCTTGGTTGGTGTAGCAACAGGTCGTGGACCAGGATTTGTCCAACCTTTTATGGATAATTTAGGACTTGATTTTGCCGTGACCTACAATGGTCAGTATATTTTTACACGAGATCAAATTCTTTATCAAAACCAACTTCCTAAATCAACTATCTATCGTGTCATCCGTTACGCTGGGGACAAGCGCCGTGAGATTTCTCTAGGAACCTCATCGGGTCTTGTTGGCTCAGGTATTATCGGCATGGGTACTAGTAAGTTTGGTCAGCTGGTGTCATCTATTGTTCCTAAAAAATGGGCTAAGGCTGTCGAGCGCAGCTTTAAGCATTTAATCAGGAGCTTCAAACCTCAAAATATCGAGACTTTGAAAACGATTATGCGTGAGCCTGTTTACCAAATTGTTCTTGTCGCAACAGAAGATGAGACAGAAAAGATTCAGAATAAGTTTCCCCATATCAAGGTGACGCGTTCCAGTCCTTACTCAGCTGACTTGATTTCAAAAAATCAGTCTAAGATCCAAGGGATATTCCGTGTCGGTCAGCAATTTGGTTTTGAGATGTCAGAAGTTATGGCCTTTGGCGATTCTGAAAACGACATGGAGATGCTGTCTGGTGTTGGTGTCGGTGTTGCCATGGGAAATGCCAAGGATGAAGTTAAGAAGATTGCTCATTATACGACAGCTTCTAATAACAATGACGGGATTTCCAAGGCTTTGGCTCACTATGGTTTGGTTCATTTGACACCAGAACATAGCTTTAAATCAAGTGATGATAACTTTAACAAGGTCAAGGATTTCCATCAGCTTATGGATGGAGAAACCTGCGAGACCCCTCGGGTTTATGGGGCTACTGAAGGTGGTCACCGTTCAGACTTTAAGGTTGAAGAGATTGTCGAATTTCTCTATGCTGCCTGTCAGGGAAATCCACAGGTCTTTGCGCAAGCTATTGATAATCTGCACAAGGCTGTGGATAAGGGAGCCCAGAAAGTTCAGTCTAAGCCACATCCAGAGAGTCCCTTGGTTGGTCAGGTGGATGCACTTACGGATCTGCTTTATTTTACCTACGGTTCCTTTGTGCTGATGGGTGTTGATCCCAAACCTTTCTTTGACACCGTTCATGAGGCTAATATGGGTAAAATCTTTCCAGATGGTAAGGCTCACTTTGACCCGGTGACCCATAAGATTCTCAAGCCAGATGACTGGGAAGAGCGCTTTGCACCAGAGCCAGCCATCAAGAGGGAATTGGATAGACAGATTCAAAAATCACTCAATCGTAAAAAAGATGATAAATAAGAAACTCGCCCAGCTCAGCTAGGCGAGTTTTTCTTTAAAAGACTTTCTCTGTATCACGAACGACCAGGAGATCGACTTTAGTGTGACGCATGATGTATTCAGATGAAGAACCGATAAGGAGGCGTTCAAAGGTATTGAGACCAGTTGCTCCGACCATGATGAGGTCGACATTTTCCTTGTCTGGGATATCCTTGGCAAGGAGTGTTTTTGGATTACCGAATTCGATGACCTGACGGACCTTTTCTAGTCCACGTTCACGCGCTTGTTTATCAAAGTCTGCCAAAACATCCTTGGCTTCCTGTTCTAGTTTTTCATAGATATAAGAGTCGAATGTTGCGACGCTCTGGAGGGCGCGTGTATCAATGACATGGGTCAAAAGAAGCTCTGCTCCATTTCTCAGAGCAACATTGACTGCCTTGTTAAAGGCGAGTTCTGATTCATAAGAACCATCAATAGCGACTAGGATACGTTCATATTGTTGAGACATAAGTATGCCCTCCTTCTATCTAAGACAGACTTGAGAAGTCGATTTCTTCTTTCGACTAAAAGATGATTGAGTGACTTCCCATTCACACTTTTATTATACTCTCATTTGAAAGAAAATGAAAGCGTTTCACAAAAATTTTCCTGGAATTTTTTGATAAAATAGACATGAAGTAACTTTGAGATCTGTGGGAGTCAAAATAATGTTTAGAGAGGTTATCATGTCTATACTTACAACTGTCAAGATGGTTTTGAAAGATCTTTACCGTCATCGCTATACCTATACTCTTAGGGCAACCATCTTGCAATTGGTTGTTACCTTGGCTGGACCATTGGTCTTGTCTCTCCTCTTTAGGGCGCTCCTAATAAGTAGTGATCTTCCAGGAATCACGACTGATAATCTTGCCAGCTTTCTAACAAATCCCTTAACGCTATTGGTTTTGCTAGTCTATCTCTTTGCTCTAGCCTTTCTGGTTTATTTTGAATTTTCCCTCTTGGTGGAGATGATTCGTCACAAGGAAGCGAGATTGAGTTTAACGATAAGACGTCTCAAGCAGGATACTTTTGATTTCTTCAAATCGGTATCGGGCTGGCATGTTTTTGCTTTCTTACTTTATCTGGTTATGACCCTGCCCTTCCTGCAATTTCTCTTTTCATCAGCCCTTTTGGAAAATCTTTATATTCCTAAGTTTCTAAGTGGTGAATTGATGAAGAGCAATCAAGGGAAGATTCTCTATTATAGTCTCTATGCAGTGCTAGCCTATATCAATCTTCGCTTTATCTATACCTTGCCAATGACAGTAACTGGTCAAGGGCAGCGCTTTGGAAAAAGTATGATGGACTCTTGGCGTGAGACCAAGGGCAAGAAGATTTTTAAACTGATTGGCTTGGTATTGACTCTGGTGATTCTTCTTTTTATCCTCTCGATTCTTTCTGGAATTGGGATTGAGCTTGCCAGTCTCCTTGATAGCAATAGCAATGATGTGCTGATTGAGACCCTCTTTCTATCTTTCACTTGGGGAGTAACCTTTGCGGGGAGCCTCTTCTTCAAACTGGCCTCTCTCTCATATCTGTTGACGGTTTTGGGGCGCAATAAGGCAGAGCAGCTAACTGAGGTTTCAAGAGAAAGGACAAAACGAAGAGGTTGGGCTCTTTTAGGCTTACTACTTATCATCGGAGGCGTCAGCTTCTTTTACAATAGTACCCAAATCTCAAGTCAGGACAGCCAAAATATTCAAATCCTAGCCCACCGAGGTGATGTGAATAAGGGTGTGGAAAACTCCATTGAGGCTATGGAGGCTGCTGCCAAAGAAGGCGCCAACTATGTTGAAATGGATATTATCCTGTCTAAGGATGGTCAATTTATCGTCAGCCATGATAACAATCTCAAGCGATTAACTGGTAAGGATATTTCCATCTCGGAGTCCAATGCCAGCGATGTTATCGGTTTAACCATCAGTCAAAATGGTCATAAGAGTCAGCTGGTTTCCTTTGACACCTATGTTGCCAAGGCTAAAGAACTAGGTATCAAACTCCTCGTAGAGCTGAAGCCAACAGGTAGTGAACCAGCAAATTATGAACAGCTTTTTGTGGATAAAATGAAAGAATTGGGTGTCAGCACAGACTACCTTGCTATGTCACTCAATCTAGAAACGATTGAAAAAGTAGAAGAATTGGATTCAGAAATTCAGACAGGTTACACCATTTCTCTCCAAATCGGAGACTTTACGACTAAAAAAGTTGATTTCTATGCCATTGAAGACTTTTCTTACAATGAACTCTTAGCCAATCATGCCCATAAGCTGGGCAAGAAAATCTATGTCTGGACTATCAATTCAACCAGTGATATCGACAAATACCTCCAGACCAGTGTGGACGGTGTCATCACAGACTACCCTGAACTCGTCAAACAAGAAAAGGAAAACCTGGCAAAAGATAACAGCTACCTCTCTTATTTCTTGAGATTGATGAATTAATTGAAAGTTTGATAATTCTGAGTATTAGGTATATAATACTTGATAAGTTAGTTAAGGTTAGAGCTTTTTGCCCTTGCCAAATATGAAAGGAAGAGAAAGAAGTCCTTCTTTCCTGGTGTAAGTTATGAAAATTTATGATAAATCATCAAAGTTAGAACACGTTGCTTATGATATTCGTGGTCCGATTTTGGACGAAGCTAACCGAATGATTGCCAACGGTGAAAAAATTCTTCGCCTCAATACAGGTAACCCTGCAGAGTTTGGCTTTACCGCCCCAGACGAAGTCATTCGTGACCTTATCATGAACGCTAGAAGTAGTGAAGGTTATTCAGACAGTAAAGGTCTTTTTTCAGCCCGCAAGGCGGTTATGCAGTACTGTCAGGTCAAGGGCTTTCCTAACGTTGATGTAGATGATATCTATATGGGGAACGGAGTTTCAGAGCTTATTCCAATGGCGCTTCAAGCATTATTGGAAAATGGGGATGAAGTTTTAGTACCCATGCCTGACTACCCGCTTTGGACTGCCTGTGTCAGTCTTGCTGGGGGAAATGCGGTGCATTATGTCTGTGATGAACAGAATAACTGGTATCCAGATATTGAGGACATCAAGTCTAAAATCACTTCAAATACTAAGGCTATCGTTGTCATCAACCCTAATAATCCAACGGGTGCACTTTATCCTAAAGATGTTCTAGAAGACTTGGTTGACATTGCCCGCCAGAACGACTTGATCATCTTCGCAGATGAAATCTATGACCGCTTGGTCATGGATGGAAAAGAACACATTGCCATTGCTAGTCTTGCGCCAGATGTCCTATGTGTTTCAATGAATGGTCTCTCAAAATCACACCGTGTTGCAGGATTCCGTGTGGGATGGATGGTTCTATCTGGAGATAAATCTGGTGCCAAAGGCTATATTGAAGGACTCAACATGCTGTCAAATATGCGTCTCTGTTCAAATGTCCTAGCCCAGCAGATTGTCCAAACCTCTTTGGGAGGTTATCAGTCTGTGGATGAACTCTTGGTGCCAGGTGGTCGTATCTATGAGCAGCGTGAATTTATCACCAAGGCTGTCAATGATATTCCAGGCTTGTCTGCAGTAAAACCATCAGCAGGGCTTTATATCTTCCCTAAAATCGACCGCAATATGTATCGTATCGACGATGATGAAGAATTCTGCTTGCAACTCTTGAAGCAGGAAAAGGTTATGCTGGTGCCTGGTAAAGGTTTCAACTGGAATGAACCAGATCACTTCCGAATCGTCTACCTACCACGTGTTGAAGAATTGGCTGAAGTTCAAGAGAAGCTAACTCGCGTACTTGCCCAATATAAACGTTAAATGAGAAAAGTGACTTTAATTCTAGACAATTAAGGTTGCTTTTTTCTATTATTTCGGGAATTTTTCGCTAAAATCTATTCTAAAATTGTGAATTGTATAAAGTTAACTGTACAATTGTGGAAATTAAACTTCGGAAAAAACGGATAAGAAGTGCATATTTTATCGAATAGAGCTTATAAAAGATTTAAAAGACGAATGATTTGATAACTTTTTCGGATAATAAAAAATTTTCTGATAATTATTTGCAATTCGTAAACAGCTTTGTTATAATGACTATGAATGACTAAAAAGAAAGAAATGAAAGAGTAAAATCATGCCAAATTTGTTAGAAAAAACGAGAAAAATTACCTCTATTTTGCAACGCTCAGTCGATAGCCTTGATACTGACCTTCCTTACAACACAATGGCTGCGCAACTAGCAGATATCATTGATTGTAACGCATGTATTATCAACGGTGGTGGTAACCTTCTAGGCTATGCCATGAAGTACAAAACAAACAATGACCGTGTTGAAGAATTCTTTGATGCTAAGCAATTCCCAGATAGCTATGTTAAAGCTGCCAGCCGTGTTTATGACACAGAGGCTAACCTGTCAGTTGATAGCGATTTGACAATCTTCCCTGTTGAGTCAAAAGATGTTTACCCTGATGGATTGACAACAATCGCACCTATTTATGGTGGTGGTATGCGTCTTGGTTCATTTATCATCTGGCGCAACGACGATGAGTTCAACGATGATGACTTGATCTTGGTTGAGATTGCCTCTACCGTTGTTGGTCTTCAATTGCTTAACCTTCAAACTGAAAACTTGGAAGAAACTATCCGTAAACAGACTGCTGTTAATATGGCAATCAATACCTTGTCATATTCAGAGATGAAAGCAGTAGCTGCTATTCTTCACGAACTTGATGGTACAGAAGGTCGTTTGACTGCATCAGTTATTGCAGACCGTATCGGTATCACACGTTCAGTTATTGTTAATGCCCTCCGTAAGTTGGAGTCAGCTGGTATCATTGAGAGCCGTTCACTTGGTATGAAAGGTACTTACCTCAAGGTTATCAACGAAGGTATCTTTGACAAGATTAAGGACTACGATTAAACTATGACCAAAGCTTTAATTTCAATTGATTACACGACTGATTTTGTGGCAGACGATGGTAAGTTAACAGCAGGAAATCCTGCGCAAGCCATTGAAGAAAAGATTGCTGCTGTGACTAAAGAAGCTTTTGAGGCTGGGGACTATATTTTCTTTATGATTGATTGTCATGAGGAGGAGGATGTGTTCCACCCTGAGTCTAAACTCTTTCCACCCCACAATATCAAAGGAACTGCTGGCCGTGATCTCTATGGCAAGCTGGGTGAGCTCTATCAAGAGATTCAATTTGACTCAAAAGTCTTTTGGATGGATAAGCGTCACTATTCAGCTTTTGCAGGAACTGATCTTGATATTCGCCTGCGTGAGCGTCGCATTACAACCGTCGTCTTGACTGGTGTTCTTAGTGATATCTGTGTCTTGCACACAGCTATTGATGCCTATAATTTAGGTTATGATATTGAAATTCAGGCATCTGCTATCGCTTCGATAACAGACCAAGCCCATCAATTTGCTCTCAATCATTTTAAAAATGTTTTGGGTGCTAAGATTATTGACTAAAAAAAGATAAGAGTAGCTGTTTATCAGCTACTCTTATCTTTTTTTATAGTCTCTGTTAGGGGAATCAGGATGGCATTGACATCTTTTCTGAGATAGTCATTGAGGGCATAATTGCTGTGGGCCATGGCAGTGCGGAGCTTGCTTTCCTGTGCTTTTGTGATGAATTCCCTAGCTAAAAAGTAGTCTAACAATTCAGCATTAAAGTCGCTTGGTAGCAGATGGCGTTTATTCTTTCTGCGGCGCGTGATGGTCTGAATGGTCTTGTAGGCACTTGGTGCTGATAAGCTCTCTTCTTTTTCTTTTGGCTTTGGGAGAATAGGCTGGCGCTTTTTGCCCTCATTTTTGTCTGCACTTTTTAGCTTAGAACCTGATTCATCTTTCTCAGCTAGCTGGGCTTGGAGCTCTGCGACCTGACTTTCTAATTCTTGAATGCGTTTCTGGTAGGCGAAGCTAGAATGGTCCAAGGTTTCAAGGTGCAACTCTTTTCGTGGCTGGTCTAGAAGGAAGGGTTTGATGAAATCCTGCCATAACTGAGTCAGCTCTGCATATTCTTCAGGAGAGTGAGAGGCTCTGCGTCCACCCTTGTGAATCAGCTCGTTGAAGCGCTTGTAGTCGGTGTAGGCGTGGAAGTTGTTCTCAGGGCGTTCGGTGAAAACATCATTTTCCCAGAGGTAGTTAATCAGGCTCTGGGGGAAGTGAGTCTTGGTGAAAATAGGCTCTTGATCTTCTGATGCCGTCTGCTTGAGCTTACCCAATTTTTTCAGAGAATCTGCAGGGAGAAAATCCGTGGCTGCAGTAAAATAGGTGATGCAGTTGGCACCGATGTGGATAAGTACCTTGCCGTTTTTGACATTTTCCAGTTCATACCAGTCCTTAATGCCAGGTTGTCCACAGAGACAGCGGATGGAGCCATCGATTTCATTGTGGATTTTAGAAATGGTTTGCCACTCCTTGATAGCGCTAGCTAGGTGCTTGGAAACAGAATTTTCCAAGATTTTATCAGCCAGTGGTTGACGAATTTTTCCCATGATAATCCTTTCTGATTGGAATAGGTTTCAATTATAGAATAATTCCTGTTGCTGCTTATCCTAGATCGGACAAGGCTTTGCTGAGTCGTAAGAAGAAAAAACACCACGATGAAATAAGGATTTTACCGTATGAGTATGGGAATTTTGCTTAGAAGCGATAGCCATAGGCGTACGGAGTACGCCACCTCTGATAGTCTCCGCTGTGGTGTTAAGAGCGACAAGCTCGCTTGGGAGTAAAACAGCCCAGTGGGCTGTTTTAGGTCTGAGCCTTGAAACTAGAGAGCGAAGAGAAAAGACCTTAGGCTTTTACTTTAGTAATGAAACCGAAGGTTTGCTTACGCCCCCCCCACCTAAGGAGACTATCAAAAAAACAAAAAATCCAACAACAGGAATGATTCATTATATCATAAGTGCTGATAGAATGATGGATTTGTGATATACTTAGTAGGACTATGTAAAAATACAAGAGGAGAAATTCATGAAAATTTCTGAAGAAGAAGTACGCCATGTTGCCAAGTTGTCTAAGCTTGAATTTAACAGTGAAGACACTGCGGCTTTTGCGACAACTTTGAGTAAAATTGTTGATATGGTTGAGTTGCTTGAAGAGGTTGATACGACTGGTGTTCCTGTGACAACAACTATGGCTGACCGTAAAACGGTTATCCGTGAGGATGTTGCTGAAAAAGGAACAGACCGTGAGTTACTCTTTAAAAATGTTCCTGAGAAAGAAAATAACTTTATCAAGGTGCCAGCTATTTTGGATGACGGAGGAGATGCCTAATGTCTTTTAATGAGAAAACAATTGAAGAATTGCACGACCTTCTGGTCAAAAAAGAAATCTCTGCGACTGAATTGACGCAAGCAACGCTTGATGATATCCATGCACGTGAAGAGGCTGTTGGTTCTTTCATTACTGTTGCGGATGAGGCTGCCCTTGCTCAAGCTAAAGCTATTGACGAGGCAGGTATCGATGCGGACAATATCATGTCTGGTATCCCGCTTGCTGTCAAAGACAATATCTCAACAAAAGGGATTTTGACAACTGCAGCTTCAAAAATGCTCTACAATTATGAGCCAATCTTTGATGCGACATCAGTGTCACAAGCCTATGATAAGGGCATGATTGTCATCGGTAAAACTAACATGGACGAGTTTGCCATGGGTGGTTCCACAGAGACATCATACTTCAAGAAGACTAAAAATGCTTGGAATCAAGACAAGGTTCCTGGAGGTTCATCAGGTGGTTCAGCGACTGCAGTTGCTTCTGGTCAAGTTCGTCTGTCACTTGGTTCTGACACAGGTGGTTCTATCCGCCAACCAGCAGCCTTCAATGGTATCGTTGGTTTGAAACCAACTTATGGGACTGTTTCACGTTTTGGCTTGATTGCCTTTGGTTCATCTTTGGATCAGATTGGTCCCTTTTCACAAACGGTTAAGGAAAATGCTCAGCTTCTAAACGTGATTTCAGGAGCTGACAGCAAGGATGCAACATCTGCACCCGTTCACATTGAAGACTTCACGTCAAAAATTGGTCAAGATATCAAAGGTATGAAGATTGCCCTTCCTAAGGAATACTTGGGAGAAGGTATTGATCCAAAAATCAAGGAAAATATCCTTGCAGCAGCTCAGCAATTTGAAAAAATGGGAGCTATCGTTGAAGAAGTCAGCCTTCCACACAGCAAGTACGGTGTGGCAGTTTACTACATCATCGCCTCATCAGAAGCGTCATCAAACTTGCAACGTTTTGACGGTATCCGTTATGGTTTCCGTGCTGAAGATGCTCAAAATCTAGAAGATATCTATGTCAAAACACGTAGTCAAGGTTTTGGTGAAGAGGTCAAACGCCGTATCATGCTAGGGACTTTCAGCTTGTCATCAGGTTACTACGATGCCTACTTCAAGAAAGCTGGTCAGGTGCGTACCTTGATCATCCAAGACTTTGAGAAGGTCTTTGCCGACTACGATTTGATTCTTGGCCCAACAGCACCAACAGTTGCCTATGACCTTGGCAGTCAAAGTCAGGACCCTGTTGCCATGTACTTGGCTGACCTCTTGACAATTCCTGTTAACCTTGCTGGTCTTCCAGGTATTTCAATCCCATCAGGATTTGTTGATGGCTTGCCAGTTGGTCTTCAATTGATTGGTCCTAAATACTCAGAAGAAACTATCTATCAAGCGGCATCAGCCTTTGAAGCAACAACTGACTACCACAAACAACAACCCGTTATCTTTGGAGGTGCTAAGTAATGAACTTTGAAACCATCATTGGACTTGAAGTCCACGTTGAATTGAACACCAACTCAAAGATTTTCTCACCATCATCTGCTCACTTTGGTGAAGATCCAAATGCCAATACCAATGTCATTGACTGGTCATTCCCAGGTGTTCTTCCAGTTATGAACAAGGGTGTCATTGATGCAGGGATCAAGGCTGCGCTGGCTTTGAATATGGATATTCACCAGCACATGCATTTTGACCGTAAGAACTATTTCTACCCTGATAATCCTAAAGCCTACCAAATTTCTCAATTTGATGAGCCAATCGGTTACAATGGTTGGATTGAAGTAGCTTTGGAAGATGGTTCAACTAAGAAAATCCGTATCGAACGTGCCCACCTGGAAGAGGATGCAGGGAAAAATACCCACGGTACAGATGGTTATTCTTATGTCGACCTCAACCGTCAAGGTGTGCCTTTGATCGAAATCGTGTCAGAAGCGGACATGCGTTCTCCAGAAGAAGCTTATGCTTACTTGACTGCACTTAAAGAAATCATCCAATACACAGGCATCTCAGATGTTAAGATGGAAGAGGGGTCTATGCGTGTGGATGCTAATATTTCTCTTCGTCCTTATGGTCAAGAAAAATTTGGTGTCAAAACAGAGCTTAAAAACCTCAACTCTTTCTCAAATGTGCGTAAAGGTTTGGAATACGAAGTCGCTCGTCAAGAAAAAATCTTGCGTGCAGGTGGTCAGATTCAACAAGAAACACGCCGTTATGATGAAGCCAACAAGGCTACTATCCTCATGCGTGTCAAAGAAGGGGCTGCGGATTACCGTTACTTCCCAGAGCCTGATCTACCACTTTATGAGATTTCTGATGAGTGGATTGAGGAAATGCGTGAAACCCTTCCTAAATTCCCAGCTGAGCGCCGTGCTGCCTATGTTTCAGAGCTTGGCTTGTCAGACTACGATGCTAGCCAATTGACAGCAACTAAGGCAACTTCAGACTTCTTTGAAGCTGCAGTTGCAATTGGTGGTGACGCTAAACAAGTCTCAAACTGGTTGCAAGGTGAGGTTGCCCAATTCCTTAACAGTGAAAACAAGACCATCGAGCAAATCAGCTTGACACCAGAAAACTTGGTTGAAATGATTGCCATCATTGAAGACGGCACCATCTCATCTAAGATTGCCAAGAAAGTCTTTGTACACTTGGCTAAAAATGGTGGATCAGCGCGTGATTATGTTGAAAAAGCAGGGCTTGTTCAGATTTCTGACCCAGAAGTCCTCATTCCAATTATTCACCAAGTCTTTGCAGATAATGAAGCAGCAGTAGCTGACTTCAAATCAGGGAAACGTAATGCCGACAAGGCCTTTACAGGATTCCTCATGAAAGCAACTAAAGGACAAGCAAACCCACAAGTTGCCCTTAAACTTCTTGCCCAAGAACTGGCTAAATTGAAGGATTAAGAACTAGCTAGCCTAGATAAATCTAAGAAACGTTTGGAATAGTGCTCCAAACGTTTTTCTTATTATGAAATAAGGGGAAATCTTAAAAATCTATTGACTGAAAACGTTTTATTGGGTAAAGTAGTAGTGTAGTAAGTAATATCTTTAAATGGAGGTTTATGAAATGAGAAAATTTAGGTTATTACTCTTGCTGCCGCTTTTATTACTTGTGGTGGCCTGTTCAAAGAGTCCCAAGGAGACTTTCTTATCCTATCTAGAATCTAATAATTCTAGAGACGAAAATTACGGTATGAGCTATACGGTTAAAATTAGCGATATCCAAGGAGCAGATTCGTCTTCAAGTTCTACCTTTGACTTATCAAGTTTTGAAGGCAAGAGCTTGTCATTTGAGATGCAATATAATGTCAAGGATACTCAAGCTGAATTTAGCACAGACCTGTCTGATATTAATGATAAGGTGTCTAAGGTAGACTTTATTTATGATGATGACAAGGCTTATGTCAATGCTGACGCTCTGTTTGCCTACTATGGATTTGATACGACAACGGTTAAAGGTAAGTATGTTGACCTAGCAGAGATTTCTGACAATGAAATTCCAGCTCTTAGTGATTATGAGTCAATGGAAGCTGATTACAGTTGGTTGGAAGATATTGATGAGGATAGCTTTACTGAGAAAGATGGTCAAGTAACAGCTACTATCAAGATGTCAGACTTAATTGAGCAAGTGGCTAAACAAGCAGATGATGACACTTCAGAAACTTATTTGAATATTGCTAAGGCTAGTCTCTCAGACAAATCAACTGCAAAAATTACGCTTGATGAAGACGGCAGTGGTGAAATCAAAATGACAATTGCCTTCGCTGATGGTATCGATTATGGTTTTGATTCAATGACGCTGGAAATCAGCTTCAAGAAAATTGATTACAAGAAACCAAGTATCCCAACAGCTTCAAATATCCTGTCAAAAAGTCAACTTGAGTCAGCAATGGAAAGCAGCTATCGTCTAGATGATACAACCTTCCAAGGAATCTATGATGTGGTCAAGGATAATCTCAAGACAGTAGACCAGGCTACACTCAAAGAATACGTCAGCGAATACTCAGACTATATGACAGATGAACAAAAAGCTAAGATAAATGCATTGATTGCTCAAGCCAGCGCAGCCTAATTAGAATTAAACCAAGGAAATTTTCCTTGGTTTCAGAATGTAGACAAACCTAGTTTACAACAAAATTTAAAATCAAAGCTCTGCTTACTTAAAATAAATCTTCCGATTTCATGCGAGCGTAAGCGAGCCCCAAAAGATACTTCCGCCGTGATGAAAGTGTAAGAAATACTTATATAAAAGCATTTCTTACACTCGGAATATTTGAGAGTGAAACAGTCCAGTGGACTGTTTCAAGTCTGAGCCTTAAAACTGGAAAGCGAAGAGGCTCAAATGGAATTCCACTGATTCCTGAAATCATCTGCTGGATAATTTCACCTGACGTCCGACATCACTTAAGGAAAGTATCGAAAAAAGACTTTGTCTTCAACCAGAAATCAAGGAAATTTTCCTTGGTTTTTCTTTTTTTAAAAATTACCAAAATCTTATGATTTATTTTTGAGAAGGACTATCTCACTTGCTTAAATATGTTACAATAGTTAGACTGACTTGAAAGGGAGATTTTGATGAATAAGCAATTACAGGGAAGTTTAATGGTTCTAATCGCTGGAACAGCATGGGGAATTTCAGGGGTTTCTGGTCAATATCTGATGGCTCATGGAATGAATGTCAATCTGCTAACCTCATTGCGACTGTTGATTTCAGGTTTGGTATTGACCTTGATGGCCTATCTTGGTCAAAGGGAGAGATTCAAGCAGATGCTGAAAAGCCCTAAAACGATGGTAGGAATTGTTCTATTTAGTCTTCTAGGATTGCTGATGAATCAATATGCCTATCTAAATGCGATCAAGGAGACCAATGCTGGTACTGCAACTGTTTTACAGTATGTGACACCTATTTTGATTCTTGCCTATGTCTGTCTGAAAAGTCGTCAACGTCCTAGTTTGATTGAATTAGTAGCGATTGTTATGGCTATTTTGGGGACCTATATTATGGCTACTCATGGTCAATTCAATCAACTGGCAATTACACCTCTAGGTCTTTTCTGGGGACTAGCCTCTGCAGTGACTTATTCTCTTTATATCCTAATACCTGCCAAGCTGATTGCTGAGTGGGGCTCTCTTATTATCATTGGACCTGCTATGCTGGTTGGTGGCGTTGCTTTTCCGATTTTTACCCAATCATGGCAATACCCTCTTGATTTAGCTCCGAGAAATCTTCTGGCTCTCTTTGGGATTATTGTTATCGGGACCCTTTTTGCCTACACGGTCTTTCTGAAGGGAACAACCATCGTGGGACCTGTCAAGGGCTCTCTCTTTGCCTCCGTAGAACCTATTGCATCGGTCTTCTTTGCTGTTCTTATCATGAAGGAATCCTTCTATGCTATTGATTTCTTGGGAATGCTCTTAATCATTTTAGCTGTTGTTCTTATTTCCTTGAAGGATCTCATGGCGTTAAATCGAAATATATAATTGACTGGTAATACTAGCTTGTTTTTGAAAATGAGCCCGGTATTACCATTTTTGTTTTCCTCCTTTTTTCAGAAATTTTCTTGAAATAACTTGATACATCAATTTATTTGTGTTATTCTGTTAAGTAAATTAAAAGATAATGAGGTTTAAAAGAGAGAAGATGGAAAATAAAGGTAAATTCTGTAGTTTTTTGATTGCTATGCTCTGCCTATTTCTCCCTCTGAAGGTTGTATCGGCTGATGAGGTGAGTGTACAAAGTGAGCAGATCAATCCAGAACAAGGAGACCAAACTCAGTATCCAAGTGATTTGCAGAATCAGGTTCAGGAGATGAGTCAGGAAGAGCTGGCTCAGGAGTTGGAAACAAGTGAGACAAGCCAGTCATTGGTGGAGGAGCAGATGATTCCAGCTACTGATGCTGACATGGAGTCAGTCAGTCAAGAGGAGCCTAGTTTTAGTGCGCCAGCGTCTGAAACGCAAACAATAGTCAATCAGGAAGGAGTAAGTGCTACTGATGTGGATCTAGCAGCGTCAGCTATTTCCCAAGAAGAACCAAAAGTGTCGGATACGACTGTAAGTGAGGCTTCGTCGGAAGAGGTTCAAAATCTTAATCAGGACCAGTACCTATCTGATCCAATTGCCAGCAAGGCTAGCTATCAGCAGGGGCAGGAGGTTACTTATCAGGTTCAGGTGAGCAATGAAACGTCTACTGAGCAGGCTCTCACCTTGTCGCTAAGCTTGGCTAAGGCTAATCAAGTTGTTGCAGAGCTCCAGCAGCAGAGTCCTCTTCTAGCTGTCGGTCAGTCATACGGAATGACAATGACAATTCCAGCAGAGCTTTTGGAAAATAATCAAGGTTATTTGGTGACTTTTGGGCTCTTGGATAGCCAAGGTCAACTTCTGACAGAAAAACGTGTCGGCTTATCTGTTGAGGAAGACTGGACCGTCTTTCCACGTTATGCTGCTATTGCAGGTTCTCCTGCAAGTGATAATAGCCTGCTTGTATCTAATCTTCCTAAGTATGAACAAGAGTTAAATCTGCTTTCAAGTATGAATATTAACTCTTACTTTTTCTACGATGTCTATCATACGACAACAGATCCCTTGCCTGATCTGGCTGAGTTTGATCAGGAGTGGAATAGCTGGAGTCACAGCAAGGTCGAGACAGCAGCAGTTAAGAGTCTGGTTGATCAGGTTCATGAGTCTGGTGCCAAGGCTATGCTATATAATATGATGGCAGCTGATTCAAATCCCAAAAATCCGACATTCTCTCCTGGTACTATGGTCTATAATTTCTATGATGAGGGTTACGGAGATCCTGGTCAGCCTATGACCTATTCGATAAAAGGTAATGAATTTCAAGTCTATTACAATCCTGCAGATAAGGATTGGCAGACCTATATTGCAAATCAGATGTTGGCGGCTATGCAGCGTTATGGCTTTGATGGTTGGCAGGCAGATACAATCGGAGATAACCGCGTTACTTCGCTTGAAGATGCTGGAAGCAATGACCTTGAGCGCAGCTTTATGATGAGTGACACCTATGCCAATTTCCTAGCCTATGTTAAGGAAGTTTTTGGTTCGGATTATTATGTGACTCTCAACGATGTCAATGGTGAGAATATCTACAAGACCTTTGAAAGTCCACAGGATGTTCTCTATACGGAGCTTTGGCCAAATGGAAGATCTGCTATCAAGGGACGTTTGCAGACCAGCTATGGTGATTTGAAAGCTCGTATCGATCAGGCTTTTGACTATACTGGGAAGTCCTTGGTTGTTGCAGCCTATATAGAAGAGCCAGAATTCGATTATGAACAGGATTGGTTGCCCTTGAATGGAGCAGCGCGTGATGTGAAAGAAGGTTTAGGTTTCCAAGCGGATGCAGCCTTGCTTGTTGATGCTGTTATTGCAGCGTCAGGTGGTTATCATATGACCCTTTCAGCTATCGCAAATCCTAAGGCTGACCTCAGCCTCCTTCAAACAGCCTACTATCCAACACAAACCTTGACAGTATCCGATGAGCTACTAAGCAAACTTTACAATTATCAGCAGTTTATCACTGCCTACGAAAATCTTCTTCGAGGTGGTCTAACTAACGATGCTACTGATTTGGTTAAAAGTCAGACTAACTCTGGCAATCTTCTATCCACAGATTCTAGCGGTACTAGTGGTAATCAGGTCTGGACCTTCTCAAAATCAAATGATGACGTCAAAACGATTCAACTTATTAATTTGATGGGAATTGATGCCGACTGGAAAGACCAGGAAGGTTATGCTAATAATAAGACACCAAGAACACAGTCAGATTTTCAAGTTATTTACAAACTTACTGGCTACAGTCTGGAAGAAGCAGAAATCATGGCAGCACAGACCTACCTCACTTCACCAGATAATTGGTTGACATCATCTGTTATAGCTTTGGAGACGACTCTGAGCTTAGCAGAAGATGGGACACCTATCCTTACCATCCAGGTTCCTAGATTAGAACTATGGGATATGATCTTCATCAAGGTTAAACAAGAAGAATCACAGACTGTTACATCACTTGTCATTTCAGATAAAGACGATGAGAGTAGAAAGATTGCACTAGTCGATCCAGACATTCAGATTCAAGAAGAACCAGCTCAAGATGAAACTATCACAGACACGCCAACATCAGATGATCCTCAGGTTACAATTACAGACCATGAGCTTCCACAAGAGGTTAATGAAAATCAAGTAGAAGAGCCAGTACAGGATTTTCCAACTCAAGATGAACCTGTCATTGACACACCGATATCAGAAGACCCTCAAGTTATAATCACAGACCCTGAGCCTACACCAGTTATTACTCAAGTTGTTGAGCCAGAACTCGTTCAAGATCACCCAGCATCGTCGGTTGATATGACACAGGATCCTCAACCGCAAGAAATAATTAAATCAGAGCCTAAGAAAGAAACTCTTTCAGAAGAGGTTACTAAGCTAGCTGTTAATGAGGCACTTCCCGCCAATGCAGACAGTAAATCTGAACAATCCTCTCTCCTTAAAGTTGTCTCTTTGACCAGTCAAAAAGAATTCCCGATTTTTGTCGAACTTCCAAAGAAATCCTCTAAGATTTCAGTGATGGTAAGTAAGGACTTTACTAAAAATACTAAGACAAGTGAGACTAGCTATAAGGCTAACAATCAGTTAGAATTTGGAAAAGCTCTAGTTTCCTATGACCTAACCTTGTCAGAAGGTGTATGGTCTAAAAAGCAGGAATTACCAAAAACAGGTGAATCAGATGAAGTCATCTATCAGGCTTTAGGTCTCTTGACCGTCTTGGTATCAGCCCTAGGTTTATTCTGGAGAAGCAAGGACTAGTCTGCTTTGAATTGTCTTTCTTCTCACAGAAGAAATTTAATAAGTTCAAACGATTGACAAGAGGTTTTGCCTATAAGATAATATTAAAGGGATATTTTCTATTCCTAATACATCCTAAGGAGAAACTCCATGACTATTAAGAAAAAATTGACACTTTTGGCTCTACCACTTGTAGCCCTATCTGCCCTTGCCTTTTTCAGTCACGATGCTGAAGCAGCAACTATTTCTTCTTCAAGCAGTCAGACTAAGTTTAGCAGTATTGTTAGCTCTGACCTTCAATCAACAAACACTGGCTATGAACAATTGATCAAAATCAGAAGATGGGGTCGCAAATAAGAGTCTCTTATTTGCTGATTCAGCCCTTAGATAAAGGATCATGGGTCCAATGTGAGGGCTTGCATCAATAATAGTTTTATGCTATTATTGATGAGTAGCCGCTATAGTTAAATGGTATAATAGAGCAATGGTAATGCTCAGTTCCGAGTTCAATTCTCGGTGGTGGCATCTGTTTAAACCTTCTAGTTTTCTAGGAGGTTTTTTTGCATGCAAAAAAGGTTTGAAGAAGTAATCTTCAAACCTCAGAATGTAGACAAATCCATTTTATAACGGAACTTGGTAACAAAGCTCTGCCAACGTGAAATAAATTTTCCTATTGGCGTGAGTGCTAAGACAGTCTGGGAGACTGTCTTAGGCATTTACCTGATACTTCAGCCGTGATGAAAGTGTAAGAAACGCCTATATAAAAGAATTTCTTACACTCGGAATATTTGAGAGACTAGGCTCAAATATTAGTTATGGAATTCCACTGATTCCTGAAATCATCCACTGGACAATTTCACCTGACGTCCGACATCACTTAAGGAAAGTATCAAAAAAGACTTTGTCTTCAAACTTTTTATCTTATAGTTACTCTAGTGGTGACTAATTGGATGCTTGATGGTTCTTGCCATCTCCTCTGGGCTTTCTTTGGCTCCAGTCTTAATCCAAGTTATGATTAAAGAGTAAATGGTTGTAATATATATTTCAAAAGCAAATTTTTCCTGCATATCGTAGTGGTCCTGAAACTTCTGCTTCAAATCAACTTCAGAGTGTAGAATAATTTCTGAAATGTATTTTTTGATGGTAGCTTCAGATGTTGAAAAATGATCAATCAAACTACGGATTAGTGTGTAGTTCTCTTTGATGTAGGTCAGTGCTTGGGAAATGACGCCTTCCTCAAGCTGACTATCCTGCATAAGAATGACTGAAATATCATCCAGTAATTGTGCTGCGATGACTTCGACCATATTTTCCTTATTGGAAAAGTGGTTGTAAAAGGTAGCGCGACTTACGCCCGCCACCTCAGTAATATCTTGAATGGTTAGGTAATCAAATTCCTTTTCATTTAACAAGCTCACTAGAGCTGCTGAGATCTTTTGCTCAGAAATAGACCTTGCATAAGTCATTCTGGCTATCTCCTCCCAAGAATAAATTATAAAGTATATACAATTAGAAATCAAGTAAAAGCTATAAGAAATGTAAAAATTTAATTTTGACTGATAGAATAGTATGAATTTACAAAATATTTGACAAACCTTCCTAGTTTGTCAAAGTTGAAAAAGTGAAATAGTGTAAGCTAGAATTGGAACTATTTAATGATGGATAAAGGGTTCTCGATCTGTTTAGAGATTAATTTGAGAGAGATACTAACATCAATTGTAAAAGGGGAACGAGTATGGCCTATTATTTAAAAAGCCATGTTGCGTTGACTGATCGTAATCGCCATGCCCTATTTCACGAATTCTTGATTAGTGATGACAAGGGAGAGGAATATTACATCAGAATGCCTAAGGAGATGAAGGAAACCCGTTTCTTGATTCGCTTTAGGACATCGCAATCATCGAGTAAGAGAGAGAACGATTTACTGGAAGAGATTTGTCATGGAGAGGCCTTTCGCGAGTGTCGTACTTCTTATGATGACTTTTTAGTGTTTGCCACAAGCCACAATCTTGGCGTTGATGTTCTCTACAACCGCTTGTAAAAGCATAGTGGGAGAGGAGATACAGGTAAGATGACGTTTTATTCATTTAATTAAGTAGTGATGTTTTCTACAAAGCCAAGGAGAGAGGGCTAGTAGAGACTTGAGACCTGAGGGGTTCCCTTAGGTTTTTTGTATTTTTTTGAAAAATAGCAGGGCATTTTACTGAATATTGTCCTAAAACATGCTATAATAAAAAGGATTGTTTATCGGGAGGAAATCATGACTTTTGAACAAACGTTTTTAAAAGATTTTGAAGATTGGGTTAATACTCAAGTTCTTATCAATGAAGGTGCCGTCAAGGCTAGCCAGCAGGTCTGGGAAGAAGACGGAGATGAGCGTGCTAAAGACGCTGCAATCCGCTATGAAAGTAAGCTTGATGCTTATCGTTTTTTACAGACAAAATTTGAAAACTACCGTTCTGGTAAAGGATTTCACGATCTTCCAGACAATTTACTTGGAAAAAGAGAATATTAAAGGAAAGGTTTGACTAGGTTTCTGCTCTGCCATTTGCAGAAAAAGAAAAGGACCTATGATCTATTATGGCAAAAAAGAAAAATAAAATTTATCGTAAAAAAGAACTTAAGTTAGCATTGAAACGCTCAGGAGCTCTCAAAGCAAATCAAGTAGCTGCTTCTCAAGTTGTTGCTCAGCCTGCACCAGCACCTAAAGCACCAGCTCAATCTCAAGCTACTCTTAGCTTGGAAGAATTTTCAGCAATCTCAGCAGTGGCTGATATCCGTGCCAACCTTGTAGAAACTCTCTACAATGAAGGTATCCAATCAGTTGCAGACTTTGCAAAATTCACTGAAAAAGAAGTGCTTGCTTTCAAAGGAATCGGTCCAGCAACCGTAGCAAAATTGAAAGAAAATGGCGTGACTTTCAAGGCTTAATCTTCTTGCTTTCAGCTCTCTAATCTGCTATAATCAAACTCATCAGAGGTGTTTTGAAGCCCATTTGTCACAGGAAGCGGCGTTACTGAGAAATCCGCACAAATGTCAAAACTAGTTACTGATGTAACCAATTGAATCAAATAAAGTTGTGAGTGGTCTCCACTCAAATGTGGGTGGTACCGCGGAGCAATTCGTCCCTGTCAGATTTGGCAGGGGCGATTTTATTTTAATATTTAGGAAGGAGGAGAGTATGGCGAAAAAGAAAAATCGTAAGAAGGAATTAAAACGCCAACAAAAACTAGATATTAAAGTAGTTCCAGAAGAAGAGAATTTTTTAAGTGAGCAGTTAATGGATGGACAACAACCTAGATTTGTTGAGCGTCGATTAATCCAAAACTTCGATGAGTTGCATACTGCTATGTTTCAATATATGGACGAACATGATGGAGAGGTTGATGAAAATTTAGTTAGTTTTCAATTGAGAAATAATCTCTTTAAGTGGCGAAAGGATCATGATTATTTTCGTCAAGCGATGATTACTCCGAATGCAAAGAAACGTCAGAAACTTTTGATAGCAGTTCTAGAAGAAAATCCCAATTATTTTGCGGCAGATTTTCATTTATTACTGTCAGAGCTTGTTGAATTTGATTTGTCCACATATCAGAAATGTATAGATTTTGAGGAATCTACATTAGCTAAATGGAAAGAGATAGGCTATCTTGATTGGAATTATTTGGAAGCAAGACCGATATTACAAGCTTTACTATTTCTGATTACCTATTATACTGATGAGAATGCTTATCACAGGGCTTTACATCTTGTAAATCTGATTGAAAAGCAACAACTGAAACGCTATCCTCCAGGTTATGTATTTCAAGTTTTATCTCTCTATCACATGGTAGGTGATGAGAATAAAGTTGAGCAATTTTATCAGAAGGAACTTAAACAAGGAAAGTGTGATGATACCATTCTTATTCATGCTGTCATCAGTGCATTTTTGAAAGGTTCTATTCCAGAAGCACAGTCTCTTTTCAAAAAGTTAGTTGAGATAAATGATGAGGCTGCACCATTCTTTGCTGATCAAGATTGGCTTGATTCATTAGTTGACATTGAAGAAGAGGAATGTTATTTACCGAATTCTGTTCAATCTCTTCAAGCAAGCTTATATCCTTTAGAAGAATTTTTAGACAGAAATCTAATTATCGGTGATTTTTTGACGCAGGAAGCTCAGAAATATGACACGTCATTTGTGATGGACGATTGGTATGTATCAGAACAGACTCATCTATCAAATCTTGTCAGCTTTGTAGGAGCCAGAAAATTAGCGACTGATCCTAGGTTATCATTCATAAAACACGATATGTCTCTAGCCTTGTATGATTCAGGAATTGAGAGTTACGATGACTTTAAAAAATATACAGAAAAAGAGATTCTATCTATAAAAGGAGTTGGACCTGTTACGATTCAAAAATTGAAGGAAGCAGGAATCGTCTTTAAAAAGTAGTTCAAGAGGTTGAAAAATATGCAGATTCTAGAAGACTTCGATGGTAAAGCATTACCAAAACTAGAAACGGACCGACTTATCTTGCGTCAGCGAACGGTGGAGGATGTGCCAGCCATGTTTGACTATGCTCAATTAGAAGAGGTCACATACCCAGCAGGATTCCCACCAATTGCTAGCTTAGAAGATGAGTATGATTATTTTGAAAATCATTACTATCAGCGCTTGGAAAAGGAAAAGCTACCTTCGGGCTATGGCATTACCATTAAAGGGAGCGACCGAGTAATCGGCTCATGTGATTTTAACCACCGCCATGAAGATGATGTTTTTGAGATTGGCTACATGCTTCATCCTGACTACTGGGGTTATGGCTATATGACTGAGGCTGTCGCTGCTTTGATTGAAGTCGGCTTTACCCTCCTCAATCTCCACAAAGTCGAAATCCGCTGCTATGACTACAATAAGCAAAGTCAGCGCGTGGCAGAAAAGCTAGGCTTCACACTTGAAGCTACCATCCGTGACCGTAAGGATAAAGAAGGAAATCGCTGTGCAGACCTAGCTTATGGATTGCTGAAGAGTGAGTGGGAGAAAAGGTAGAGTGTTTGAAACAAGTGATAATATTGATCAATTTATTCTTACATTAAGGGACTTAAATGAAATTATTGAAAAAAGAGCAAAGCTTAATTTACTGGATAATGCGGTGTTAGCAGAATCTTTTTATAAAGAAATTTTAAATACTTTATTTTCTTGGAAGTTAGAAAATTTAAATATTGAACAGTCCAATTTTGAAGCAATTGATTTAATTGATGATAAAAATAAAATTGTTGTTCAAATTTCATGTACTTGTGAGAATCAAAAAGTGCGTAGTACCATTTCTAAAGATGAATTAACTAAAGAAGATTATAAGGAATATGTACTTTACTTTGTTTTTATTGGAAAACAGAATAGCAATATTAAAAATGGTAGATATAATAATACTTCACAATTGAATTTTGATCCCAAGAAGAATATTGTTTTAACAGAAGATTTAATAAAAAAGTTTCAGGATTTAACCCCAGCTTCTCAGCGTAAAATTCTTGATATTATTCAAAATTATCTAAGTAATGAGAAAAATGGAGAGAATATCTTATCAAAAAGAGAAATTTCAGAAAGAATTCTTGAAATTTTGGATGAGAATAGTGAAATCTTTTTTAAGTATGGTCCACATTCTAAAGTGGCTTCAACTAGTCCAATGAGTGAGTCTTCCTATAAAATTTGGAATAAGCAAAAGCAAAAAATTATTGAGAATAACAAAAATATATTAAATTTGTATAGTAAATATCAATCATTTTTTAGTAGAAAAGAAAAAGTGCTATTTAACAAATTTAAATCAAATGTTGAATCATTTGAATGTAATGACAAACAAAGACTAGATTCAAATGTATATGAATCATTTCCAGAAGACTTTCCAAAAATGTTAGAATCAATTATTAAAAATCAAGGAGTTAATTAAAATGGCTAATTTTAGCGATGAACCGAGAACGGAATCAGTAATCTTTTTTGAACAGGTATTAGATAGACATGATAATGTTATTAGATTTGAAAGACAGGAAGATTTTACTTATAAACTAGTGCTTAGTGATGATAGGACATATTTAGTGTGGTTAACTAATAAATATACCGTATCTATCAATGATGTAGTTGAAAAGATAAATGAAGATTTTGATGCTTTAGTTACTATTAGTATGTGGAATGGCTATACGTATGAAGCTAAAGAACATGCCTTACAAAATCATTTTGGTTTATTCAAAATCAGAGAATTTATGGGAGCATTAAATTACCCAGACCCATCTCAGTATTATATGGGGATTGACGAGGAAGATGGTAAAAAATTGTATGGGGAATCTCATTATAAATTTAACTGATGATATTGGGTTAAAAAAACTACTTGATGAAACAATTCAATTCGAACTTTATCAATTTGGTTCTTCATTAGAAAAAGAAGATTTTAACGATATTGATTTATTGTTGATTTACAAAAATAGTGAAAAAAACAATCAGAATCAAATACTAATTCAAAAGAATGCAATTAAAATGTATTTATCTGAACAGTATCAGACTGATATTGATATAACTGTTTTATCAGAAAACGAAGAGATAGAGAAGAAATTTCTAGAGCAGGTTAACTATATAAAAATATATTAAGGAGAAAAACTATATGTCAAAAGAATTATCACCAAAATACAATCCAGCCGAAGTTGAGGCTGGTCGTTATCAAACTTGGATTGACCAAGATGTTTTCAAGCCATCAGGAGATGCTGAGGCTAAGCCTTATTCTATCGTGATTCCACCACCAAATGTTACTGGTAAATTGCACTTGGGTCACGCTTGGGATACTACGCTTCAAGATATCATCATTCGTCAAAAGCGTATGCAGGGCTTTGACACGCTTTGGCTTCCAGGTATGGACCATGCTGGTATCGCTACTCAAGCTAAGGTTGAGGAGCGTCTGCGTGAGCAGGGCATTTCACGTTACGACCTCGGTCGTGAGAAATTCCTCGATAAAGTTTGGGAATGGAAAGACGAGTATGCGACTACAATCAAGGAGCAGTGGGGCAAAATGGGGCTATCTCTTGACTACTCACGTGAGCGTTTCACCCTTGATGAAGGTCTCTCAAAAGCTGTCCGCAAGGTCTTTGTAGAGCTTTACAAAAAAGGTTGGATCTACCGTGGTGAGTTCATCATCAACTGGGATCCAGCTGCCCGCACAGCCCTTTCTGATATCGAGGTTATCCACAAGGACGTCGAAGGTGCCTTCTACCACATGAATTATATGTTGGAAGATGGCTCGCGCGCTCTGGAGGTTGCTACAACCCGTCCAGAGACCATGTTTGGGGATGTGGCTGTCGCTGTTAATCCAGAAGACCCACGTTACAAGGACTTGATTGGTAAAAATGTAATCCTGCCAATCGTTAACAAACCAATTCCAATCGTAGCTGACGAGCATGCTGATCCAGAATTTGGAACAGGTGTGGTTAAGATTACGCCAGCTCACGACCCTAACGACTTTGCGGTTGGTCAACGCCACAACTTGCCACAAGTTAACGTCATGAACGATGACGGTACTATGAATGAACTTGCTGGTGAATTCAATGGTATGGATCGCTTTGAAGCTCGTAAGGCTGTTGTTGCTAAGTTGGAAGAACTCGGTGCTCTTGTTGAAATCGAGAAAATGACACACTCAGTTGGTCACTCAGAACGTACTGGTGTCGTAGTTGAGCCACGCTTGTCAACACAATGGTTCGTTAAGATGGACCAATTGGCTAAGAATGCCATTGCCAACCAAGACACAGATGATAAGGTTGAATTCTACCCACCTCGTTTCAACGATACTTTCTTGTCATGGATGGAAAATGTTCATGACTGGGTTATTTCACGTCAATTGTGGTGGGGTCACCAAATCCCTGCTTGGTACAATGAAGCAGGTGAGATGTATGTCGGTGAAGAGGCTCCAGAAGGTGACGGTTGGACACAAGATTCAGATGTTCTTGACACATGGTTCAGCTCTGCCCTTTGGCCATTCTCAACCATGGGTTGGCCTGACACTGAAGCAGCTGACTTCAAACGCTACTTCCCAACGTCAACCTTGGTAACTGGCTATGACATCATCTTCTTCTGGGTGTCACGCATGATCTTCCAATCCCTTGAATTTACAGGGCGTCAGCCATTCTCAAATGTCCTTATACATGGGCTTATCCGTGACGAAGAAGGTCGCAAGATGTCTAAATCGCTTGGTAACGGTATTGACCCTATGGATGTCATCGAGAAATACGGTGCTGACAGCCTTCGTTGGTTCTTGTCAAATGGCTCTGCTCCAGGTCAGGACGTTCGTTTCTCTTACGAGAAAATGGATGCCTCATGGAACTTCATTAACAAGATTTGGAACATCTCACGTTATATCCTCATGAACAATGAAGGCTTGACACTTGAGCAAGCGACAGCTAATGTTGACCAAGTTGCGTCAGGTGCTGCAGGAAATGTGACTGACCGCTGGATTCTCCACAACCTCAATGAAACAATCGCTAAGGTTACAGAAAACTTTGACAAGTTTGAATTTGGTGTTGCTGGCCACATCCTTTACAACTTTATCTGGGAAGAGTTTGCCAACTGGTATGTTGAGTTGACTAAGGAAGTCCTTTACAGCGACAACGAAGACGAGAAAGTCATCACACGCTCTGTTCTCCTTTACACTTTGGATAAGATTTTGCGCCTTCTCCACCCAATCATGCCATTCGTGACAGAAGAAATCTTCGGTCAGTATGCAGATAGCTCAATCGTAACAGCTGCTTACCCAACGGTTAACCCAGCCTTTGAAAATGCTGCTGCCCACAAGGGAGTTGAAAGCTTGAAGGACTTGATTCGTTCCGTGCGAAATAGCAGAGCAGAGGTAAATGTTGCTCCATCTAAACCAATCACTATCTTGGTTAAGACAAGCGACAGCGAACTTGAAAGCTTCTTCAAAGACAATAGCAACTACATCAAACGTTTCACAAACCCAGAAACACTTGAAATCAGCTCAGCTATTGCCACACCAGAACTAGCCATGTCATCAGTCATCACAGGAGCGGAAATCTTCCTCCCACTTGCTGACCTTCTCAACGTTGAAGAAGAGTTGGCACGACTTGAAAAAGAACTCGCCAAATGGCAAAAAGAACTGGACATGGTAGGCAAAAAACTCAGCAACGAACGCTTCGTAGCCAACGCCAAACCAGAAGTTGTCCAAAAAGAAAAAGACAAACAAACCGACTACCAAACAAAATTCGATGCCACACAAGAACGTATCGAAGAAATGAAGAAGTTGGTGGGGTAAAAATATAGAAAACGCTATCATAATGATGGCGTTTTTTGGTATAATGAGAATTGGAGGTTGATTAAAGATGAATTTTGTATACATAGCATTATTAATAGTTTTTTTCTTTGTGTGGTTAACTGGTAAGACGGTATATTATGTGATTAATACAACATTTCGAGACTGGTTTCCGTTTTTATATTTTCTCTATTTATTGTTTTTCAGGATAATTCCAAATAATATTCATGAATTCAATTTTGTTGCTTCTATAGTTTTTTTCTTTTTTATTATTTCAATTTATAAAGACTTTTTCCGTGGATTGAGGATTATTATAGGTGGGTGTTCACTTGGATATCAATCTATTGAAATATTTGATAAGATAAAAGAATATTTATTTAAAGAAAAATTAGAAAATGTGGCTGAATTTTTGTTAGCTACAGCTCTAATTGGATTCATTTATATTTACATGAATAATGACACTCTATATATAAGCTTGGCTGATAAAAGCACTATAGAATTGTTAGGCTTCATAGTTGGTATTTTTAGTATGTACGGGATTTATATTGGTTTTTTACAATATTTAGCTGGTGATGTAAAATCCGATACTTATCTAGGGAGAAGTAAAGTTAATTATCTTATTAGGAAATCATTTTGGTATCAAATAACACAATCAAAAATATTTTTGATGATGTTACTGGCTACTGTAATTATCCCAGTAGCAGTGAAACTAAATATAGCTTTCACAAAGGAGTTTACCATACTATGGCAGACTTCTTATATGCTATTATTAGTCATTTATATTTTTTTACTGAGGACAAGTTTATATATTATTAGAGTTGCGTTCTTAATGAAATCAAAAGATGATGGAAATTTAAAAAATAATATGAGAAGGCAATTTCAGAGAGAATATAAAAATGCATTTTGGATACAATATAGAAGCGAAAAATACAGATCGGTAGATTTTATTAAAAATTATTTAAGTTATGATATAAACAAAGTAAATGAGAATGAAAAATTAGAATTTATACAAACAGTTTTTGAAAGTGATTATTTAAATGAAGACACACTTTATAGAACAATAATTGAGAAAGTAAGTTCAGATTATGGATTACTTAAATGGAAAATTTTAAAGAATAAATTATTAACTAAGTTCGAAACTTGGTTTGTAAAGACTACCTCATCTGTAAAAAGTGTACAAGATAGAAATAATGTAGCAATATCTGAAGAATGGCAACATTTTTATTCTTACTATAAAAAATTCTCTGAATCTAAATGGGAATTTTTGACAGAAATATCAGATACGAAGATAAATACGTTTTATCACTACTATCCTTTAATAAGAGATGATGAAAAAATTATTGAACAAATATTAAACAAACAAAATGTTGATCAAATTTTAAGAGTGGAACTAAGTAGTAATTCTTCAAGGTGGCGGAGTTTTGATTTGAATGACAGTATTTTAATTAAGTTATTTAATATTAAGTGTCAGCTTGTGACCGATATAAGTCATCTAAATAAACTAATAAAAGATACAGAAGAATCTACAAGAGATCTTAACGATAAAGAGAAATTTTCAGAGTTACAAATACATTTTTTCAATGAACTGGAAAAATATAAATGGAAAAAATTGATTTCTTTAAAAGAAAAAATTGATAAAGATATTTATCTTTCTAGTAATAAGGGGGTGTATTATAATTCAAATCAAGATAGGGTGGAATTAATCGATAATAGTGATCTCTATTCAGAAATTTTTTTGGAGCAAATTATAAAAAAATATAATGATAATTTGTATAAATCGATGAATCCAATTTATCAAATTTTATACCATCTATACAATGATACAGCTGATTTAGATTGTAGGATAGATAGTATAGTTCGGAACTTAGAAATTCCAATTGAACTTATTGCTTCAGAAATTGTAAAATTAATTTATCGTAGCAGAGTATTAGAAGGTGGAATCATAAAGAAACACTATAATAATGTCTTGGAGAATAGATTATGGAAATATAAAGTTTATCAAGAAAAATACAACCAATTAGATATGTTGAAGAATCATGTTGATACAGTAAATAATAACTTTTTACCGATCTTTAATAAAAATAGGCTAGTTGGTGAATTTGACATTGATTCTAAAGTAAAAGAGTTAGAACTTGAAGTAAAAGAGTTAAAACTTTTTATCAGTTTAATTAAGCTAGGAGACATGAATAAGACCCCGATAAGTGTTGATTCCTTAGATAATAATCAAATATTAAAAAAGAGAAATGACAAGGTGGTTGAACTCATTAATAAATACGATAATGATGTAGTATTTAGTGCTATTGCATTATTTAAAAATATAGATTTAGTAACTGACAATGGATTAAATTACTTATACTGTCCAATTCCTAATAGAGTTGAGCTAGAGAGTCAGTCATGGTTTTATTAATATAATTTGTTAATATATAACAATACTTAAATAATGATATATTAAATACCAAGGAGCTAGCGTGACAAATTCCGAGATTTTTATCATATATAGGAAGTACAGTATTGCCGCTTTCTTTTATCATATTTGCTAATAAATTTGAAGTGTATGTAAGGGTGACTCATGATTTGAATTACCCCAATTTTCCTTTTGATTTACGTAATATCCACGTTATTCCTGATAATAAAATAATGTGATTATGGAAGTTCACCTGTCAATCTTTCTCTATTGCGGCTATCGTAAAGAAGTTCAAAAAAGGTATCTGCATCTGTAACTCGCTTAGTGTAGTATGGTTGTGTATTGCAAATCTCCAACAAGCCCAATCGTAAGGTTAGGCTTGTTTTTTTGGTATAATATAAAGAGTAACAAACTACAACACCAGTTTAGAAAGGCTGACAAGAATGCAAGCAACATACAACATTGATAATCCTGAATTGTCATATCAGATCAAACTGGATCTTTGGGAGACTGGCTTCGGTCTTCAGAAGGTAGATGGTTTGAGTCCGTCAGCTTATATGGTGGAGCTTGCTGAGAAGCAGGCGCGTGGTGATTACTCTTACGAGCAGGTCTATGAGGAAATCACAGATTATCATAGAACAAAGGATGATAGTACTACTGAGGCTGATTTGGTTTCCTTGAGAATAGCAGAGCTATTGTCACGAAGTGGATTTTCTTTTAGCCCAGCTACGCTATTAACGATTCATAAGGAACTTTTTCAGGATATTTTTGATGAGTCAATCCCTGTTGGACAGTTTCGTCAGACTAACATTTCTAAAAAAGAAGATGTTTTAAGAGGAGAGAGTGTTGTTTATGCTGATTTTTCTATGATTCAAGCAACGCTTGACTATGATTTTCAACAAGAAAAGTCTTTTCAATACTCAGGACTTTCAAAGAAAGCTATTGTTGCTCATATTCAATCTTTCATTTCGGGTATTTGGCAGATTCACCCTTTTAGAGAGGGAAATACGAGAACGACAACGGTTTTTCTTATCAAATATCTGCGTGAATTCGGTTTTGAAGTTGATAATAGACCTTTTCAAAAGCATGCACAGTTTTTCAGAGATGCCTTGGTTTTAGATAATGCTAAAATTCTACAAAAGCGACCAGAATTTTTGACAGCCTTTTTCGAAAATCTTCTGTTAGGTAGCGAAAATAAATTATATGAAGAAGAGATGTATAAAAGTTTAGGTTTAGAAAAATTCTAACAGACTAGGATTGCAAATTTAAGTTTTATTTTAGGGAAGATTTATATACTATAACCATCCTAAAACTTTTCTTTTTCATAAATCTCCTGAAATAGTCGACTTACGTCGGCTATTTCTTTTTTTATAGGTAACTTTTTTATCCCGAATAATCATTTTATGAGGTTATTTTAGTGCTAAATTTCCGTTAGTTCTTTACATCTTTACAATTCTATTAGATAATGGAGGCTGGGCAAAAACGAGCTTCAACATAAAACCACACAATGATTTCCGTCTCGAAAACAATCAAGACGAAAGAATCACTGTGTGGTTTTTGAGTATGTGACGTTTTTAAGGCTAGATTCTTAGCCAATTTTGTGAGATTCATGCTCATAAAGAGGAAGCCAATCTCCGTTTGGACTGCTTGGTTTCCTCTAACGTGAACTCTACGTACGCCAAAAACGCTCTTTAACCTACCAAAAACGGGTTCGACATCGATTTTCCGTTTGGCGTAGATACGAGAGCCTTCTTGGCTATGTAATTCTTC
>NZ_JAFBEH010000006.1 GCF_016908645.1 Streptococcus loxodontisalivarius
TCCTTGCGTGGAAAGGTCATGACGAGATTCCAGTATTGCTCACCTTGTGATGCTAGAAGGTTTTCTAATTCAGGAAAAGTAACTTGTAAGACCTTATGGAGACGATTCTTAGTCCGAACAATATCCTCTGTCAGATTTTGATAGAAGCGACTTAAATCACGTAGATTTTGATAGACTTCTTTCTGCACATAAGTCGGTTTGCGATTAAGCACAAACTGAGACTGCGCCAACTTCTCAGCATCAATTTTGTCCGTTTTACGGACACGCAGGCTGTCCAGTTGCTTCTTAGCTTCCAGAGGATTTAGACGTGTATAAGCGTAGCCATTATTCTCAAGAAATGCTTGGAGACGGCGAGAATAGACGCCTGTTGCTTCGAAGACAATCTCAGGATTATGGACAGTTTTCAAGTCATCCAACAGACGATTGAAGCCGATAGAATCATTGGTCATGGTATAGCCATGAACTTTCTCTCCATTAACCCAAATAGCCACTTCTGAACTTGCCTTACTGACATCAATTGCAAATACTGCTCGCATAATATTACCTCTTTCGTCTTGAATGATACCTTCTTTTAGCGATTTCATTTTCAATACACGACGTCTTGCGTCCCACATACTTTGATAAAATTCTAACTAAAACAGGTGCCTTGCCAGTTTTTGTAACGACGTCCAGCGTCAAATAAAAGCACGACTTAACAAGACACCTCTACTTTAACACAAAGAAAAAGTAGTGAGTACTCTCTCCTGTCGGAGATTTCCTCACTACTAATCTTAGTATGTTTTTGTAGTCTGATGTACAAGACGCAGGTGTTGGGAGCCTTTCTTACTGGCTTTGCCAGCTTAGAAAGTCCCCTGCACAGTTCATTAGGTGGTTTAGCACCAATGAACCACTGCTGAGTGGAGAGGATGAAAGCTCCGCTTTCTCTATTTCCCACCTCAAACAGTCCTGTGGACTGTTTGAGCATCAATAAACCACTCTTACAGCCCTAACGAATGACGCAAACTTTGTTTGCTTCATTTCCAACTTCCAACAGTTCACTGAACTGTTGGAACTGTGCGGAGGTGGGTTGAAAAAGTCCAGTGGACTTTTTCAAGTGGGAGATAAAGCTTACGTAGTAAGTGTCAAAAACAGTCTGGGGATAGACTGTTTCAGGTCAGCAACTTAAAAGAAAGACTTGCTGACAAAATCGAATTCCTTTGGAATTACCGATTTTTGTCCCACTCTCTTTTTTGTAATTTTCTGAGAGTTGGACTTTCGTGATAAGAAGGTAGTGAAAAAACGAACTTTTCTTCATATTTAAAAGACAATGAAAACAAGGTTTCATCAAAGGTCAAAATAGGTTTAAGAATGGGTTAAGAAAACGGAAACAATTGGGATTTTTCGTTGACTTTCCTAGAAAATAGGACTAAAATAACTTAGTAAAAAATTTTTTAAGGAGAATTCATTATGAATTTAGCTATTTTGGCTCTTGGTATCGCCGTTATGGGTGTATCTATTGGTGAGGGTATCCTCGTTGCAAACATTGCAAAATCAGTTGCACGTCAACCTGAATTGTACAGCAAGCTACAAACCTTGATGTTTACAGGTGTTGCCTTTATCGAAGGTACTTTCTTCGTTCTCTTCGCTTTCACCTTCCTCGTTAAATAAGGGATTAGCAACTCTATCCAAATTTAAGGAGGGATATTATGGAAACCACTGAAAATTTTACGGTTCAGTTTTTAGGAATCGAATTTGATGTGACCATTCTATTGATGTCTCTAATTACGGTTTTATGTGCCTTTGCTTTTATCTATTTTTCAAGTCGAAAAATGAGCATGAAACCGAAAGGAAAACAAAATCTGCTTGAATTTCTCTATGAATTTGTCCAAGGAGCTATTAGTCAGAACCTTGGTGAATACACAAAGAATTACAGCTTGTTTTTCTTCACCCTCTTTTTCTTTGTTTTCTTTGCAAATACACTAGGCTTGTTAACCAAACTTGAATTGGGAGGCTACAACTGGTGGACATCGCCTACATCAAACTTTATGATTGATTTTGGCTTGTCTCTAATAGTTGCCCTTGTTGTTCATGTGGAAGGTATCCGCAAGCGTGGTCTCAAGGCTTACTTGAAGAGTTATCTAGGTGAGATGCCAGTCATGATGCCTATGAATATCTTGGAACAAATCACCAACGTTTTATCACTAGCACTTCGTTTGTTTGGTAATATCTACTCAGGTGAAATTGTGATGTCCTTGGTTCTTCAACTTGCATCAATTAGCATCTTCCTAGCTCCTGTATCAATGGGAATTAACCTTATCTGGACTGCATTCTCAATGTTTATCGGAGGTATTCAAGCCTACGTGTTTATCATTCTTTCTTCAAAATATGTTGGAGAAAAGATTTTAGATGAGGAAGAGTAATTAGAGAGGAGAGATATAGTGGACTTACTGATAAATGCAACCAGTCTTGGTAATCTGATTATTGTTTCTGGTTCAGTGATTCTTTTGTTTGTTCTTATCCGTATCTTTGCTTGGGATAAGATTACAGGTATTTTTGAAGCCCGTGAACAAAAGATTGCTGACGAGATTGACGGTGCTGAAAGCGCTCGTCAAAAAGCAGAAGCCTTGGCTAGCAAACGTGAAACTGAACTTGCAGGAGCACGCAATGAAGCTAGTCAAATGATTGAAGATGCCAAAGCGACTGGTAAAGTTCAAGAAACAAAAATTATTGCGGAAGCTCATGAAGAAGCTAGCCGTCTTAAAGAAAAAGCCAATCAAGAAATTGCCTTGAGCAAGTCAGAAGCTCTTTCAAGCGTGAAAGGTGAAGTCGCTGATTTGACAATCCTCTTGGCAGAAAAAATGATTGCAAAAAACCTTGATCAAGCTGCGCAAAGCGACTTGATTGATAGCTATCTTGATAAATTGGGAGATGCTTAATGGATAAAAAAACACTTGCTCTCATTGAGCAATATGCTAAAAGTTTAGCAGAAGTTGCTGTTGAAAAGGATGCAGTGTCTGATATCTATGAGGAAATCTCTCAATTACTAGCGATTTTTAAAGAAACAAATCTGACAGCTTTTCTCAGCCAGGATGCCTATGCAACTGCTGATCAGCTAGCACTTGTTAGGTTGCTTCAAGAGTCTTGTTCAGCTTATTTGAAGAATTTTCTTGAGGTAATTTTACAAAATGAACGTCAGGCGTTGCTTGAAGCCATTCTTGTGGATGTTCAAGAACGTTTGAATCAAGTTACTGGTAGCTACAAAGTCCATGTGACAACTGCAGTACCATTGACAGCTAGCCAAAAAGAGCGTATTTCAGATCTTGTTTTACAGAAATTCGCTGTTAAGACACGCGAATTGGTTGAAGAGGTTGATGAGTCTATTCTAGGTGGTTTTGTCATTAAAACTCAGAATAAAATTATCGACACAAGCATTAAAACGCAATTACAACAATTGAAAATGAATTTGAAATAGAAAGTGGTGTGACTTTTGGCAATTAACGCACAAGAAATTAGCGCTTTAATTAAAAAGCAAATTGAAAACTTCCAGCCAAATTTTGACGTCACAGAAACTGGTGTAGTTACTTACATCGGTGATGGTATCGCCCGTGCCCGTGGTCTTGATAATGCCATGAGCGGTGAGCTTCTCGAATTTTCAAATGGTGCCTACGGTATGGCTCAAAACTTGGAGTCAAATGATGTAGGTATCATTATCCTTGGGGAATTTGACACAATTCGTGAAGGTGATGTCGTAAAACGTACTGGTAAAATCATGGAAGTACCAGTTGGTGAAGCCTTGATTGGTCGTGTGGTAAACCCACTTGGTCAACCTGTTGATGGACTTGGAGATATCGCAACAAGTTTGACTCGTCCAGTTGAAACACCTGCGCCAGGTGTTATGCAACGTAAGTCTGTTTCAGAACCGCTTCAAACTGGTCTTAAAGCCATCGATGCCTTGGTTCCAATCGGACGTGGTCAACGTGAATTGATTATCGGTGACCGTCAAACTGGTAAAACTTCAGTTGCTATCGATGCCATCTTGAACCAAAAAGGTCAAGATATGATCTGTATCTATGTTGCTATCGGTCAGAAAGAATCTACTGTCCGTACACAGGTTGAAACTCTTCGTAAATATGGAGCTCTTGATTACACTATCGTTGTGACCGCCTCAGCATCACAACCATCTCCATTGCTCTATATCGCACCTTATGCTGGTGTTGCTATGGCAGAAGAGTTCATGTACAATGGCAAACACGTTTTGATTGTCTATGATGATTTGTCAAAACAAGCGGTAGCCTACCGTGAATTGTCATTGCTCCTTCGTCGTCCTCCAGGTCGTGAAGCCTACCCAGGTGATGTTTTCTACCTTCACTCACGTCTCTTGGAACGTTCTGCTAAGGTTTCTGATGCCCTTGGTGGTGGCTCAATCACAGCTCTGCCATTTATCGAAACACAAGCAGGAGATATCTCAGCCTATATCGCTACAAACGTGATCTCAATCACAGATGGACAAATCTTCTTGCAAGAAAACCTCTTCAACTCTGGTATTCGTCCAGCCATCGATGCGGGTTCATCAGTATCACGTGTTGGTGGTTCTGCCCAAATCAAGGCTATGAAGAAGGTTGCAGGTACTTTGCGTCTTGACCTTGCGTCATATCGTGAACTTGAAGCCTTTACGCAATTCGGTTCTGACTTGGATGCTGCGACTCAAGCAAAATTGAACCGTGGTCGTCGTACAGTTGAAGTGCTTAAACAACCACTTCACAAACCACTTCCTGTTGAAAAACAAGTTGTGATCTTGTACGCTTTGACTCATGGTTTCCTTGACAGTGTTCCTGTAGAAGATATTTTGGCATTCGAAGAAGCCTTGTATGATTACTTTGATGCGCAACACGCAGAGATTTTTGAAACAATCCGTACAAGCAAAGATCTTCCTGAAGAATCAGTGCTAGACGCTGCCATTCAAGAATTTAAAGATCAATCACAATTTAACTAAGAGGAGGGTGTGATATGGCAGGCTCTCTTAGTGAAATTAAAGCCAAAATTGCGTCAACGAAGAAAACAAGTCAAATCACTGGTGCCATGCAAATGGTATCAGCTGCAAAATTGACTAAGTCTGAACAGTCAGCAAGAGATTTCCAAATCTATGCTTCTAAGATTCGTCAGGTCACAACGGACTTGCTTAAGTCTGAATTGACTTCTGGCTCATCAAATCCTATGTTGGTTTCACGTCCTGTTAAGAAAACAGGTTACATTGTCATCACATCAGACAAGGGATTGGTTGGAGGTTATAACTCAACTATCCTTAAATCTGTTATGGATTTGATTCACGAATATCACCCAAATGGAAATGATTTTGAAATTATTTCTATCGGTGGTATGGGTTCAGATTTCTTCAAGGCACGTGGAATTGATGTCGCTTTTGAATTGCGTGGTTTGGATGATCACCCAAGTTTTGAACAGGTTGGTAAGATCATTTCTAAAGCGGTTGACATGTATCAAAATGAAATTTTTGATGAATTGTATGTTTGTTACAATCACCATGTCAATAGCTTGACCAGTCAAGTTCGTGTGCAACAAATGTTGCCAATTACTGAGCTTGATGCTGCAGAAGCGACAGAAGAAGGAGTGACAGGATTTGAGCTGGAACCAAACCGTGAAACAATCCTTGAACAACTTCTTCCACAATACACAGAAAGCTTGATTTATGGGGCGATTATTGATGCCAAGACTGCAGAACATGCTGCTGGTATGAGTGCCATGCAGACTGCCACTGATAACGCTAAAAATGTTATCAATGACTTGACTATTCAATATAACCGTGCCCGTCAGGCAGCTATTACGCAAGAAATTACAGAAATCGTAGCAGGTGCATCAGCACTTGACTAGAGATAAAGCGTAGTAGAGAAAGTATTTTCTCTGCTAACGGCTTTTGTATCTTACAAAAATGAACACGGGACTAATTCCCTAGTGAAAAAGATAAAACTCCTAGTACGCAAGCGTACGATGTCGTTTTCCTATTTTCATACGGAAATTTTCGGTAAACCGAATCGTCCCTTTGTATCTTATAAAAATGAACACAGCCTACGAGCTGTGCAAAAAAGATAGTTTTCACTAGAGTCTAATGACTCTGCGTTCAAACTCCTATTTTTGCCTTGCTCGTTTAACGGCTTTTGTATCTTATAAAAGGAGAAAAACATGAGCTCAGGCAAGATTGCTCAGGTTGTAGGTCCTGTTGTCGATGTGCGATTCGAAACAGGCGATCAGCTTCCTGAGATTAATAATGCCCTTGTTGTTTACAAAGACAAGGATAAAACTCAAAAAATCGTTTTGGAAGTAGCTCTTGAACTTGGTGATGGTCTTGTTCGTACAATCGCCATGGAATCTACAGATGGATTGACTCGTGGACTTGAAGTTCTTGATACAGGTCGTCCAATCTCAGTTCCAGTTGGTAAAGAGACTTTGGGACGTGTCTTCAACGTTCTTGGAGATGCCATTGACCTTGAAGAGCCTTTCGCAGACGATGCAGAGCGTGAACCTATCCACAAAAAAGCACCAAGCTTTGATGAATTGTCAACATCAACTGAGATCCTTGAAACAGGTATCAAGGTTATCGACCTTCTAGCACCTTATCTTAAAGGTGGTAAGGTTGGACTTTTCGGTGGTGCCGGGGTTGGTAAAACCGTTCTTATCCAAGAATTGATCCACAACATTGCCCAAGAACACGGTGGTATCTCTGTGTTTACAGGGGTTGGGGAACGTACTCGTGAAGGTAACGACCTTTACTGGGAAATGAAAGAATCAGGCGTTATCGAAAAAACAGCCATGGTATTCGGTCAGATGAATGAGCCACCTGGAGCACGTATGCGTGTTGCCCTTACTGGTTTGACAATTGCTGAGTACTTCCGTGATGTTGAAGGACAGGACGTTCTTCTCTTCATCGATAACATCTTCCGTTTCACACAAGCAGGTTCAGAGGTTTCAGCCCTTCTAGGTCGTATGCCATCTGCCGTTGGTTACCAACCAACACTTGCTACTGAAATGGGTCAATTGCAAGAACGTATTACATCAACTAAAAAAGGTTCTGTTACCTCAATCCAAGCCATCTACGTGCCAGCCGATGACTATACTGACCCAGCGCCAGCAACAGCATTTGCTCACTTGGATTCAACAACCAACCTTGAGCGTAAATTGACTCAAATGGGTATCTACCCAGCGGTTGACCCATTGGCATCAAGCTCACGTGCCCTTTCACCTGAAATTGTTGGTGAAGAGCACTATGCTGTTGCGACTGAGGTTCAACGTGTTCTTCAACGTTACCGTGAATTGCAAGATATCATTGCTATCCTTGGTATGGATGAATTGTCAGATGAAGAGAAAACATTGGTTGGACGTGCTCGTCGTATCCAATTCTTCCTCTCACAAAACTTCAACGTTGCTGAGCAATTTACAGGACTTCCTGGATCATACGTTCCAGTTGCCGAAACTGTTCGTGGCTTTAAAGAAATTCTTGAAGGAAAATACGATCATCTTCCAGAAGATGCCTTCCGTAGTGTAGGTCCTATCGAAGATGTTGTTGAAAAAGCTAAAAACCTTGGCTACTAATGAGGTGAAGATATGGCAGAAATGACTGTACAAATCGTAACACCTGATGGTATTAAATACGACCACCGTGCTAAGTATATCTTAGCAGGGACAAAAGACGGTGAAATTGGTATCTTGCCAGGTCATGTCAACATTATCGCAGCCCTCGAAGTGCATGAGATGAAGATTCGTCGTATCGATGATGACAATCACGTGGACTGGGTTGCGGTCAACGGTGGTATTATCGAAGTGAAAAATGACCACGTCACAATCGTTGCAGACTCTGCAGAACGTGAACGTGACATTGATGTCAGTCGTGCAGAACGTGCCAAGTTGCGTGCAGAACGTGAACTTGAAGAAGCGCAGCAAGCCGCTGATAATATCGACCAAGTGCGTCGCGCACAGGTTGCTCTTCAACGTGCCATTAACCGTATCAACGTCGGTTCAAAATAAGATAGAGAGTTTGAGATTATATCTCAGGCTCTTTTGTTTTGCTTTCGTGATTTCGATTAGGAGATCATATCAATTTTTGATATAATGGAGGCATGGAAATCATTACAAATCTCGTGACTCTCACCAGTCACGCCATTTTTATTTTAATTGCTTATCAGCTCTTGAGCCAGCTCTTCGATTGGTCTAAACTGATTAAGAATAGTTTGGAAAATAGCTCGCGCTTAAATCTATTGCTGATTTTCTTCAGCATTGCACTCGGTTATATGGTCAGCTCATTTTTAATCTCAGTTATTCAAATGAGTCAAGAAATTTTTAGAGCTATGCAGTAGTTTGTCTCGAAAAGTGATATTTGAAATAGTATCTTGGAATGCCTCGAGCTATTCAATTCACTCTATTTTAGACAAAGTATGATATAATCTTATTACTTATGTAAGTTCAAAGGAGTTGAAATGGATAAAATTATTATCAATGGTGGAAAAACACAACTTAAGGGTGAAGTTGTTATCGAAGGAGCTAAGAATGCTGTCCTTCCTCTTTTAGCAGCAACAATCCTTCCAGAAGAAGGCGTGACAAAATTGACAAATGTCCCAATTCTTTCAGACGTGTTTACCATGAATAATGTTGTCGGTGGTCTTGATATCAAGGTTGATTTTGATCAAGAGCAGAATACTGTCATCGTTGATGCTCAAGGACAAATTCTTGACGAAGCGCCATATGAGTATGTCAGCAAGATGCGTGCTTCAATCGTTGTACTTGGTCCTATCCTCGCTCGTAATGGCCACGCTAAGGTGTCTATGCCTGGTGGTTGTACAATCGGTAGCCGTCCGATTGACCTTCACCTTAAAGGTTTGGAGGCAATGGGTGCCCAAATTACTCAAATCGGTGGTGACATCACTGCGACAGCAGAAAAGCTCAAAGGGACAACAATCTATATGGACTTCCCATCAGTTGGAGCGACTCAAAACTTGATGATGGCGGCGACCCTTGCTGAGGGTGTGACGACTATTGAAAATGCTGCGCGTGAACCTGAGATTGTGGACTTGGCTCTGCTTTTGAACAAGATGGGAGCAGATGTCAAGGGTGCTGGTACTGAAACATTGACGATCACTGGAGTTGACAAACTTCATGGTGCTGAGCATGCTGTTGTTCAAGACCGTATCGAAGCAGGTACTTTTATGGTAGCTGCGGCCATGACTTCAGGTGATGTTTTGATTAAGGACGCTGTCTGGGAACACAATCGTCCATTGATTTCAAAATTGATGGAAATGGGAGTAGAGGTGACAGATGAAACTGCTGGTATTCGAGTTAAGGCAGATACAAGTAAGCTCAAACCAGTAACTGTTAAGACGCTTCCTCACCCAGGTTTCCCAACAGATATGCAGGCGCAGTTTACAGCATTGATGGCTGTTGTCAAAGGTGAATCAACTATGATTGAAACAGTCTTTGAAAATCGCTTCCAACATCTTGAAGAAATGCGCCGTATGGGACTTCACTCAGAAATCCTTCGTGATACAGCCATGATTCATGGTGGTAGTGATCTCCAAGGTGCACCTGTTATGTCAACTGACTTGCGTGCTAGCGCAGCCCTTATCTTAACTGGTATGGTTGCAAATGGGACAACAACTGTTGGCAAACTCACTCACTTGGATCGTGGTTACTACAAATTCCACGAGAAATTAGCAGCTCTTGGAGCTGACATTGAACGCGTGTCAGGAGAATAATATGACTCACGGCTGGAAATATGTCTTGAGACAGTACCTTTTCATTCTGTTAGTCCTCTTACTCTGTCTCGTTTTTTTGGCAATTGGACTAATGATTGGCTATTCAGTTATCGGTGATGGAGGCAACCCTTTGTCTATCCTCTCACCAGCAAAATGGGTATCCTTAATCAACAAATTTACAGGCAACTAGCTAATGGGATGATTTCTGCTGGAAATAGCGGAGCAATTATCCTAATAAATAAAAGACGAGGTTGGGAGAATCTTCCCCAGCCTCTTTTGATGAAAGAGAAAAATTTATGGCAAAGAGAAAAAAATCAAGTAAATCAAGCAAGTCGCTGATTTCGCTTCTAGTAGCTCTTGCTCTGATGGGCTTAGGCTATATTGCAACTAGCGACAGCATTTCCAATGATAATCCAATCAAATCAGTTGCAAGTCTGGTTACTGGAAAATCGACTTCTACGAGCACAAGTGTGACTTCAAATGGTTCCTCTGCTAGCGATGATGCACCGACGGAAAGTCTGGCTCAGACAGTCCTTACCTCAAGTGTGAAATCTCAGCTGGGTTCTTCAATCGAGTGGAATGGCGCAGGTGCTTACATTATCAACAATAATAAGACGGATCTGAATGCCAAGGTATCAAGTAGCCCTTATGTGGACAATAAGACCAAGACAGTTCAGGGTGAAACTGTTCCAACTGTGGCAAATGCTTTACTTTCAAAGGCGACACGTCAGTACAAGAGTCGTGAGGAGACTGGAAATGGTTCGACGTCATGGACACCTGCAGGTTGGCATCAGGTTCAAAATTTGTCTGGATCTTACAGTCATGCGGTTGACCGTGGGCATTTGATTGCCTATGCCTTGGCAGGTAGCTTGAAAGGCTTTGATGCCTCAACAAGCAATGAAAAAAATATTGCTACCCAAACTGCCTGGTCTAACGAAGCTAACAGTTCAGACTCAACAGGACAGAATTACTATGAAACGCAGGTCAGAAAAGCTCTAGATAAGAATAAGCGTGTCCGTTATCGTGTGACTCTTATCTACGAAGGAGATAATCTCATCGCAAGCGGTAGCCATATTGAGGCCAAATCTTCAGATGGTAGCCTAGAATTCAATGTCTTTATTCCAAATGTCCAATCTGGTATTACTTTGGATTACTATTCTGGTCAGGTCACTGTCAATTAGAGGATGAGAACTGGTTTTTCCAGTTCTTTTTTATTACAAACCATTCTCGTTGTTGTTCAACCCAAGTCTGACAAGGGATTACCAACCATTGAAAATAAAATCGCTACGGTGAAATAAGGATTTTACCGTATATGCATGGGAGTTTTATTTAGAAGCGTCAGCTATGGGCGAGCAAAGCGAGCCTCCTCTGTTGCTTTTCGCCGTAGTGAAAGTGCTAGAACCGAAAGGTTCTAGCACCAGGGGTTAGCGAGATCTTGAGCTCGTTAAGAAGGAATGGAACTCCGTAGGAGATCGCTTCCGCCCCGCACTACTTAAGAAAAGCAACAAAAAAATCAGAAAAATCCAACAACGGGAATGGTTCCTTGCAGAAAACATTTTCAATTTTCAGAATAATTTGCTATAATGGGCTTACGAAATCTAAAGGAGTTACAATCATGGCAAAAACTATTCACACTGATAAGGCGCCAGCAGCAATCGGCCCATACGTTCAAGGGAAAATCGTTGGAAATCTGCTCTTTGCTTCAGGTCAAGTTCCACTTTCTCCTGAAACAGGTGAAATCATCGGTGAAACAATTCAAGAACAGACAGAACAAGTCTTGAAAAATATCTCTGCTATCTTGGCAGAAGCAGGAACTGATTTTGACCATGTTGTCAAAACAACTTGCTTCCTCAGCGATATGAACGACTTTGTTCCATTTAACGAAGTTTATGCGACAGCTTTCACATCAGACTTCCCAGCACGTTCTGCAGTTGAAGTGGCACGCTTGCCAAAAGATGTCAAAGTTGAAATCGAAGTTATCGCAGAAATCAACTAAGCATAGAGACTAGGTTAATTTCCTAGTCTTTTTGTCTCCTTAATAGGCGGGTCGAGTCCTATCTTTAGACCGTCTTGTGTTATAATATAGACTAGAAAGAAGGACATGATTTGACTAAAAAAATGATTAAAGATGCCATTGATGGCCGTGAATACTTGCTGACTGATGGGAATTTCTTATCGGAATTGGATGGAGAATTGCAGCAGCTTATTTTAAAGGATTATCCTGATTTGCAAGAGACTGATTTTATTTCGAGTGCTAATCTTGCGACCTATCGTCTAGCCTTTTTAAACGGTGTTATCGATAAGGCTAATCGTAAGAATGATTACATCAAGGATCTGGTCTATAATGTGACTAAGAATCAGGATTTTCGTGCTCAGAATATCCAAGAACAGTTGGATAGTAAGACGACTTTTGGACAGCGTGTAGCTGATATGGTGGCACGATTTGGTGGATCTTGGACTTTCATCATCTCCTTTATCATTTTTATGATTGTTTGGATGGCGGTCAATGTGATTAAACCCTTTGGAATCGCCTTTGATGAGTACCCTTTCATCCTGCTCAATTTGGCCCTATCTACCATAGCAGCGATTCAGGCACCTTTGATTATGATGAGTCAAAACCGAGCTTCAGATTATGATCGTCTACAGGCTAAGAATGACTATCAGGTTAACCGTTTGTCTGAGGAGGAAATTCGCCTCCTTCACACTAAAATCGATCACTTGGTCCAACAAGATCAGTCAGATTTATTGGAAATTCAAAAACTACAAACAGAAATTCTTCTCTCCTTGAGCAGACAAGTCTCAAGTCTGGAAGAAAATCTTAAACAAGAAGAAAAGGAGTCAAGTCAGGAATGATTACAGAAAAAATAGATTTAGTTATTGTAACAGGAATGAGCGGTGCTGGTAAGACAGTAGCCATCCAGTCTTTTGAAGATTTAGGTTATTTCACAATTGATAATATGCCACCGACCCTAGTTCCAAAATTCCTAGAGTTGGTTGAACAGGCTAATGATAATAAAAAAGTTGCCCTTGTTGTCGATATGCGCAGCCGTCTTTTCTTCAATGAGATCAATTCAATTTTGGACAAACTTGAAAGCAATGACAAAATCAACTTCAAGATTCTTTTTTTGGATGCGACGGATGGCGAGCTCGTTTCACGTTATAAAGAAACTCGTCGTAGTCACCCTTTGGCGGCAGATGGTCGTGTGCTTGATGGTATCAAGTTGGAGCGAGAACTCTTATCTCCTCTTAAGAGTTTGAGTCAAAATGTGGTTGACACTACAGAGTTGACGCCACGTCAGTTGCGAAAAGAGATTTCAGAGAGCTTTTCTTCTGATAGTGACCAGGCATCCTTCCGTATCGAAGTTTTGAGCTTCGGTTTCAAATATGGTCTGCCTTTGGATGCGGATCTGGTTTTTGATGTGCGCTTTTTGCCAAATCCTTATTACAAGCCAGAATTGCGTGAGAAAACAGGTTTGGATTTTGAAGTTTCTGACTATGTGATGAACCATGAAGAGTCTGAAGATTTCTACCAACACCTTCTAGCCTTGATCAAGCCAATTTTGCCGGGCTACCAAAAGGAAGGGAAATCTGTTTTAACTATCGCAATCGGTTGTACAGGTGGTCAACATAGAAGCGTTGCCTTTGCCCACCGCCTAGCCCAAGAACTCAAGAACGACTGGCTAGTTAATGAAAGCCATCGTGATAAAGACAGACGTAAGGAAACGGTGAATCGCTCATGAGAAAGCCTAAAATAACTGTTATTGGTGGAGGGACTGGTATTCCTGTTATTTTAAAGAGCTTGCGTCGTGAAGATGTTGCCATCACGGCTGTCGTTACAGTCGCTGATGATGGAGGCTCATCTGGTGAGCTTCGCTCTGCTATGCAACTAACCCCACCAGGTGATCTGCGTAATGTTTTGGTTGCCATGAGTGATATGCCAAAGCTCTATGAGCAGGTCTTCCAGTATCGTTTTCAAGAAGGAGACGGAGCTTTAGCTGGTCATCCTCTGGGAAATCTGATTATTGCTGGTATGGCAGAGATGCAGGGGTCTACCTACAATGCTATGCAGCTTTTGACGAAATTCTTCCACGTTACAGGTAAGATTTATCCAGCAAGTGAGAGTCCGCTGACTTTGCATGCTGTCTTTCAGGATGGTCATGAGGTGGTCGGTGAGAGCTCTATCGCTGGTTATGAAGGTATGATTGATCATGTTTATGTCACCAATACCTATAACGATGATAAGCCCAAGGCTAGCCGCAAGGTAGTTGATGCAATCCTAGAGAGTGACATGATTGTCTTAGGACCTGGTTCACTTTTTACCTCTATTCTGCCTAATCTGGTTATTCCAGAGATCAAACAGGCTCTGCTTGAAACCAAGGCTGAAGTTGCCTATGTTTGTAACATCATGACCCAGCACGGTGAGACTGAGCATTTCTCAGATGCTGATCATGTGGCGGTACTTAACCGTCATTTGGGGCAGGATGTGATTGACACGGTCTTGGTTAATATCGATCAGGTGCCACAGGAATATATGGAGAACAACAAGTTCGACGAGTATCTGGTTCAGGTAGATCATGATTTTGAGGGTTTACGTCGTGAATGCAAGCGCGTGATTTCTTCTAATTTCCTTCGTTTGGAAAAAGGCGGAGCTTTTCACCATGGCGACCTAGTGGTTGAGGAATTGATGAACCTAGTCAGGAGTAAGCGCCCATGAGTTTCACAACCAAGGTAAAAGAAGATATTCTCAATCAAGAGAGTCACAGTAAAAGTGAATTGTCCGCTATTATCAAGATGTCTGGAAGTCTTGGTTTGACAAGCGCAGGCTTGACCTTATCTATCACCAGTGAAAATGCCAAGATTGCTCGCCACATCTATGCTCTTTTAGAATCTATCTACGGTATCGATCCAGAAATCAAGTACCACCAAAAGACCAATCTTAAGAAAAATCGTGTTTACACCGTCTTTATTGAGGAAGAGGTTAATGATATTCTATCTGATTTGCAGTTGGCTGATTCTTTTTTTGGATTTGAAACTGGAATTGAGCCCAGCATTTTAGATAATGATGACAAGGGACGGGATTATTTGCGTGGTGCCTTTCTGTCGACTGGTACTGTCCGTAATCCCGAGTCTGGCAAGTATCAGCTGGAGATTTTTTCTGTCTATCAGGATCACGCTGTCGATTTGTCCAAACTCATGCAAAAATTCATGCTGGATGCCAAGGTGATTGAGCATAAGAATGGAGCTGTCACCTATCTTCAAAAGGCTGAGGATATCATGGATTTCCTTATTGTTATTGGAGCCATGGCGTCCAAGGAGGCTTTTGAAGAGGTCAAGGTTATGCGTGAGACTAGAAATGACATCAACCGTGCCAATAATGCGGAGACTGCTAACATTGCTCGTACCATCAATGCCAGTATGAAGACTATCAACAATATCATTAAAATCATGGATACAGAAGGTCTGGATATTCTGCCTGTTGAACTCAGACAGATTGCTCAGATTCGAGTGGCTCATCCAGATTATTCGATTCAGCAGATTGCTGACAGTCTTGAAACACCTCTAACCAAGAGCGGTGTCAACCATCGCCTCCGTAAAATCAATAAAATCGCAGATGACTTATAGAAAGTAGGATTATTATGGGATGTACAACTATCCTTGTCGGTAAAAAAGCCTCTTACGATGGTTCAACTATGATTGCCAGAACAGAGGATTCTCAAAATGGTGACTTCACACCAAAGCAATTTATCGTCGTTAAACCAGAGGACCAGCCTCGTCATTACAGTTCTGTTTTATCAACGTTTGAGATTGATTTGCCAGACAATCCCATGCGCTATACAGCTATTCCTGATGCCTTTAGAAAAGACGGTATCTGGGGAGAAGCGGGTATCAACCAAGCCAATGTTGCCATGAGTGAGACAGAGACTATCACGACAAATGCGCGTGTACTTGGTCTTGACCCACTTGTGCCGTCAGGTATTGGTGAGGAAGATATGCTGACGCTCGTCTTGCCTTATATCCACACAGCAAGAGAAGGGGTAGAGCGTCTGGGAGCAATTTTGGAGGAGTACGGTACCTACGAATCAAACGGAATTGCCTTCTCTGATTCCAATGAAATCTGGTGGATGGAGACTATCGGTGGTCACCACTGGATGGCAAGACGTGTTCCAGATGACTGCTATGTGACCAATCCTAACCAATTGGGGCTTGATTATTTTGAGTTTTCAAACCCAGATGAGTACATGTGCTCTGCTGATTTGAGAGACTTCGTCAAAGATAATCACTTGGATTTAACTTACTCTGATCAACACTTTAATCCTCGCTATGCTTTTGGCAGCCAAAGAGACAAGGATCGCCACTACAACACGCCACGTGCTTGGGCTATCCAGAAATTCCTTAATCCTGAGATTGAGCAGGATCCGCGCAGCTTTTTCATCCCTTGGTGTCAAAAACCTTACCGTAAGGTGACAGTCGAGGATGTTAAGTATGTCCTCAGCAACCACTATCAGGATACTGTCTATGATCCTTATGGACCAGAAGGAGACCATGTCAGTCAGCGCAGTTTCCGCACGATTGGTATTAACCGTACCAGCCAGACAGCCCTTCTGCAGATGCGTCCAAATCAGCCACAGGAGACGACTGGAATTCAGTGGATTGCCTATGGATCAATGCCTTTTAATACCATGGTGCCTTTCTTCACTCAGATTGAGACGACACCAGACTACTTTGCCTACACGCCTGAAAAGGTGACGACAGATTCCTTCTACTGGGCAAATCGCCTGATTGCAGCCCTAGCTGACCCTCACTACAAGCAGCACGAGGGAGACATTGAGGACTATGTTCAAAGGACAATGGCAAAAGGACATGCCATGATTCATGACGTGGACAAGACTTTGGAAAATGGCAGAGCTGTTGACTTTGAAGCGAAGAATCAAGAACTCAGTGATTTTGTCCAAGCAGAAACAGATCAACTCTTAAACAAAATCCTCTTTGATGCTAGCAACCTCATGACCAATCGTTTTTTCGTTAGTGATTAAGTTATAAGCTCTCGATTTTACCGAGGGCTTTATTTTTGAAATTTTTATTAGTTGTTGTTTTCTAAGCTTAAATAATAATCCGTAATCTTTATAACCTTGTCTAATGACATCCCTCCAACATCTGTGCGACCATTGACATAGTTTGCCAAAGTCTGTTCTGAAATTCCAGTTGCTTGAGCAATTTTGTAAGGTGAGTGATTGTTCATGACATTTAAGATTTCTTCTTTTGATAATACTTCAATCATGGTGATTCCTTTGATATCATTTTTATTGGTTTGAAGAGCTTTTCTAAATCGTCTAATGATTTCGTGGTTAGACGATTTCTTAGGAAACTAGGATCTAATCAAGAGATATTTATCTATTGTAAAATACTAGATCTCTGGTATATAATAGTTTTGCATCTCAAAAGTTTTCTGTTGAAGCATAGTCAAGAATAAGAGGTGACTAGAAAAGTTAGTAGTGGTACAGGTAATGGAGCCAAGGCAAAACAAAAAGCCTAAACACAGAGAACTAGAGTTCGAAATAAAGATTCTCTGGTTTAAGCTAAAATTCAAGTACTTAATCAAGTGGTAACTTGATTAAGTAGGGAGCGAAAGCTCCCACCCCTGTAAAGGAGTTATATATTATTTAGCACATTGGCTGTATCTCCTCAAGAAAGGATGTTATATAAATGAAAAAATGGTTATTTGGTGATATCAATTATCAGCGTCAATCAAAAGATGGAAAACTCCAGACTGAGTTTAGTCTCAAGGGTGGCATGATTCCAAATCTATTATTTTGGGGTATCATTATCGGTTTGATTACCTGGTTAGTGATGAAGTAGGACACCTAATCAAAACCTTACAAATAAAGTGACAGATAAAAAATCTGCTTTGTAATAAACCTAAATTCAATTTAAGAATTCTATTTCAGTTTCTTAATTTCCAAAATTGCTGGTCGTTTTTTTAAGCATTTCTGTATCTTAAAAGGAGCAAAAATAGATCTAAACTCCCCCCAATTTTTAACATTAGATTTAGACCTATTTCTCAAAAGCCTAATTTAAGGCTTTTTTAAATTTTTTGTTGACAATTTATTTCAGTATGATATACTTAACCAGTAAAACATTAACCGGTTAAGTAAAAGGAGGACACATGAAAAAGAAACTGATTGCAGGATTGGCGACTGTTGCCGTCCTAGCTGGAGCTGCCTATGTTTGGCAGTCTTACCAAACTTATCAAGCACAAAAAGGGACATCTTCAGGAAAACTTGAGGTTGTGACGACATTTTATCCTGTCTATGAGTTTACAAAATCAATTGTTGGTGACGAAGGTAATGTTGAGATGTTGATTGGGGCTGGTACTGAGGTACATGACTTTCAACCAACAACTAAACAAATTGCCCAAATTGAAGATGCTGATGCCTTTGTCTATATGGATAGCAATCTTGAGACTTGGGTTAGTGACGTGACAAGTTCTGTAGATAGCAAGAAAACTGCAGTCATCAAATCAACTGGAGACATGCTTCTTATGGCTGGTTCCGAAGAAGAAGGTCATGATGAAGGCGAAGCTGGACACACGCATGCTTATGACCCTCACGTTTGGCTGTCACCTTCACGCTCTGTTACTTTAGTAGAGAATATTCGTGATGGCTTGATTAAGAAATATCCAAAGTATAAGGATACTTTTACTAAAAATGCTGCCGCTTATATTGACAAATTACAGGAACTTAGTGATGAATACACAACAGCCCTTTCAGCGGCTAAGCAGACAAGTTTTGTAACACAGCACGCTGCCTTCGGTTACTTGGCGCTTGATTATGGCTTGACACAGATTCCAATTACAGGTGTCTCAGCTGACTCTGAACCAAGTGCACAGCGTCTTGCAAGTCTTGCAACTTATGTTAAAGATAATGAAATCAAGTACATCTATTTTGAAGAAAATGCCTCAGCAAAAGTAGCCCAAACCTTGGCTGACGAGGCAGGTGTTAAAACGGCTGTCCTAAATCCGCTTGAAAGTCTGACAACGCAAGAAATCAAGGATGGCGAAGATTATTTCTCAGTTATGCGAGAAAATCTGAAAAATCTCCAATTGACAACTGATGTTGCAGGAAAAACGATCCAAGCTGAAGAAGACACGACCAAAACTGTTGCCAATGGTTACTTTGAAGATGCCGATGTTACAAATCGTAGTTTATCAGATTGGACAGGTGAGTGGCAGTCAGTTTATCCATATCTTCTAGATGGAACACTGGATGAGGTTTGGGATTATAAATCTAAACTTTCAAAAGGTGCCAAAACAGCAGCAGAATACAAGGAATACTACACAACAGGCTACAAGACTGATATTGAAAAAATCAATATTGATGGTGAGAAAAATACGGTAGAATTCATTCAAAATGGAACTAGCCATAAATTCACTTACAAGTATGTTGGTTATAAGATTTTGACCTATGAAAAAGGAAATCGTGGTGTACGTTACCTCTTTGAAACTGACGATGCCAATGCAGGCGAATTCAAGTATATCCAGTTCAGTGACCACAATATCTCTGAAACAGATTCAGCTCATTTCCACCTCTTCTGGGGCTCAACTAGTCAAGACGAAATCTTGAAAGAGATGGATAATTGGCCAACTTATTACCCAGCAGATTTGACTGGACATGAGATTGCCCAAGAAATCGTTGCTCACTAATCTCTCCCTTTTATTAGGAGTAACGATCAAAGCCAAGAATTAATTTTCTTGGCTTTTTTGCTTTTTAGGATGATTATTATAACCATTATAGCTATCAGAAAAATCTGATAAATTTTTCTTTTTATCGGAAATATTTGCAAAACTTTGCTAAAATGTCAGTAAGTTAGTGACAAGGAGGAGCAGATGACAGAAGAACGTAAACGTAAAGAAGTAGGACATAATTTCCTAGCTAAGTTAGGGAAAAAGAGATTGAGACCAGGCGGTATCACTGCAACCAACTGGCTGATAGAGCACAGCGGTATTTCTAAAGAAAGTAAAGTTCTGGAAGTCGCCTGCAATATGTGTACCACATCGATTGAGCTGGCTCAGACCTTTGGCTGTCAGATTGAAGGGGTGGATATGGATAAGAAGGCTCTTGAAAAGGCTAGCAAAAATATCAAGGAAGCTGGTTTGGAAGATAAAATCCACATCCAGCAGGCTAATGCCATGAAGCTACCCTTTGAGGATAATTCTTTCGACTTGGTTATCAATGAAGCCATGTTGACCATGCTGCGTGGAGAGGCTAAGAAGAAGGCTATCGCTGAGTACCTCCGTGTCCTCAAGCCCGGTGGCAAACTTCTGACACACGATGTTTCCTATATCAAACCTGAGATGGAGGACCTCCTTGGGCAGCTCAGCCAAACCATTAACGCTAACGTTGAGCCGCTTTCAGTTGATAAATGGCAGAGCATCTTTAAGGAAGTAGGCTTTACTGACGTTCAAGCCTCATATGGTAAGATGACCCTCATGTCCACCTGGGGGATGATTAAGGACGAGGGCTTGCTTGGAACTTGCTTAATTGTCTACCGAGGGCTCAAAAAAGAAAATCGTCAACAGTTCTTAACCATGTACCGTTTCTTTAACAAGACAGCTAAGGACTTACGTTACATTGCAGTTGTCAGTCAAAAATAAAGGAGAAGCAGATGACTTATATTGAAAAATTACCCATTTCAGAAGTTTTTGATCTTAAGAATCAAGTGCCTATCGCAGAGGAGCAGATGTTGAGTAAGACACTTGTCCAGCGTAAAGATCTGGGCATGACCCTCTTTTCCTTGGATAAGGATCAAGAAATCGCCATGCACCGTTCACCAGGAGATGCTCTGGTGACTATTCTCACTGGTCAAGCTAAAATCACCATTGATCAGGAAGAGTTTCTGGTCTCAGCTGGTGAATCAATCCTGATGCCAGCCAATATTCCTCATGCACTCTATGCTCAAGAAGCCTTTCAGATGTTTCTAGTAGTTGTAAAGCCGGAGGCTAAAAAATGATAGCTAATCTCTTAGATTTGGTGACTTACTATGAGGGACAGATTGCTAGTAGGAAACTGGACAAGACTCTTGGTTTGAAAAATGCGCTGACGCTTTATGCCATGGCAGAGGGAGAGACAATCAGTGCAGAAACTAGTCTTAGTCAGAAACTCATTCATGTTCTTCAAGGAAATCTTGACTTGGAAGTTGATGGTCAAGTTCTAAACTTAACTGAACAAGGCATGCTGACTATTCCAGCAGATGCTAGTTACAGTTTAAAGGCAGTGACCAATACCAAATACTATATTTTAGATTTATAAGAAGTTGATAGTAATCAGCTTCTTTTTTTGACTACAAAAAAGCAATCCTCAGATGAGAATTGCTTTTGACTACTGTTAAGCAGTAGATGTGGTTTCTTATTTGAGACCGTATTTTTTGTTGAAACGATCCACACGTCCGTCTGCTTGAGTGAATTTTTGACGACCTGTGTAGAATGGGTGTGAGTCTGATGAAATTTCAACACGGATAAGTGGGTAAGTTTCACCTTCGAACTCAACAGTTTCGTTTGAAGCTTTTGTTGATCCGCTAAGGAATTGGTAACCAGTTGTTGTATCAAGGAATACTACTGGACGGTAATCTGGATGGATATCTTTTTTCATCGTTAAAATATTTCCTTTCTGCCATGGTACTGTACGCACCATAGTTTTTTAACTATTATAGTGTAACAAATCGTCCTATATTTGACAAGCTTTTTAGCTAAAATTTGTTGAAAAAGGTGTGGAAAAGCTGTGCATAAGTTACTTTTTCTGAGCGAGTAAATTTTTGATTTCTTGATAGATTTGTTCGTTTTCTTCAAGGCTGTAGGAATTGGCTCCGCTGGCAAGAGGGTGACCACCACCATCATGATTTTTAGCGATACCATTGATGACAGTTGACTTGCTACGGAGGCGAACACGATAGTTACCGTCAGGCTGTTCAACAAAGATAGCCCATGATTCAACAACATCAATTTTTCCTGGTGTGCCGACAATTGCAGAGCTTTCAGCGTCTGTGACTTGGAATTTATCAAGCAATTCTCTTGTTAAGACGACACGCGCAGCTCCATTTTCATCAACCTCTAGATTATCGAAAACATAACCTTGGAGCTTGGCAATCTTGAAGGAGAAACTGTCCATTTGACGAGCCATTGCTGAAAAATCAAAATCGTACTGGCGAAGTTTAGCTGCCAGCTCAAGCGTCTTGCTAGTTGTGGCAGGGTAGAGGAAGCGTCCTGTGTCACCAACGATACCAGCGTAGAGGAGGCGGGCCGCCTGATCATTGAGAGCTAGTCCAGTTTCTAGAGCAAAGTCTGTGATGATTTCGCTGGCTGATGAAGCATTAGTATCAACATGGTAGAGGTCACCGTAAACGTCGTCATTAGGGTGATGGTCAATCTTGATAAGAAAGTCTCCATCATTGTAGCGATCGTCATCAACACGTGGGCGATTGGCAGTGTCGGTCACGATGACAAGAGCGCCCTGATAGTCAGCGTCAGCAACGTCATCCATGTCAGCCAACCAAGTTAGGGTTGGCTCATCAAAACCTGTTGCTTTGATCCTTTTATTTGGGAAATTATGGCGGAGCAGTTCTCTCAAACCGCATTGGCTTCCAATAGCGTCAGGGTCAGGTCTCTGGTGACGGTGAATGATAATGGTGTCGTAGGCTTTGATTTTTTCAAGAATTTCAGTGTAAATGGTCATTTGTTTTCTCCAGTAACATATCGATATGAGGGATGCCGTCTTCTAGGTAAGCTTGACTCTTTTTAACAAAACCAAAATGACCGTAGAAGTTTTCAAGATGGGCTTGCGCTTGGGCATATATCGTTTGATCAGGAAACTGCTCTTGACAGACCTTTAGAGTTTGAGCGACAAGCTTTTGCCCCAGACCTTCCTTACGATGCTCAGCGCTTACCAGGACCCTACCTAGCTTAATCAGATCTTCACCTGGAATGATACGGCAGTAGGCAGCAATAGCTCCGCTATTTTCCAAGAAAAGATGCAGGGCAATCAAATCTAAGTCATCAACCTCGGGATAGGGGCAGTTTTGCTCAACGACGAAAACATCCGTGCGAGCCTTGTAAATAGCATGTAGCTGGCGTGTGGTCAGCTGGTCAAAAGATTTCAATGTCCACATGGTAGGCCTCCCTTTGTTCATAATATTATAGCATAAAAGAGTTTAAAAAGAGGCTAGTAACTAATCTAGCCTCTCATCTTATATCTCCTTATACTCCGCTTCCAAGCCACGTTTTACGGCTGGGCGGTTAGCGATTTCTTCTGTCCAACGTTGGAGGTTTTGGTATTCCTGAACATTGAGGAAGATACCTGCCTTATCCCAAATCTTGTCTTGGGCAAGGCGACCGTACCAGCTCCAAATAGCGATGTCAGCGATGCTATATTCATCACCAGCGATGTAGCGTTTGTTAGCAAGCTCTTTATCGAGAAGGTCAAGTTGGCGTTTTGCTTCCATAGCAAAGCGGTTAATCGCATATTCGATTTTTTCAGGTGCATAGTGGAAGAAGTGACCGAAGCCTCCTCCTAAAAATGGAGCTGCGCCTGTTTGCCAGAAGAGCCAGTTGAGCACTTCAGTACGTTTGGCAAAATCTTGAGGAATAAGTTTGCCATATTTGTCAGCCAAGTAGAGGAGGATAGATGGTGATTCAAAAACACGTACCTTCTCATCACCTGACTGGTCAATCATAGCAGGTATTTTTGAGTTTGGATTGATCGCAACAAAGTCACTACCAAACTGGTCGCCGTCTCCAATCTTGATTTTGTAGAGGTCGTAGTCAACTGAAATACCCAGTTCCTTGAGTTCTTCAAACATGATTGGAACTTTGATGCCGTTTGGTGTAGCGAGTGAGTAAATTTGAAACTCTTTCTCGCCGACTGGTAGTTCTTGTTCAAAGCGACTGCCAGCAGTTGGTTGATTGAGGCCGCCCCAAGCACCGCCCATTTGACTTGGATTTTCCCAGACTTCTGGTAATTGATATGATGACATAATTTTTCTCCTTGTGTTTTTTGGATAGCATTTTTGAAAAACAGTATGACCATATCCTAACAAAATACTGTTAGAAAGACAAAAGTTTGTAACTGGCGGGTCTTACCTGAAAGAGATTGTTCGCTTTTTTTGGTAAAGTTCGGATTTTGTTCTTGAAAAAAGTTGATTTTATGTTAAGATAGATAGCATTATATTTAAAAATCAAACGAATAGGAGAGAATTCTTGGAAACATCAGTTATCAAAGGTCTAGTTAAAACAGAATTGCATTGTCATTTGGATGGTTCGCTATCTTTAGAGGTCATTCGTCAGTTGGCGGCAATGGCGAAAATTGCATTGCCAGAAGATGATAGCGACCTGAAAGCTTTAGTAACAGCACCCAAAGAGGCTGAAAGCTTGATGGACTATCTAGCTGCCTTTGATGTTATCCGCCCTCTCCTCCAAACCGAGGAAGCCCTAACCTTGGCTGCCTATGATGTGGCAAAACAAGCTGCGCAGGAAAATGTTATCTATATTGAAATCCGCTTTGCTCCTGAACTTTCAATGGATGAGGGATTGACAGTAGAGCAAGTTGTAGCTGCTGTTTGTCGAGGGCTTAAACAAGCTCAGGAAGATTTTGGTATTGTTGCCAAAGCCTTGGTATGCGGACTCCGTCAAACGGATTTAGACTTGACCAAGTCAATCTTTAGAGATACTAAAGCTGCAAATCAAGACTTGGTTGTTGGCATGGATTTTGCGGGAAATGAAGTAGACTATCCGACTGAAACGATGACAGAAGGTATCAAGCTGGCTCAGGATTTAGGCTATCCTATGACCTTTCATGCTGGGGAACAATGTGGCTGCGCAGCCAATATTGCGCAGGCTATGGCTTTGGATGTCAAGCGAACAGGTCACACAACGGCGATTTTTGATCAACCTGAGATGATTGAGGAGTTTGTTGCTAGAGGCATGACTGCTGAAATCTGTCTGACCAGCAATTTTCAAACCAAGGCGATTCAATCTATTGAGGACTATCCTTATCTTCCTTTGAGAAAAGCTGGCGCAAATATTTCTATCAATACAGATAATCGCACGGTCTCAGATACTAATTTGACCAAGGAATATGAGAAGTTTGTTTCGTATTTTAATCTTGGCGCAGCTGATTTTATGCAACATAATCTACAAGCTATCCAAGGTGCCTTCGCTTCAGAAGAAGAAAAAGCGCAGCTATCTGCCAAAATCAAGGAATCTTATCAAGAATACTTGCGATAAGACTCTGTTTTTTTGAGAAAAATATGGTAAACTAGTAATTAAGAACATTTATGGAGGAAACTATGGCATTAGCAAAAATCGTTTATGCCAGTATGACTGGAAATACTGAAGAAATCGCAGACATTGTCTCAAATAAATTGGAAGAACTTGGTCACGATGTAGAGGTTGACGAGTGTACAACTGTTGATGCAGCAGACTTTGAGGATGCTGATATCGCTATCGTTGCTACCTACACATACGGAGATGGTGATCTTCCTGATGAAATCGTTGACTTTTATGAAGATCTTCAAGATGTTGACTTGTCTGGCAAGATTTTTGGTGTCATCGGTTCAGGAGATACCTTCTATGATTATTTCTGTAAATCAGTTGATGAGTTTGAAGAGCAGTTTGGCTTGACTGGTGCTACTAAAGGTGCCGACTCTGTTAAGGTTGACTTGGCTGCAGAAGATGAAGATATTGAAAATCTTGAGCGTTTTGCAGAAGAGATTGCTGCTAAGTTTTAACAGTTAAATGACAAGAGCTGGGCTGTTTTAAAAGATGGTTTTTACTATGTTCGCTTACGCTCTTTGGAACATTATTATACTTGAGAGAGTTGAGTCTGGTCGATTCCAGCTCTCTTTTTGTTAGAAAAAGGAGTTTTTCTTGGGGAAATTAAAACATTTGAGTCTGAGGGCTGATCTCTTGATTTTGGTATCGGTTCTTGGAATTATTGCCTTGCTTTATTTGTTGATAGCAAGAAATTGGGATTTACTAACTGATATGACAGCTAATGGATTTTCTCTAGAAACTTTTGAGGATTATCTGTCTCATCCAGATTTTCTAGATTATCTTTTGCTTGTCCTGATTACTGCCCTCATGTCAGCTGTGCCATTTTTATCAAGTTCCCTTATTGCGGTGGTCAACGGTGTTATTCTTGGTCCTATTTTTGGAGCCTTGGTCAATCTTTTAGGACTTAGTCTGGGAAATCTAACAGTCTATTTTTTATTGAGTGAGCTTCATATCAAGGAAAAAACGAAGAAGATGGGAAATTTTGTTGAAGATCTTTCTAGATTTAAGAATAAGGCTTTGGGTTTGACCTTGGGCTATATGATTCCTTTCATCCCCTCCTTTCTTGTTGCCTACACGGCGGTTGATTTAAAGGTTAGGAAAAGGACTATTGTCATGGCTATCCTTTTAGGAGCTCTGCCATCTTCCATTCTATATGCAAATGGTGGTGATGCTCTTATAGAAGGAAACTTCAAACGTATCCTTGGACTTCTCGTGGTTTTAGGCTTAATCGCTGCGCTTTATAGTTTGGTCAAGAGGAGACGTCAGCACAAGGAGTAGGACGATGAAGAGAGAATTTGAATCAGAGCGGCAAGGTCTTTTGATTTCTGTCTGGAGAGGTATTTTAGTTGGATTAATGGCTGGCGCTTTAGTGTCAGCTTTTCGTTGGTTGATTGCTAAACTGTTTAGACTTTTTTTGAATGCTTACCACTTGGCACAATCACAGCTTGCTTGGGCGCTAATCTTACTACTGCTTAGCTTGCTGTTGATATACTGCGTGGGAGTTTTAGTCAAGTCAGAACAGGATATAAAGGGTTCTGGTATTCCTCATGTCGAAGGGGAACTGATGGGACTTTTACATCCTAATTGGTGGTCGGTCCTATGGCGAAAATTTGTCGGTGGTGTTATCTCTATCTCGATGGGGCTGATGCTAGGTCGAGAAGGTCCTAGTATTCAATTAGGTGCTATGACAGCTAAAGGTATTGCGGAGAAGTTGAACTTATCAAGAAGAGAGCAGAGAATTTTGATTGCAAGTGGTGCTGCAGCTGGTCTATCCGCAGCCTTCAATGCACCAATCGCTGGTCTCTTATTTGTAGTAGAAGAGGTCTATCATCATTTCTCAAGACATGTTTGGATAACGGCGCTTGTAGCTAGTTTGGTTGCTAACGCAGTCTCTTTACAGGTGTTTGGTCAGAAAGCTGTTTTGGCTATGCCTGATGATCTGCCGATTTTTCCATTGAAATCCTACTGGATTTTAATTATTATGGGACTTGTGATGGGGCTGCTAGCTTATCTTTACGAGTGGGTTATTCTCAGAATGGGAATCTTGTACGGTCATTTGGGGCGTATCATACATTTGCCTCCACATCATTATGGAATTATTGCCTTGATTTTCATTTTTCCACTTGGTTTACTCTTTCCTCAATTACTCGGTGGAGGAAATGAGCTTATCGTTTCTCTTCCTCAGTCGTCACTCGTGTTTCAGATTGCCTTTGCCTACTTAATTATCCGTTTTGTGGGGAGTATGATTAGCTATGGTTCAGGTTTACCTGGTGGCATTTTCTTACCTTTATTGACCTTAGGAGCCTTGGCTGGATATACTTTTGGTTTGTTTGTATCAGATTTATCTTGGATGCATCAAGCAAACTTGGCTCTGTTTCTGATTTTTGGAATGTCTGCTTACTTTGGAGCAGTATCCAAAGCTCCGCTGACAGCAATGATTTTAGTAACTGAGATGGTTGGTAATCTTCAACAATTAATGCCCCTTGCTGTCGTGACCTTACTAGCCTATCTCGTTATGGATCTCTTAGGTGGGGAGCCTGTTTATGAAGCTATGCTAGTGAAAATGATTCCTAGTCTGTCAGTAGATACAGATAGTCAACCAACCATCATCGATCTTCCTGTGACGGATAGATTTGCAGGACGTAGGGTTTCTGAACTGAGTCTTCCTCAAGATGTCTTAATCTACAGTCAGGTCTATCAACATCAGACAGAAGTCGTCAATGGACAAACCCTTTTAAAAGCTGGCGCCAAGCTTTATATTCTTGTAAATGAAACGGAAATCAAGACTGTTAGACGATATTTCCTAAGTTAGCTCTGCTATTTCCCAAAAAGACAAGTACTAGCATGCTTATATCAAGTTTAAAATCTACTTCCCCCAAAACTATAATAAAATATCAACTCCAAGACCTAGTCGCCTCTTGGAGTTTTTGATATAATGTAGAACAAATAAAGGAGAAATCATGGACTTAAATCTTATTCGTAACGACATTGATGCCATTGACCGTCAAATGGTTGAACTCTTGGAAAAACGTATGCACTTGGTGACAGATGTCGCTGAGTTTAAGCGTCAAACTGGCAAGGCTGTTTTCGATGCAGCGCGTGAAGAAGCTCTCTTGGAAAAAGTGACTCAGCTGGTTGTTGATCCTGATTTTAAAGAGCCAATTAAGGACACTTATGAAGATATTCTTAAGCATTCTCGTGCCTTTCAAACTAAAAAATTAGGCCTATAAAGGAGAAAGTATGAAAGGGATTAAGGAAAGTCAAAGATTATCCTACGGCTTATTAGGTTTACTTTGCCTGGTGGGAATTGGGCTTGGTCTTATCGTCGGACTGATTGACACCATCTTCGGTCGCACCCTGCTCTACCTCTCTGACATCAGAACAGCTTATCCAGTCTATCTGATTCCGTTTTTGGGCTTAGCAGGTCTCTTGATTGTTTGGCTTTATCGTAAAATTGGCGGAGCTTCGTCAAAAGGAATGGGCTTAGTTTTTGAGGTGGGGCATGGTCAAGAGGACAAAATACCCTATCGACTCATCCCCTTGGTCACGCTGACTACCTGGCTGACGCATCTCTTTGGAGGGAGTGCTGGACGTGAAGGAGTAGCGGTCCAATTGGGGGCAACAGTCGGCAATGCCTTTGGTCAGTTTTGGGATTTTACCAACAAAAATCGTCTCTTTTTGACGATGGGGATGGCAGCAGGTTTTGCAGGGCTTTTCCAGACACCGATTGCCGCCATCTTTTTTGCTATGGAAGTCCTAGCATTGGGGCAATTGAGTCTAACTGCTCTTTTACCAGCCATCTTTGCAGCTTTTACAGCCTCAAGGACCTCACACTACTTAGGTTTGGAAAAATTTAGCTTTGCTATATCGACTGACCTGAGTCTAGACTGGTCACTCATTTTGAAGCTTGCTTTATTAGGAATCTGCTTTGGCTTAGCTGGTAATCTCTTTGCTTACAGTCTTTCAAGTCTGAAAGCTAAGATGGCTAGCTGGCTCCCAAATCCTTATTATCGTATCTTCTTTGTGGGATTGGGTCTGTCATTAATTTTCCTTCTTCTTTGGCAGGGACGTTACTCTGGTCTTGGGACTAATCTGATTGAGGCGAGTTTTGAGGGAGAAAAACTCTATCAGTTTGACTGGCTTTTGAAATTGCTCTTGACTGTTCTGACCTTGTCAATCGGTTTTCAAGGAGGAGAAGTGACACCGCTTTTTGCAATCGGTGCCTCTCTTGGTGCAGTTTTAGCTCCGCTATTTGGCTTGCCAGTAGAGTTGGTAGCTGCAGCAGGATATATTTCTGTCTTTTCAAGTGCAACCAATACTTTCTTGGCACCGATTTTCATTGGTGGTGAGGTCTTTGGTTTTTCAAATGTAGCCTACTTCTTCATAGCGGTAGCTTTTGCCTACTCAATCAATCGTCGCCAGTCTATCTATGGCTTGCAGAAAATTTTAGAGGATTAGTGCGCAGCATTTTCCTTTACAAAAAGATGAAAGTCTGATAAAATAAATTTTGTGTGTAATGGACGCACGAAATTAGGCTAATCCGCTAGGCTTAAAGGCGCCTAAGATTGGTAAGATAGGAGAATAATATAAATGAATCCATTAATCCAAAGTTTGACAGAAGGTCAACTTCGCTCTGATATCCCATCATTCCGTCCTGGTGACACTGTACGCGTTCACGCTAAAGTTGTCGAAGGTAACCGCGAACGTATCCAGATCTTTGAAGGTGTTGTTATTTCACGTAAAGGTCAAGGGATCTCAGAAATGTACACAGTTCGTAAAATCTCAAGCGGTATCGGTGTAGAACGTACTTTCCCAATCCACACTCCACGTGTTGATAAAATCGAAGTTGTTCGTTACGGTAAAGTTCGTCGTGCTAAATTGTACTACCTACGCGCATTGCAAGGTAAAGCTGCACGTATCAAAGAAATCCGTCGTTAATCTGAGAATTAACATAAAAAATCTGTCCTTAGTGACGGATTTTTTACTAGCTCCCCTTAGTTAAATGGATATAACAAGTTCCTCCTAAGAATTAGTTGCTGGTTCGATTCCGGCAGGGGAGATATAAAAATGAAGAGTTTGGAAGAAAGATGTTATTCCATGCTCTTTTTTTCTAGACGAATTTCAGGAGGTCTCTATGTCTAAGAAGAGTTCAGGTCTTATTGTTGCTGGTTTATTAGCTCTCTTGTCCCTAGTTTTGGGAACGGTTTTTCCCATTATTGGTTCCAGTGTGTTTGCTATTGTGCTAGGTATTTTGCTCAATAATACACTTGGGGTTAAGGAAGCTTGGCAAGATGGTCTTGCTTATAGCGGTAAGAAACTGCTTCAATATGCTATTATCTGTCTTGGTTTTACCATGTCCATCGGTAAGGTATCTCAGGTCGGTTTGTCCTCACTGCAGATTACGCTGCTTACGATTGCGGTTTCATTTATCGTTTCTTATTTTGTAGGGAAATGGCTAGGGCTTAATAGTCATTTGAAGACCTTGATTGGTTTTGGGACAGCTATTTGTGGAGGCTCTGCTATTGCGGCAGCGTCGCCAATCTTGGATGCTGAAGAAGATGAGGTGGCTCTGTCTATCTCGACCATTTTCCTCTTCAATATCATTGCTGTGTTTCTCTTTCCTGCCTTGGGGCATCTGATGGGGATGACAGATTTTGATTTTGGTCTCTGGGCTGGTACGGCCATCAATGACACTTCGTCTGTTGTGGCTGCTGGTTATGCCTACAGTCAGACAGCAGGAGACATTGCGACTATTGTTAAATTAGCTCGCGCTCTCATGATTGTGCCAGCTTGCTTGATTTTAGCAGGTATTGTTTACCGCAAATCACGTCAGGAAAAATCAGATTTCTCCTTTAAGAAAGTCTTTCCCTGGTTTATCCTTTGGTTCTTGCTAGCCTCTATCTTTTCTAGTCTTTTTGCCTTGCCAGAATGGCTGACGCTGGCTATCAAATACCTATCACAATTTTTGATGGCTATGGCACTAGCTGGTATCGGAAGCAAGGTGTCCTATCAACAATTTAAGTCAGCAGGACTCAAGCCAGTTTTGACTGGATTAGCAGCCTGGTTTGCAGTAGCGGCATCCAGTCTCATTTTGCAATATTTTCTTTTTTAATTCTATCGTTCACACCCCAAACATGGTATAATATTTTCTATCAATATTTAGAAGGAACTACTAATGGCGTCAAAGAAAAATAACATTGAAAGTCGGATTGATTACAGTCTCGTATTACCTGTCTTTCTGCTTTTGATTATCGGTTTTGTGGCAATCTACCTTGTTGCCTCTAATGATTATCCCAAACGTTTGGTCTCAATCATGATTCAGCAGGGAGCTTGGACAGGACTTGGTTTAGCTATTGCTTTTGTCGTCATGCTTTTCAATACTCAGTTTCTTTGGCGAGTTACTCCATGGTTGTATGGTTTAGGACTCTTTCTGATGATCCTACCTCTGGTATTTTACAGTCCAGAATTGGTCGCCTCAACTGGTGCTAAAAACTGGGTCACCATTGCCAATACAACACTCTTTCAGCCATCTGAGTTTATGAAGATATCCTATATTCTCATGCTGGCAAGGACGACTCTCTGGTTTAATGATTTGTCCAAGGAGCGAGATTTAAGACATGATTTCAAATTGTTAGGCTGGTATGGAGCGGTGACGCTACCTGTCTTCATTCTTCTAGCCTTGCAAAAAGACTTGGGAACAGCTATGGTTTTCGTGGCAATTCTAGCAGGTACGATTTTAATTGCAGGAATTTCATGGAAGATTATCCTACCAGTTGTCTTGATTATGGTTTTAGCGGTAGCTGTCTTTATGGGGCTCTTTCTCTGGGATAGCGGACGTGAGTTTCTTTACAAGATGGGGATGGATACCTATCAGCTTAACCGTATTTCTGCCTGGTTGGATCCCTTCTCTTATGCTTCAGGTATTGCATATCAACAGACACAGGGTATGATTTCCATTGGAATCGGTGGTCTGACAGGAACAGGCAGCTCGAGCTTGGAGTTATCTGTCCCTGTACGTGAGAGTGATATGATTTTCACGGCAATAGCAGAGCATTTTGGCTTTATCGGAGGCTTAATTGTACTCTTGCTCTATCTCTGGTTGATCTATCGATTGGTTCGAGTGACCATTGCATCAAATAATCAATTTTATACTTTGATTTCAACTGGATTTATCATGATGATCATGTTCCATATTTTTGAAAATATTGGAGCAACAGTGGGAATTCTTCCTTTGACAGGGATTCCTCTACCATTCATTTCACAAGGTGGTTCATCTCTGATTTCAAATCTGATTGGAGTCGGATTGATTCTATCAATGTCCTACCAAAAGAATTTGCAGGACGAAGAAATTTTCATGAAAAATATGCGCCGTTCGGCAAGATATAAATAATCTAAGAAGAGTTGGGAAAGCCCAACTTTTTTGTTATTAAAGAGGAGTCCTTTTTGTGTAAATACTATCAAAATCAAGGGAAATATGCTATAATAGAGGGTATGAAAACTCGCGATTTTATTTGGGATTTAGGTGGAACCCTGCTTGATAATTATCAACTGTCTACACAAGCCTTTCTAGAAGCTCTTGCTCACTTTGGTATTGAGGCTAGTGCAGACCAAGTCTATGACAAATTGAAAGTATCAACCAAAGAAGCTATTGCCTTTTTTATTCCCAATGAGCCAGCTTTTCAGGATTATTATAAAAGTCTTGAGGCAGAAAAGTTAGAAGCTCCGCTCCTTTTTGAAGGAGCCAGAGAAGCGCTTGAAAAGGTCCTTGCCTGCGGTGGAAGGAATTTCTTGATTTCCCATCGTAATCATCAGGTCAAGCAGCTTTTGGTTAAAACAGCTATCTTGGAGTATTTTACAGAGATTGTGACTTCTGACAATGGCTTTGCGAGAAAGCCGAATCCTGAGAGCTTTCTGTATCTGAAAGACAAGTATGACTTGGAAGATGCATTAGTGATTGGGGATCGTGAGATAGATATAGAAGCGGGACAGGCAGCAGGATTTGCCACTTGTCTCTTTGATGGAAAAAATCTTTATTGGAGATTGTTACAGAATGACTGAAGAAAACAAAAATTTAGAAGAACTTGCTAAAGAATATGACGCCAGCCAGATTCAGGTTTTGGAAGGTCTTGAGGCTGTTCGTATGCGTCCAGGGATGTATATTGGATCAACTTCAAAAGAAGGGCTTCACCACTTGGTTTGGGAGATTGTCGATAACTCAATCGATGAAGCCTTAGCAGGTTTTGCGACTCATATTGAGGTCTTTATCGAAGAGGATAACTCGATTACGGTTGTCGATGACGGACGTGGAATTCCTGTTGGTATACAAGAAAAAACAGGACGTCCTGCCGTTGAAACAGTCTTTACAGTTCTTCACGCAGGTGGTAAATTCGGCGGTGGCGGCTACAAGGTTTCTGGTGGTCTTCACGGGGTAGGGTCATCTGTTGTTAATGCTCTTTCAACACAGTTGGATGTTAAAGTCTATAAAGATGGTAAAATCCACTATCAAGAGTATAAACGTGGTGTCGTTGTCGATGACTTGGCTGTGATCGGTGAGACAGATCGTCACGGAACAACCGTTCACTTCACACCAGACCCAGAAATCTTTACAGAGACAACAGTCTTTGAATTTGATAAACTTGCTAAGCGAATTCAACAACTTGCCTTCTTGAACCGTGGTCTTAAAATCTCAATCACTGATAAACGTCAGGATTTAGAACAAGAAAAAGAATTCCACTATGAAGGTGGTATCGCTAGTTACGTTGAATTTATCAATGAAAATAAGGAAGCAATCTTTGACACACCAATCTATACTGATGGTGATATGGATGGGATTTCAGTTGAGGTTGCTATGCAATACACGACTGGCTTCCATGAAAATGTCATGAGTTTTGCCAACAACATCCACACCCACGAAGGTGGTACTCATGAACAAGGTTTCCGTACAGCCTTGACCCGTGTGGTTAATGACTACGCTCGTCAGAATAAGATTCTCAAGGAAAAAGATGATAATCTGACTGGTGAAGACGTTCGTGAAGGGTTGACAGCAGTTATCTCTGTTAAACATCCAAATCCTCAGTTTGAGGGACAAACCAAGACTAAACTCGGAAACTCTGAAGTCGTGAAAATCACTAACCGACTTTTCAGCGATGCTTTCAGTCGTTTCCTCTTGGAAAATCCTCAGATTGCACGTAAAATCGTTGAAAAAGGGATTTTGGCTTCCAAAGCTCGTATTGCTGCCAAGCGTGCGCGTGAAGTCACACGTAAAAAATCAGGACTTGAGATTTCAAATCTTCCTGGTAAATTGGCAGACTGTTCTTCAAATGACGCTAGTCAAAACGAACTCTTTATCGTTGAGGGAGATTCAGCTGGTGGATCAGCTAAGTCTGGTCGTAATCGTGAATTCCAAGCTATTCTTCCTATTCGTGGTAAGATTCTTAACGTTGAAAAAGCAACCATGGATAAAATCTTGGCAAATGAGGAAATTAGAAGTCTCTTCACAGCCATGGGAACAGGCTTCGGTGCTGAATTTGATGTGTCCAAAGCTCGCTATCAAAAACTAGTTATCATGACCGATGCCGATGTCGATGGTGCTCACATTCGTACCCTTCTTTTGACCTTGATTTACCGCTTTATGCGTCCAGTCCTAGAAGCAGGTTATGTTTACATTGCCCAACCACCAATTTACGGTGTTAAGGTTGGTAGCGAGATTAAAGAATATATCCAGCCAGGTGCTGATCAGGAGCAAAAACTCCAAGAGGCCATGGAACGTTATAGTGTTGGACGTTCAAAACCAACAGTTCAGCGTTATAAAGGTCTCGGAGAGATGGATGATCATCAACTTTGGGAAACAACTATGGATCCTGAAAATCGCTTAATGGCGCGTGTTTCTGTCGATGATGCAGCAGAAGCTGATAAGATTTTTGATATGCTTATGGGTGACCGTGTGGAACCTCGTCGTGAATTTATCGAAGAAAACGCAGTCTATTCAACCCTAGATATCTAGAAAAGATTAGGAAAACTTAAGGAAAATGGGTGCATCCTATCCTTAAGTATGTTATAATCGTAACGTTATAGAAAAATACTGACGATACTAAAGAAATACAAGGAGATTGACATGTCTAGCGGAATTGTATTGCTCATCGTAGCGATAGTACTACTTGTCATCATCGCCTATCTCATTGGCGTAATTATACGAAAACGAAACGATTCATTGATTGAAGGCTTGGAAGCTCGTAAAACTGAGCTCTTCCAACTTCCTGTCAATGATGAAATTGAATCTGTAAAAAATCTTCACCTGATTGGACAAAGTCAATCAACCTTCCGTGAATGGAATCAAAAATGGACTGATTTGTCATTGAATTCTTTCACTGATATCGAAAATCATATTTTCGAAGCTGAAAGCTTGAACGACGGTTTCAAATTTATTCAAGCTAAGCATGAGATTGATAATATTGATAGCCAGTTGGACGTCGTTGAAGAAGATATTGCGGCTATCCGCGAAGCTCTTTCTATTCTTCGTGAGCAGGAAGAGAAAAATAGTGCGCGTGTTAAACACGCTCTTGACCTCTATGAAGTTCTTCAAGCAGCGATTTCTGAAAACGAAGATAACTATGGCTCAACAATGCCTGAGATTCAGAAACAGTTGAAAAATATTGAGACTGAGTTCTCTCAATTTGTGACCCTTAACTCCTCTGGTGACCCTGTTGAGGCTTCTGATATCTTGGACCGTGCTGAAGAGCACACTATCGCACTTGGTCAGATTACTGAGCGCGTGCCAGCTATCGTTGCTAAGTTGGAAGATGACTTCCCAGATCAATTGGACGACTTGGAATCAGGTTACCGTCAATTGTTAGAACAAAACTACAATTTCAAGGAAAACAATATTGAGATGCGTTTCCAAGAAATTCGTGAAGGAATTCGTTCAACATCTGACGAGCTTGCAAGTCTAGACCTTGATAAAGCCAATTCAGAAAATGAAATCATTCAAGAGAAGATTGATTCACTCTACGATATTTTTGAATTTGAAATCAAGGCTCACAAGGCTGTTGTCCGAGATGCAAAAATCATTCCACAATATCTTGAACATGCTAAAACAAACAATGATAAGTTGAATGCAGAGCTATCACGTTTGACGAAAAAATATATCCTCAATGAGAGTGACCACTTGAGTCTTCGCTCATTCGAGGAAGAGTTGGAAAATATGGAAGAAGCGGTGCTTCCACATATCGAAAACTTGGATAGCCAAACAAAACCATTCTCTATTCTTGAACTTGAGTTGGATAAGACTTTGAAAGCCCTAGCTCGAATTGAAGAAGGTCAAATGGAAGTCTTCTCTGATATCAAAGATATTGAGAAAACGGAAGAAACAGCTCGTAAGAAACTTGACGAATACATCAATAAATTGCATGCTATCAAACGTTTCATGGAGAAACGTCACTTGCCAGGTATTCCACAAGAGTTTTTAAGTGTCTTCTTCACAACAAGTGTGCAACTTGAAACCCTTATGGACGAGTTGAGTCGTGGTCGCATCAATGTTGAATCGGTAGCTAAATTGACAGAAGTAGCTACAGCTGCTATTGCAAATCTTGAAGAAACTGCCTACCGTGTTGTTCAAAATGCTACACTTACTGAGCAGTTGCTCCAATATTCAAACCGTTACCGTAGCTTTGAACAAGGTGTTCAAAATAGCTTCGAACATGCCCTTCGCCTTTTTGAAGTTGATTACGATTACCAAGCATCATTTGATGAAATTTCCTACGCACTTGAAACTGTAGAACCAGGTGTCACAGAACGTTTCGTGACTTCTTATGAGAAGACAAGAGAAAAAATTCGATTTTAATGAGAGACTGGAGAAATCCAGTCTTTTTTGTTATGGAATATCGATTTTCACTTGCAATTTTCAGAATTTTCAAGTAAAATAGTAACAAATTGAAAGCGTTGATAGAAATTGTTCGAGACAACAGACAGAGAGTGCTCATTGGTGAGAAGGCATGCAATCCTCGGACTACACATTCTTGAGTGCACATGCAAAATCGGTTTGAGAGTAGTGTGTGACGGGTGGTTCCGTTAAGAACTATGACTTGTTCAAGTCGCAGAGAGTCTTTTGGGTGACTGAGAGACTGAATGAAGGTGGAACCACGTGAAAACGTCCTGACGAAAAGCACTGCTTTTTGTGAGGGCGTTTTTTCTATCAAACAGAATCATTCCTGTTATTGTTTATCCCAATTCTGACGAGTGGTTTTTGAATAGCAAAATTAAAAAATCACCTCAAAGGAGACTATCAAAAACTCAAACAACAGAGAATGTTTCAAACAAAGAAAGGATGACTGAGATGTTAAAAGGACTTCGTAAAATTGATCCCTATGTTGCTGGTAGTCAGCCAGCAGAGGAAAATATCATTAAACTCAATACAAATGAGAATGCTTATGGACCAAGTCCGGCAGTCCATCAGGCACTCAAGAATTTTGATGCTGATAGTCTCAGGAAGTATTCGACCTTGGATCAGGCAGCTCTGCGTCAGGCACTAGCTGAGAATCTTTCAGTTCCTGCAGATCAAATCATTATCGGAAATGGTTCGGACGACATTCTTTCTATGGCCTTTCTTGCCTTCTTTAATAGTGATGAAGTCGTTCTTTTTCCAGACTTGACCTATGGCTTTTACAAGGTCTGGGCAGATCTTTACCATATCAACTATCATGAAATTCCTCTCAATGACCGTTTTGAAATTGAGACTGAGGACTATTTTGCGGATAATGGAGGGATTGTCATTACCAATCCTAATGCGCCGACTGGTATCTACAAGTCTCTAGAGGAGATTGAGCGTATCATTCAGGCCAATCAAGATGTGGTGGTTATTATCGATGAGGCCTATATTAACTTCGGTGGTCAGACAGCCCTTCCTCTCTTGGAAAAATATGACAATGTCTTCATTACAAGAACTTTCTCAAAAGATGCTGCCCTAGCTGGTCTTCGTGTGGGTTATGGTATCGGCTCTCCTCAGCTGATGGCGGTTATCAATGCTGTTAAAAATTCAGTCAATCCCTATAATGTTGATCTCTTAGCTGAAAAATTAGCTCTGGCTGCTGTTGAATCTTGGGATTACTATGAAGACACTTGTCAGAAAATCAGTCAGACCAGAGATTGGTTTAGTGGTCAATTGCAGGAGCTGGGCTTTGAGGTTCTGCCTTCTAAGACTAATTTTGTCTTGGTAGAGCCAAAAGGAGTGACAGCGCAAGCCATTTTCCAAGGACTACAAGAACGCAAAATCTATGTGCGTTTCTTCCCTAAAGTGGAGCGAATCCAGAATAAACTGCGCATCTCAATCGGCAGACGAGATGAGATGGAAACTGTATTAGATGTGATTAAGGAATTAAGCCTATGAAAAAAACGACTTTACCAGTGGGCATGCACGATAAACTCTTCAAGCGTGCCTATGCCATGTACCAGATTGAGCGTCGTATCAGCGATCTCTTGATTGATGCGGGCTTCAACCGTATCGAGACACCGACTTTGGAGCATTTTCAGGTCTTTGGTGACGAAGTTGACGCTAGTCACTACAATCTTTTTGATAATAGGGGAGAATTGCTGAGCCTTCGACCTGATATTACCAGTCAGATTGGGCGTGTCATTGCATCGACCCGTGTTCAGACTCCTATCAAATTTTCATACTCTGGCAAGGTTTTTAACTACAATGAAGAAAATCGTGGTCTGTCAAATGAGCACACGCAAGCAGGTGTGGAAATTGTCGGCTATCCTGTCCAGTCTGCCATGATTGAGGCCATTCAGTCAGCCAAGTCAGCCTTGGATGCTGCTGGCGTTCAGAATTACCAGTTTGAATTCTCACATGCTATCATTTTGCAGGAAATTTTTGAAACACTTAATTTGGACAAGTCTGAGTCAGATAGATTAGCTGCGCTGATTCGTGATAAGTCAATCACAGGACTCAATGAATTTACCAAGACCTATCCGTCAGAGTTTGATGCCCTGATTCAAAATCTGCCTTTCTTATTTGGTGAGACTAAGGATGTCTTGGAAAAAGCACGTCAATTGATTCGCAATGAACGCATTTTGACAGCGCTAGATAGCTTGGAAGTCTTGACCCTAGCCCTATCAGATAGTCTAGAGACTACGACCTTGGACCTGGCTCAGCTATCAAGCATGCCCTACTATACTGGTATGATGTTCAAGGTCTTCGGAGAAAATGTTCCTGATGCCTTTGTCTCAGGTGGGCGTTATGACAAGCTCTTTGAACGCTTTGGTGCCAAGGAATTGACAGCGGTCGGCTGGGCAATTGACATTGACTCTGTCTATCAGGCTGTTCATGACACAATCGCTTATGGAGGTGCAAGTTATGACAAGTAATCAAATCACCATTGCTCTGACTAAGGGGCGTATTGAAAAAGATGCTGTCGCCTTGTTTGAAAAGGCTGGATTTGACATGTCTTTCATGGCTGACAAGGGGCGCAATCTGATTTTTGAAAGCCCAGACAAGAAATTCCGTTTTCTTTTGGTCAAGGCTCCTGATGTTACCACCTATGTTCGCCACGGTGTTGCTGATATCGGTGTGGTCGGTAAGGATGTTCTGGTTGAGCATCCGACTGGCTATCTGGAAATGTTGGATTTGAACTTTGGGCTCTGCAAATTCTCAGTGGCTTCAACGGATGATTATAATCCTGATGACCACAAGCGTAAGCGTATTGCTACCAAGTATCCAACAATTGCGCGCGAGCATTTTAACAAAAAAGGTGAAGACGTTGAAATCATCTCTATCCAAGGAAGCGTGGAAATCGCCCCTGTTATCGGTCTAGCGGATGCTATTGTCGATATCGTGGAGACTGGAAATACCTTGGTTGCTAACGGGCTCAAGGTCTATGAGGATATCTGTCGTATCTCAGCCCGCATGATTGTCAATAAGGCTGCGCTAAAAAATAATCCCGAGCTTTTGCCTTTTATCCGTAAGATTGAAGACATCGTAGGAAATGAGGAGGTACCTTTCAAATGAAACGATTAAGTGGAAGTAATGAAGAAATTTCAGCTATTCTCTATCAAGAACAACTGGAATTATCAAAGGAAAATCTGGACGTTGAAGAAACAGTCCGTCAAATCATTGAAGATGTGAAAAATCGTGGCGATCAGGCTCTCCGTGACTATTCACGTCAGTTTGATAAAGTTGACTTGGATTCACTTGAAGTCAGTCAGGAATTGATTGACCAGGCTTTTGAAGAGGTTGATGCAGAAGTCTTGTCAGCTCTTGAAAATGCCAAGGCAAACATCGAATCTTACCACCGCCAGCAGCTTGAAAGAGGTTTTGAAGATCAACCATCTGATGGTGTCATTCGTGGACAGCTCATTCGTCCGATCGACCGTGTGGGTGTCTATGTTCCTGGTGGAACGGCAGCCTACCCGTCATCAGTTCTCATGAATGTTATCCCAGCTAAGATTGCTGGTGTTAAGGAAATCATCATGATTACTCCGCCGCAAGAACACTTTGTTCCAGCTATTTTGGTGGCTGCTAAACTTGCTGGGGTCGATAAAATCTACCAAGTCGGTGGTGCTCAAGGTGTGGCAGCTCTGGCTTATGGGACGCAAACTATCCCTCAGGTGGATAAAATCACTGGACCTGGTAATATCTTTGTAGCGACAGCCAAGAAGCAGGTCTTTGGTATTGTCGGTATCGACATGATTGCTGGTCCTTCTGAGATTGGTGTTATCGCGGACGCTTCAGCCAATGCCAAGTACGTGGCAGCTGACCTCCTCTCTCAGGCGGAGCATGATGTGCGTGCGCGAGCTATTTTGGTAACTGATTCGGAAAAATTAGCTGACGCTGTCGAAGTTGAAATCGAAAAACAACTCAAAGAGCTCCCACGAGAAGCAATTGCCAGACCTTCGGTTGAAAATAATGGCCGAATTATCATTGCAGAAAATACTGAAGACATGTTTGACCTCATGAACAAGGTAGCTCCTGAGCATTTAGAAATCGCCATGGACAATGCTTACAACTACTTGGATAAGGTGCAGAATGCAGGGTCTATCTTCCTCGGTCACTACACATCCGAGCCAATCGGAGACTACTACGCAGGTGCTAACCACGTTCTTCCAACAACAGCAACTAGCCGTTTTTCATCTGCTCTAGGCGTACACGACTTTATCAAACGCATCCAGTACACGCAATACGATAAGGCAGCCGTCAATGCTGCTGAAAAAGACATCACAACCCTAGCCTACGCAGAAGGTCTGCAGGCACACGCCAAAGCAATCGAGGTGAGAAATGACAAGAACTAAAGGACTTTTGGTCATGGATGTGGACTCAACCCTCGTCCAAGAAGAGGTGATTGACCTCCTAGGAGAAGAAGCAGGCGTTGGCGAGAAAGTCGCTCAAATCACAGAACGTGCCATGCGTGGTGAATTAGACTTCAAAGAAGCCTTGGATGAGCGTGTCGCAACCCTAGCAGGACTATCAGAAGAAATTTTCGACAAGGTTTACAAACGTATCCATTTTAACAAGGGTGCCAAGGAATTAGTCGCAGAACTCCACAAGCGTGGCTACAAGGTAGGACTAGTGTCAGGAGGATTCCATGAAACCGTTGACCGACTTGCCAAAGAAGCAGGGGTGGACTACGTTAAAGCCAATCATTTAGAAGTCAAAGAGGGCAAGTTGACAGGAAAAGTCTATGGCGACATCGTGACTAAAGATGTCAAAGTCCAAAAATTGAAAGAATGGGCTGCTGACAATGAGCTAGAGCTGACAGATACCATTGCCATGGGAGACGGAGCTAACGACCTACCAATGATTCAAACAGCAGGGATTGGCATCGCCTTTTGTGCCAAACCAATTGTCCGTGAACAAGCCCCCTACCAGATTAATGAAGCTGATTTGTACAAAGTCATTGACATATTAGACGAGGTGAAAAAATGAGACAAGCAAGTATTGAACGTAATACCTTTGAAACTAAAATCAAGTTGACCCTCAACTTGGATGCTCAAGAGCCAGTGGATATTGATACTGGTGTTGGTTTCTTCGACCACATGTTGACCCTTTTTGCCCGCCACAGCCGTATTTCACTTGTGGTTAAGGCAGATGGTGACCTTCATGTTGACAGTCACCACACAGTAGAAGATGTCGGTATCGTTCTCGGTCAAGCCATCAAGGAAGCTCTTGGTGACAAGGCTGGTATCAACCGCTATGGAACAGCCTTTGTTCCAATGGATGAAACGCTAGGTATGTCTAGTCTTGACCTGTCAGGTCGTTCTTATCTTGTTTTCGATTGTGATTTTGACAATCCAAAACTCGGTAATTTTGACACAGAGTTGGTTGAAGAATTCTTCCAAGCCCTTGCCTTCAATGTTCAGATGAACCTGCATTTGAAGATTTTGCACGGTAAAAATAACCACCACAAGTCAGAAAGTCTTTTCAAAGCCACTGGGCGTGCTCTGCGCGAAGCCATTACCATCAACCCAGAAATCCACGGTGTCAACTCAACCAAGGGCATGCTTTAGAAAGAGGAGCCTATGATTATAGTCATTGATTACGATGCAGGAAATACTGCAAATGTCCTGCGTGCTTTGGCGAAACTTGGCGTTGAGGCAGAGCTTTCAGCTGACAGCGACAAGATTTTAGCAGCCTCTGGCTTGATTTTGCCGGGTGTAGGGGCTTATCCGACGGCAATGGCAGAGCTAGAAAAAAGAGGTTTGGTTCCAGTTATCAAAGAGGCGGTAGCCAAAGGAACACCTCTACTTGGAATCTGTCTCGGAATGCAAATCTTGACGGAGACTGGGCTAGAACATCAAGAGACAAAAGGACTGGGCTTCATTCCAGGGACTTGTCGCCCTATTCCAGCCCAGCCTGATAAACCAGTCCCACACATGGGGTGGAACAATCTTGATATTCAGCAGGAGACAGCTCTGACAGGAGGTCTTCAAGACCAGTCGGTCTATTTTGTGCACAGCTATTTTACAGATGTCCCTAAAGATTACATCGATGTGACGGCTGACTACTCTATCCAAGTCCCAGCCATGATCCACAAGGATAATGTCTACGGTGCCCAGTTCCACCCTGAAAAATCAGGCGATACAGGACTCGGTATTTTGGAAAAATTTGTCGGACTCTGTCAGGAGAAAAGCTAATGGTTACAACAATAAGCTATGCCAGTCAATCATCCAGTCAGGTTTTAGACCTCTATCAGCCAGAAAATCCCAAGGACAAAAATCCCTTGTTGATTTTGGTGCACGGTGGTGCCTTTATCTTCGGAGACCAGAAGATGCCAATTTTTCAGCCCGTCATAAGCAAGGCTCTCAGCCTCGGTTATGTCGTGGCATCCTTGGATTATCGCAAGTCCAAAGAGGCGATTTTCCCAGCTGCCCTCGCTGACGTTAAGGCTGCAGTTCGCTTTTTGAAAGCTCAGGCGGACGAATTTGCCATTGATAGCGATAATATCACCATCTGGGGCGAATCGGCTGGCGCTTACTTGTCGGTCATGACTGCTTTGACAGCAGAGGTTAAGGCTTTAGACGGTGATCTATCAGTTGCCTTGGAAGAAAGCTCTGCTGTTCACAAATTAGTCAGCTTCTACGCACCAGTAGACTTCTATCATTTGAAGAGTGACTATCGTGCATTCGGAAATCTTGACAATGGAGATGGACATTTTGAAGCACTCTTTCTAGGTGTAGAGGACATTTACCAATCTGAAGCAGCATGCGCAGCCAGCTACTGGGAGACCTATCGTGACCAACTGCCAGCAGATTTTAGCTTGAAAGCTATTGTTGAGGTTGGAGGAGAAGGTGATGATAAGGTTCCTTACCTCCAATCTCAGCATCTTGCTGAAAAACTGGAAGCTTTGGCTGGTGTGACAGTCTCTTACAAACAAATCAAAGAAGCCAAACACGAAGATCCTCTCTTTTATACAGAGGAGAACCTTTCAGAAATTTTTGAAAAACTAGAAGATTAGAAGTCTGACTTGGCTAAACGACATAGAAAGGAAAAGAGTTGCCTGATTTGGATTTGACGGTTCAAATTCTCGCGACTCTCGGTATCTTAAGAATGCAAATTTTACCTGCTATTGATATTAAAGACGGGCAGGCTGTCCGTTTGTTTAAAGGGGATTTCAACCAGAAGACGGTTGTTAATCCTGATGTTTTAGGTCAAGCTCGCATTTTTGCGGATGCGGGTATTGATTTTATCCATGTGGTAGACTTGGACGGTGCTCTTGATGGCGCTGCGACCAACCGTGATTTGATTGCGGCTCTCAAGGTAGCAACTGGTCTCGGTGTTGAGGTCGGTGGCGGTATCCGTACGCTTGAGCAGATTGAGGACTATCTTGCGGTCGGTATCGACCGTGTCATTATCGGTTCTATGGCGGTTAAGGATCCTGCCTTTGTCAAAGCTGCGCTGGACAAGTTCGGTGCAGAGCACATTGTGGTCGGCATCGATGCCAAGGATGGTTTCGTTGCGACAGAAGGTTGGTTGGAAACTAGCACAGTTGATTACATCAGCCTTGCTAAAGAGATGGAAAAAATGGGTGTTGAACTCTTCGTCTACACAGACGTTGACCGTGACGGCACCTTGACTGGACCAAACTTTGACCACTATGAACGACTTGTTGCAGAATTGACGACTGCCAAGGTCATCGCCTCTGGCGGCATTGCAGAGCTCAGTGATTTAACCAAACTCCAAGAAATCGGCGTCGCAGGAACTATCGTCGGGAAAGCCTACTACAATGGCAACATTTCTCTCGATGAACTCAAGACATTTGGAGGCTAGCCTATGCTAAAAAAACGCATTATTCCCTGCCTTGATGTCAAGGATGGGCGTGTGGTTAAGGGGGTCAATTTTGTCAATCTGACCGACGTTGGTGATCCCGTCGACTCAGCTCGTGCCTACTACGAGGCTGGCTGTGATGAGCTGGTCTTTCTAGACATCACGGCAACCCACGAAGAACGTGATACGACTGTTGATATGGTTAAGCGCGTGGCGGATCAGGTCTTCATTCCCTTCACAGTTGGTGGCGGTATTCGTTCCGTTGAGGACATGAACAAGATGCTCAAGGCTGGCGCTGACAAGGTTGCGGTCAACTCATCAGCCGTTGCCAACCCTAAACTGATTAAAGACTGCTCTGAAAAATTCGGTAATCAGTGTGTGGTTGCTGCTATCGATGCTCGCAAAGAAGAAGACGGCTCATGGCATGTTTACGTGGCAGGCGGTCGCAAGGACACAGGTAAGGACCTGATTGATTGGGCTAAGGAGGTCGTTAGCTTGGGTGCTGGCGAGATTCTGCTGACTTCTATGGACAAGGACGGCACTAAGTCTGGCTTTGACCTAGACATGCTAAACGCCGTAGCCAGTGTCGTTGATGTGCCTATCATCGCTTCGGGCGGAGCTGGCAACATTGACCATATGGTTGAAGTCTTTGAAAAGACCCCAGCAACAGGTGCCTTGGCGGCTTCTATTTTCCATTTTGGAGAAGTTGCTATCGCAGATACCAAAAAAGCCATGGCTGCTGCTGGTCAGGAGGTAAGACTATGACAGACACGACCTTAGATTTTGCTAAGCAAGATGGTCTTGTACCCGTTATCGTGACTGACCATGAAACAGGACAAGTCCTCATGCTTGCCTACATGAATGAAGAATCATACAAGCTAACGCTTGAAACCAAGCAGATGCATTACTGGAGCCGTTCACGAAATGAACCCTGGCACAAAGGAGCAACCTCAGGTCACTATCAGCATGTCAAAAGCATCAAGACCGACTGTGACCGTGACACCCTTCTTATCTCAGTAGAACAAGTGGGCGCAGCCTGCCACACAGGTGCTTATTCATGCTTCTTTGAGGAGATTTATAGCCAAGAAGACTAAAAAGCTCTGCTATTTTCAGGAGGAAAAAACATGTTAGAAACACTTTATAAAGAAGCCTTGGATCGCAAAAACAATCCCAAGGAAGGCTCATACACCAACTACCTTTTTGACAAAGGTTTGGACAAGATTTTGAAGAAGGTCGGTGAAGAAGCGACAGAAGTTGTCATCGGTGCCAAAAATGCCGATAAGGACGAAATTGCTAATGAAACAGCCGATGTCCTCTATCACCTTGCTGTTATGCTAGTTGAGACTGGCGTTAGCATCGAAGATGTCAATGCAGTCCTTCAAGCACGCCAAGGCAAACAATCAAATGTTCATGACAGACCAGAAGTGACAGAATATTAAAAAAGACTATCCTTTCCCAACTTATCAAGCAGTCAAAAAACTTGATAATATCGGAAATTGGATAGTTTTTTAATATTTAAATAATATTATTAAATAACCTGAAAGCGCTTGAAACATCCTGGTTCTGGGAGTAAAATAGAGGTATGAAAAAGTATCGAGGTGATTATATGCTATTGGCGCATTATGAATCGAAATTAGAGTTAAAACAATCTTTAGAGAGCCATTTATTTAATGTTGCAGAGAAATCTCGAGAAAATGCTCTGGATATAGGTCAAGGAGATATTTTATTTCTATTAGGACTGTACCATGATTTAGGAAAAGCAGATCGTAAATTTCAGGATAAGTTACTTAATAATCCGACGATGCGTGTAGATCACTCTTCAGCTGGAGCAAAGTATCTATTTAGAAAAATAAAAACCTATTTATCGACAAAGTCAGTTGATAAGATGATACGTTCACAATTTAGCGAGATCATTGCTTATGTTATATCTGCACATCATGGAATGTACGATATCTTTGATAAAGATTGTGAAATGTTTGCATACAATAAGCTTAGAAATCGTATTTCAAAGGAAATGGTAGATTATCACTTTGAAAGCGATGTTATTTCTTTCGCAGCATTTTTGGAGACGAAATTATCTGATTATGGCTATAAGGGCTTAGAAATGTTGATTGATAGAGCTTTTGAAAATTATCGTGAAGCTGTCATGAGATTAGAGATCACTGATACCAGTGAAGAAAAATACTACCAGTCTTGCTTTGTTCGTTTATATCTATCCTTGCTTAAGAATGCAGACATTCTAGATACGATCAATGCTTATCAGTTACTGATTAGTCCTTTAAAACAAAACGAGCGCGAAATATTAAATAAATCCTATTTAGAAGCGATTGAAAGCAGATATGAACGCTTTTCAAAACCGACTACTCCGTTAAATATACTACGCTCACAAATTGCTGAACGTGTAAAAATACGAGGAGAAAATGATTCGTCAGGAATCTATCGCTTGGACTTACCAACTGGTGCAGGTAAGACAAATCTTAGTATGAGATATGGATTTCATCAATTGGTCAGTCAAAATAAGTCACGATTCTTTTACATTACTCCTTTTCTGTCAGTTCTGGAACAAAATGCTACAGAGATTAGAAACGTTACTGGTGACAAAGGTATTTTAGAACACCATTCCAATGTGGTTGAACAGCAGGCTGATAATGATGAGAAAGACTCACTGATAAGTGATTACTTGACAGATAGCTGGGATAGTCAGATTATTCTTACATCAATGGTACAATTTTTTCAAACATTATTTAAAACAAAATCATCAAATATTAGACGTTTTTCAAGCCTTATTAACAGTATTTTAGTTTTAGATGAAGTTCAATCATTACCCATAGAAGTAACAACCTTATTCAATCTAACCATGAATTTTTTAAATAGAGTGATGAATACGAGTGTTGTATTATGTACTGCTACTCAGCCGGCTTATGATTCGAATACAATTAAACACAGAATTTCTTACGGAGGTAAATCTGGAGAAGCTTCTGATATTGTCGAACTAGATGATGCAGAAAAAGAAATTTTTTCTAGAACAGAGCTACGAAAATTTGATGATAATAATCAAAGTTCAAGCTTGTCAGAACTCGTAGACTTTGTCCTTGAAAACGATGAGTCAATCCTTGCTATTTTTAATACCAAAAAGACTGTTGATCAATTTTACAGCTTACTTGAAGAACTAACTGATAGGCCACTCTACCAATTATCAACGAATATGTGTGCACAGCACAGGTTTGATATTATTTCAGAAATAAAACAGCAATTATCAAATAATATTCCTGTTATTTGTGTTAGTACACAATTGATTGAGGCAGGAGTTGATGTTGATTTTAATCGTGTTATTCGTTCTTACGCAGGAATTGATTCGATTGTGCAAGCTAGTGGTCGCTGTAATCGTGAAGGAAAGCGAGATAAAGGACAGGTTACATTGGTTAATCTTACAAATGATGAGGAGAACATCTCAAGATTAAAAGAAATCAGAGCTAAGAAAAATGCAACAGAATCAATTCTTTATAACATTTCATCTCCTATTAATCCTACTCTATTGAATCGTGATTTTTTTGAAAATTACTATGCTAATAATCAAGGTATGATGGATTATCCTTTAGAGAATGCAGGTGAATCTGTTTACGATTATTTAAGTACTAATGATTACCAAAAAAGACGTAATTTTAAAGGACAGTTAAAGCAAGCCTTTGAGACAGCAGGTTCAAAGATGGATTTAATCAAAAATGATAGTATTGGAGTTTTGGTGCCATATGAAGGAGCTGCTGAACGGTTACAAGTTTTAGAAGAACTGTGTGAAACAGATTATCCGACTCCTAAAGGCTATCAAGAAATTAAATCTATATTGAAAGAACTACAGACCTATACTGTGAATGTTCGAGAACGAGATCCAATACTAGCGGCAACAAAGGAATACCTTAATGGACGTATTCGAATACTGTCAGATGGATACTATAATGAGAAGAAGGGGGTAATATTAGAGGCAGGAACATTTTTACTTTAACTTTTCAAAAAGGGTATATATTATAAATATTGAAGGAGGTTTTAAATTGTACAGATCTAGAAACTTTTACGCGAGAATACACGGCGATCGGGCGCTCTTTACCAATCCGGCTACTAAAGGCGGGAGCGAAAGATCATCGTATTCGGTTCCCACTCGACAGGCTTTGCAGGGGATAATTGATGGCATTTATCATAAGCCGACATTCACAAATGTTGTTACTGAAGTTAAGATTGTCAATCAAATTCAGACAGAGCTGCATGGAGTTCGTGCTTTGTTACATGATTATAGTGCAGATCTGAGCTACGTGTCTTATTTGAGTGATGTTGAATACCTTATAAAATTTCATTTTATTTGGAATGAAAATCGTGAAGACTTAATACGAGATAGGCTACCTAACAAACACGAAGCCATTATGGAGCGCTCCATTCGAAAAGGTGGGCGACGAGACATTTTCCTTGGTACAAGAGAATGTTTCGGATTGGTTGATGAAATCAGTCAGGAAGAGTATGAAACTATCCCTTCTTACTACGATGGCATTACTATTGATTTAGGCATAATGTTTCACTCTTTTGCCTATCCAACAGATAAAACAAGACCATTAAAATCTTATTTTACCAAAACAGTGATGGAAAATGGAGTGATTGTATTTAAACCACAGTCGGAGTGTGAAATTGAAAATACTCTGTCTAGTTATGCATTTAAAGCACCTGCCCAGGTTAAATCAGTAGAGGAAGAGTACAAAGAGTATGAGGCAATGGAGAAAGGAGAGGATTGATGGATTTCTTTACATCTCTTTTAAATGCCTATGAAAAGGCTGAAGAAATAGGATTAGTTGATCAACGAATGGGGGATAATGAACCTGTTTTGTTACCGATTTACCATAATAATAAAATTATAAAGAAAACAGATTTTTTTATAAATATATTTCTAGATAATAATGGTTGTTTTTATAAAGCAGAGCGTATTGAAGAAGGGGCTAATATCATTTTTCCTATAACTTTTGAATCAAGTAATAGGACTAGCACAAAGATAGCACCGCATCCGATTACTGATAGTTGGTACTATGTCATGTATTCTGAATTAAGACAGGATAAACAGCATGTATACCTTGAAAATCTAAATAATTGGATAACTCAGACTAAGAGTTCAAATGTAAAACGCTTTTTAGAATTTATTTATAACTTTGTAAGAGCACCGAAATCTGTTGAATTGGTTTTAAAAAGTGCATTTGGTCAGGATTGTCAGATATTTCAAGAGTTCAATGATGAAGAAAATAAGTTTCATTCAGCAGAGATTGTTTACGGAGAAAATAAAAAGACAATAGTACTTAGTAAAGTAAATTTAACATTTACAATCATGAATTATGATGGTTTTAAAAATATATCTGTTTCAAATTTTAAAGAACTTCATAATGATCATTTGAAAGTAATAAAGCAAATTAATACTGAAAATATAGGTATCTGTAATATTAGTGGCAAAGAAGATAGGATTATATCGTTACATCGAAGTATTGGAGGACCGTTCGGAAAAGCAAAGTTAATTTCTAAGAGTGATGGGAATAAATTTGCATATCAAGGAGATAGATTTTCAACAAATAAAGACGATGTTGATATTATAAAAATAGGCTATGAAACTTCTGAGAAAATACACCTAATGATTAAGTATCTGCTGGAAAATAAGAATAGCAGCACTTGGTTGGGATCATCCCAATACCTCATCAATTGGTTTAGTGATGATTTAGTCAATAACAGTCAACTTGATATTGTAAAGCCAGTCTTTGATGATTTATTTGAAGACGATGAGGACGAAGAAGATACACAAGTCCTTATCAGACCCAGTGAAGAAAATAGAGAAATAGGTTCTTCATTTATTAAAGGGAAAAAGCTATTTGGTAGTGATGCAACATATTACATTGCTGTATTAAATAAAACTAGTAACGGACGCATTGCCTTAAAATATTTTAGGAGTCTACAAGTTTCTCAATTATTAAAAAATCTGGAAGCTTGGCAAGAAAATTACTCTTGGGAGATTTGGACTAAAGCAGGCAATTATAAACTGAAAACTCCAATCATTAATGATATTATTTCAGTTGCTTATGGAGTTGATAGAGAACGCTATTTGGAAGTAGATAATGATCGTTTTAAAAGTGATCAATACCAACAATTAGTTACCGCTCTTATTGACGGAAAGTCAATACCAGGGACAGTTGTAAAAAAATTAGAAGATAATATTCGTCAGAGGCAAAAGTATTCGAAACGTTGGAAACAAGTGCAACAAGTTAGTCTTGGAATTTTACATAAACAAAACGGGGAGGAGTTTTCTTCAATGCTAGATCATACCAATCAAAATCGGTCATATCTATTTGGTCGTCTACTGGCTATCTATGAATTAACTGAGCATCTACGTTACAAGCTAGAGGGGAGCGACAGTGGTCGCATTACCAACGCAGAGCGCTATTGGACAGCTTATACTGGACAGCCAACAAAAATAATGATGTTGTTAGAAAATAAAATTCAACCATATGCAGAAACACTAAAATTAAACCGTCCTGGTAGTTGGAATAAACTTAGTAAGGAAAAAGAAGAGATTATGGAACTCTTGAATCCTTTGTTGGAGACGAAATCAATGGAAGAGTCATTGGATTATCGTTTTTTCTTTGGTTATTATGCTGAGAAAAAATTCTATTACACCAAACAAAACATGGAAGTAGCAGAAAGTGAGGAATAAGATATGTTAGAACATAAGATTGATTTTATGGTTACCGTTGAAGTGAGAGAAGCAAACGCAAACGGAGATCCCTTATCAGGAAATATGCCTAGAACGGATGCAAAAGGTTATGGTTTGATGAGTGATGTTTCGGTTAAACGCAAAATCAGAAATCGTATGCAAGATATGAGGCAGCCTATATTTGTACAGGCAGGAGACCGTATTGAAGATGACTTTAAGTCTTTAGAAAAACGTTTCTCTAATCAATTTACTGCAAAAACTCCTGACAGTGAAATTGAAGAAAAAGCTAATCAATTATGGCTAGATGTCCGTTCTTTTGGTCAAGTCTTTACTTATTTAAAAAAATCAATTGGTGTACGGGGTCCAGTCTCTATTAGTATGGCGAAATCCTTAGAACCAATTGTAATTTCCAGTTTACAAATTACCCGTAGTACCAATGGTATGGAGGCTAAAAATGAAAGCGGTCGTTCCTCAGATACTATGGGAACTAAGCATTTTGTTGACTATGGTGTCTATGTCATCAAAGGTTCGATTAATCCGAATTTTGCTGAAAAAACAGGATTTTCCGATGAAGATGCTGAGGTGATTAAGGAAACACTGATTAGTCTTTTTGAAAATGATGCTTCATCAGCTCGTCCTGAAGGATCAATGCGTGTTCGCGAAGTCTTTTGGTTTACACATAGCAGTAAGCTAGGAAATGTATCTAGCGCGCGTATCTTTGATTTATTAGAATTTGATAAAGAACAACGAGATAAAACAGACTATGAAGACTATGCTCTTCATCTTAATCAAGAGAAATTGGCTGATTATGAGAACAAAGGATTACAAGTTGAAATTCTAGAAGGACTATAAAATGGTTTACTCGGAAAATGATTACCTAATGTTATCGGGGATTCAACATTTTCAATTTTGTAAAAGGCAGTGGGGGTTGATTCATATTGAGCAGCAGTGGGCTGAAAATGAGGCAACGACACATGGTCAGATTTTACATCAAAAGGCGGATAATCCCTATATTAAAGAAAAACGAAAAGATGTTATTGTCTCTCGTGCGATGCATGTTTCATCAAAAAGACTTGGTCTATATGGGATTCTTGATGTTGTAGAATTTTACAATGATAACAATGGAGTTGCTTTGAAAGGCAAAAATGGGAAATGGCGACCTTGTATTGTAGAGTATAAGCGAGGCAAGCCGAAAAATGATACGAGAGATATAGTTCAATTGGTAGCACAAACCATTTGTTTAGAGGAAACCTTCGGATGTCATATTGAAACGGGTTGTCTTTACTATCACAGTGTGAATCAAAAGAAAATTATTGAAATTACGGAAGCATTACGGAAAGAAGTTTTTGAATTAGCAGAGCAAATGCATTCTTATTATGATAATAAAATCATAGGTAAAGCTGAGTATTTTAAGAATTGTCCGCTCTGCTCTTTGGTAGATATTTGTAAACCTCGGTTGAGTAAGAAAACTCGTAATGTAGACAATTATATTCGACAGTCTTTGATGAGTGAGGATAGTATATGAAAAAACTGTTAAATACTCTATATCTTACGCAAGATAATTTTTATCTCACACGTGAGCGAGATAATATTGTTATCAAGCAAGAAGGAAAAGTTGTTCATCGTTTCCCTTATCGTATTATTGATGGTATTGTCTGTTTTTCATATTTAGGTGCCTCACCATCTTTAATTGAACTTTGCGCAGAAAAGCAAATTAATCTCTCTTTTCATACTCCTCAAGGTCGTTTTTGTGGTCGTTTTGTAGGTCCAACGAATGGGAATGTTCTGCTCAGGCGGGAACATTATCGATTGGCAGATCATCCTCGTTCACTGGAATATGCCAAGCGCTTTATATTAGCAAAAGTGTCAAATTCCCGAAAATATTTACTTCGTTTTAAGCGGGATCATCGAGATAGAATCGATAGTCAGCTATTTGAAGAAGTCAATTCAGAATTGACAAAGGCACTAGAAATGATTCAATTTGCACCTGATAAGGAAACGTTACTAGGAATTGAAGGGCAGGCTGCAAATCAATATTTTCGTACTTTTAATGAACTTGTCTTAACAGATAAGGATACGTTTCAGTTTAATGGTCGGACGCGAAGACCACCACAAGACTGTGTGAATGCACTTATGTCATTCGGCTATAGTTTATTGACTTATGAATGTCAGTCTGCTTTAGAAGCTGTTGGATTAGATAGTTATGTTGGATTTTTCCACACAGATAGGCCGGGTAGAGCCAGTCTAGCTTTAGACTTGGTAGAGGAATTTCGTTCTTATGTTGTTGATCGATTTGTGTTTTCTTTGATAAATAAGGGGCAATTAACGAAAAAGCATTTTGATATCAAAGAGAACGGTAGTGTGATTTTGACTGAAAAAGGGCGCTCCATTTTTATTGAAGCTTGGCAAAAGCGAAAGCATATAGAAGTTGAACATCCTTTTACGAAAGAAAAAGTTAAGTTAATGCTCCTACCATATGTGCAAGCGCAACTATTAGCGAAAGCCATTCGTGGGGAATTAGACTCTTATCCGCCGTTTTTGATTTAGGTATATTTTATGATGGTTTTAGTAACGTATGATGTCAATACAGAGACGACAGAAGGTAGAAAGCGCCTGCGCCATGTTGCGAAATTATGTATTGATTATGGGCAGCGTGTACAAAATTCAGTTTTCGAATGTTCTGTTACTCCGGCTGAATTTATAGAAATAAAAAATAAATTAGTCACGATTATTGATAAAGAATCAGATAGTATTCGATTTTATTTGCTTGGAAAAAATTGGCAAAATCGAATTGAGACGATTGGTCGAGATGATAGTTATGATCCTGATCAGGGAGTATTGCTATTATAAGTGGTGTGTGCGAATCTAGGTTACACATAAAATCCTGGGACATTCGCGCACAAAAAGTTAAAAAAGTGGCGAAAATCTAAATTTTATAGATTAAATCCATTCTATAAATGAGAGATTTGGTCACAAACGGTGTAATTACGCGCCGTCGCACCCCATACGGGTGCGTGGATTGAAATCTGATAGGCTTGTTAAAAATCATAGCGATACCTAACGTCGCACCCCATACGGGTGCGTGGATTGAAATTTTTTAACAGAGGTGAATTTCCTCAATATTACGGTCGCACCCCATACGGGTGCGTGGATTGAAATACAAAAGATATTGATAGTATCGTTGAAAAGATTGTCGCACCCCATACGGGTGCGTGGATTGAAATAAAGATTTTTTTGACCGAATTTGCCCTTGGACTGTCGCACCCCATACGGGTGCGTGGATTGAAATTTTTTCCTTGCTTCATTTATTTCGAATTTTTGATGTCGCACCCCATACGGGTGCGTGGATTGAAATTTGAGGTCTTAAAGAAGACTGGTATACCAGAGGGTCGCACCCCATACGGGTGCGTGGATTGAAATAGTTTTTTGTAAAAAACAAGATAAGACACAACAGTCGCACCCCATACGGGTGCGTGGATTGAAATTATATAATAAACAAAGCGTTTGCTCGATGGTTATGTCGCACCCCATACGGGTGCGTGGATTGAAATATAACTCTTGGTGGAATTGTCTTTCATTTAGTTGTGTCGCACCCCATACGGGTGCGTGGATTGAAATATAGGTCTTGGCTTGCTGAAATTTAGATTTAGCAGGTCGCACCCCATACGGGTGCGTGGATTGAAATGATAACAGGAATAAATCCTTTAAACTTCCCATCGTCGCACCCCATACGGGTGCGTGGATTGAAATAATAACTCCTTGCTTAGAATTACTTGTCATCAATGTCGCACCCCATACGGGTGCGTGGATTGAAATACAAGTCATTTCGTTCGATACTCTTGGTGGCACAGTCGCACCCCATACGGGTGCGTGGATTGAAATTTCTTGATGAAATTGAAAAAGCCCACCCAGACGGTCGCACCCCATACGGGTGCGTGGATTGAAATGAAGAAACTGAACTGAAATTAAAATAAGGAGAAACGTCGCACCCCATACGGGTGCGTGGATTGAAATAATTAGTTACTTTAGGTTATCAAAATGTAATTAGTCGCACCCCATACGGGTGCGTGGATTGAAATTGGTAAACATCATTAAAGGTGAGAAAGCAGGAAGTCGCACCCCATACGGGTGCGTGGATTGAAATTACAATGACAAATATTTATCAACAATTGTTAATGTCGCACCCCATACGGGTGCGTGGATTGAAATCCTAAAATTACTGAAACAGTAATTATTAATCAAGCGTCGCACCCCATACGGGTGCGTGGATTGAAATAGAGGAGAACCTGATGATGAAGATTTGCAGGAACGTCGCACCCCATACGGGTGCGTGGATTGAAATTGTGCAGAAGAGGTGACTTACAACGGAGAGGACGGTCGCACCCCATACGGGTGCGTGGATTGAAATATACGTAATCAAAATGCCATACCTACCAAAATAGTCGCACCCCATACGGGTGCGTGGATTGAAATAGAAATTTTGGCTTCACTTGATATTTTCGATATTGTCGCACCCCATACGGGTGCGTGGATTGAAATATTAAGACTCATATCATATAAACCCGCAAATGAGTCGCACCCCATACGGGTGCGTGGATTGAAATCCAATTGAATACTTAATTACTACCGAAAAATATGTCGCACCCCATACGGGTGCGTGGATTGAAATAGCTTTGGTGGAGATAGCGACAGTCAAAATAAGCACGTCGCACCCCATACGGGTGCGTGGATTGAAATCTGCAATACGTTGTTTTGAATAGCAGTAGACGAGTCGCACCCCATACGGGTGCGTGGATTGAAATAATTGACTTGAAATGTTACTTCCCATTCCACTAACGTCGCACCCCATACGGGTGCGTGGATTGAAATTGATAGGGTATACCATGGGGCACGTTGAAATGCCGTCGCACCCCATACGGGTGCGTGGATTGAAATTTTAGTATCATCATGATTAACTGTTAATGTAGCTGTCGCACCCCATACGGGTGCGTGGATTGAAATAAATATTGGAGATATTCTATCAGACGCTAAAGAGTCGCACCCCATACGGGTGCGTGGATTGAAATTCAAACCCACAAGTAACTGCCAAGTGGGAAGTCTCGTCGCACCCCATACGGGTGCGTGGATTGAAATTGGGATAACTGGGTCGAAACAACAAAAATTAGGTCGCACCCCATATGGGTGCGTGGATTGAAATACAAAAAGTTGAAAAACTAAACAAAAAGTTTAAAGTCGCACCCCATACGGGTGCGTGGATTGAAATTGATGCGAACGTTGCTGCATCGATTACCATGCTGTCGCACCCCATACGGGTGCGTGGATTGAAATTCAATCAACAACTGTATAGTAAATATAGCAAGAAACGTCGCACCCCATACGGGTGCGTGGATTGAAATAAGAATTGGAAATAAATGCTACTGGTGTCACAAGTCGCACCCCATACGGGTGCGTGGATTGAAATCCCACTAGATAATGCCAAGGTAGGCATGAAAATGTCGCACCCCATACGGGTGCGTGGATTGAAATTGTTATCTCAGGGGTATCTGATACGGACACTTCTGTCGCACCCCATACGGGTGCGTGGATTAAAATTATCGTGTACGTAGCAGTAATTTTTTGACTAACTAGTCGCACCCCATACGGTGCGTGGATTGAAATAGAATTGCTGAACCTGCACCATTCAAATCGATATTCGTCGCACCGTGTGGATTGAAATATCAGACGCTCCATCTCAGTCTTTGTACCATCATGGAGTCGCCCTTATGCGGGTGCATGGATTGAAATCCTTTGACCGTCAAACTCGAATCACAGTCATCGAAGTCGCGCTCACAAAGGTGTGTGGACGGAAACTTAAATAAGTTCGACTACTAAAAACAATATTGAAATTGATCAGTGATTTGTCCCTCAATCCCCACTTTCTGCTATAATAGGTCAGTAAAAGAAGTGAGGAAATCAGATGAATCGTATCAATTTAATATGTTTAGGTGTTCGTGACATGGCACGCTCCGTGGCTTTTTACCGTGATGGTCTTGGTTTTGAGACTAAAGAGACGGCTGATTGTCCTGAGGTTATCTTTTTCAATAATGCTGGAACTAAGCTTGAGCTTTATCCACTTGAAAATCTGTCTGCTGATTTTGGAGCTGGTCTTCCGACGCTCCCAGCAGGGCATTTTAATGGCATGACCATGGCTTATAATGTCAAGGAAAGGTCTGAGGTTGATAGTGTTTTGGCTTTGGCAAAATCAGCTGGCGCTAGCATTTTGAAGGAACCGCAAGAGGTTTTCTGGGGTGGTTATCACGCTTACTTTGCTGATCCTGACAACTATGTCTGGGAAGTCTGCTGGAATCCAACCATGCCATTTGACGACAATGATATGGCCATTGTTTAAAGCTCTGCTATTTTCCAAAAAGACAGTTTAATCAAGCGTTTTCAATCGATTTTTGCTATACTAGAGTTAGTAATTCGAGAAAAGAGGTAGTCTTATGTCAAAAGAATTTGATGCTTTCAAAAAGACCCTTTCTAAGGAGAGTCTACAGGCTATTTATGATGAAACAAAGCTAGAGGTGTCTCAGTCTGAGCTCGAAGGAACAGACGCTTTCAGTATTGAATTGGCAAGCCAGATGGCAGTCAATCTGCTCGAAACCTACCACAATTGGCTAAACGAGAACTAAAGGTTGGATTTTCCAGCCTTATTTTTCTAAGGAGGTAAAACGATGCACATTCTTATTGCACCCGATTCTTTCAAGGAGAGTCTGTCTGCTCAGAAGGTGGCAGAGGCTCTTCAAGCTGGCTTTGCGGCTAAACTTCCTCAAGCTACATTTGATCTGGCACCCATCGGTGATGGTGGTGAAGGCACATTGTCAGCGCTAGCCCAGAACCTAGACTTGACTTACAGTAGTCTCCAACTTCCTCATGCTTTTTCGGAAAATGGCAGAGCTATTTTTGCAAGTAAGGATAAGCTAGCCGTTTTTGAGATGGCAGAGGTTTGTGGTCTCGAAAAGGTTGCACTGGGCAAACGAGATCCCTTACATCTGTCAACCCAAGGTGTTGGTGAGATGATTCTTGCTCTCTATGAGTTGGGGATGCGTGAGATTATTCTAGGAGTCGGTGGTTCCTCAACCAATGATGGTGGAATTGGTATGGCAAGAGGGCTAGGTTATCGCTTTTTAGATGAGAATGGAAGCGAGCTGGAGGCTATCGGTGCCAATCTTGCCAAAATCAAATCAATTGATAAGAGTCAGGTCAAATCTATGTCAGACCTATCCTTGACCATCGTTACTGATGTTAGCAATAAACTCTGTGGCAAGTATGGTGCTACCTATATTTTTGCAGGTCAAAAGGGTCTTGATGCAAGTCAGTTTGAGCAGGTTGACAAGGATATGGAAACTTTCTATCAAACCTTTAATCCGTCTATTCTGGATTTAGCAGGTGCCGGAGCAGGTGGTGGGATGGCTGCAGGTTTAGTGACTTTTGCCTCAGGACAGATTGTATCAGGGATTGATTTTATTCTTGATCGGATTGATTTTGATAGAAGAGTCGCGCAAGCAGACTTGGTTATTGTTGGAGAAGGGCGAATGGATGCTCAGTCCTTGTCAGGAAAGGCACCAGTTGGTATTGCTAGACGGACTCCAAAAGAAAAGCCAGTCCTTGCAATTTGTGGCAGCCTGTCAGATGATTTGCCCTCATTTCCAGCCGCTGGAATCAGCGCAGCTTTTCCCATCATATCAAAAGTCCAACCCTTGGAAGAGACGCTAGCAGAAGCAGAAGTCAATCTGAGACGGACAGCGGAAAATATAGCCAATCTCCTCCTTTTAAATCCATAAAAAAGAGAGAGTGGGACAAAAATCGGTAATTCCAAAGGAATTCGATTTTGTCAGCAAATCTTTATTTTTGGTTGCTGACCTGAAACAGTCTATCCCCAGA
>NZ_JAFBEH010000007.1 GCF_016908645.1 Streptococcus loxodontisalivarius
TTCTTGTTCAGTTTTCAAAGGTCTTGTTGTCTCCTAAGAGACAACTTCTATATTCTAGCAAACTTGTTAACTCTTGTCAACTACTTTTTTAAAAAAGTTTTTCGTTCACTTAGTTGCTCTCTCGAGACAACTTATTCAGTATATCAACTTCTTCCTCCCTTGTCAACAAGTTTTTTGAAAAAGTTTTTTTTACGTTCTAACCTCGCGATCGGAACTCAATTAGTATAGCAAATTCTTTACTAATGTGTCAATCTCGTTTTTAAAAAAAAGTCACTGCCTTTCGGCAATGACTTTTGCATTTACTATTTTGCTTCAATGAGACCCAATTCTCCATCTTCACGTTTGTAGAGAATATTCGTCACACTATCTTCAGAGTCTGTATAGATAAAGAAATCATGTCCAAGTAATTCCATCTGTAGAAGGGCTTCTTCCAAGTCCATTGGTTTCAATGTAACATGTTTTGTTCTAACAACTTTACTTGCTGGACTCTCTTCAATGTTTTCAGCTTCAAACTCATCTGTAAAGACTTGACCGGTTGGTGCTTTTTCACGATGTTTCTTTGAGATTTTTGTTTTGTTTTTTCTGATTTGTCGTTCAATCTTGTCAACAACCAAATCAATTGATCCATACATATCTTGTGAGACATCTTCTGCTCTGAGTGTTACTGAACCAAGCAAAATTGTTACTTCAACCTTAGCTGTTTTCTCACGATATACTTTTAGGTTGACTCTGACATCCAACTCTTGGTTAGAGTTAAAGTATTTTTCAACTTTGCCGAGCTTACTTTCAACATAGTCACGGATAGCTTCTGTTACTTCAATGTTTTCACCACGGATACTATATTTAATCATAAGATACCTCTTTCTCGCATTTAAGCGCTTTCTTTATCTTTATTATACTGTTTTCATGAAAATTTGCAAGTTTTTTTGTTATCTTGCTAAAGAAAATGTCAAAACCTTAGAACAACCTGCTTCTTGTAAGAGAGTTTTTGCATGCAATAAAGTTGCACCAGTCGTATAGACATCATCTACAATAATTACTTTATCTAATTTTGGTAAATCTTTTCTTAACTGAAAGGGATTTTTACTTACTAATCGCTCCTTTCTCGACTTAGACGATTGTTTTATTACCTTTTCTTTTTCAAAAAGTGACAAATATGGAATCCCTGCCGCCTCTAAAAGAGCTTCAACTTGATTAAATCCTCTTAGCTTCTGATTTTCCTTATCCATAGGAATTGGAACAACTTGAAAATCCTTATAAGCTTTCAAAGCTTTTTTCAAGTCTTGTTTAAAAACATCCTTGAGAAGATAGTCACCCATAAATTTAAAGCGAGACATATAATCCTTCATGGCTTGATTATATTGATAGATAGATTCATGACTGATAGTTTCCCCTTTTTCTTTCCAAATAAGACAATCTGAACAAACAGTATCTTGATGAGATTTAAAACAAGATGGACAATGATTATCAGAAATAGCTTCAAATCCTGCTTGGCAGGTCGGACATAGGGTCTTTTGATTTTGTCTAATAGTAAGTAAGTCAAGAAAACTTATCTTTTCTGTGAGACTTTCTTGGCAGAGAAGGCAGTTCATTCAAATCCTCCTTTTTGATTCATGGTCTTGATTTCTTTGACTGCTCGTCGCATAGCTCTTGAAATGCCTTGATGAAAAAAGTAAACCAAACCATCAGGTCGTTGACTAGCACGACCAACCCGCCCTGCTATTTGCACCAAAGATGAGGAAGTATAGAGTCTATGCTGAGCCTCCATGACAAAAACGTCGACACAAGGGAAGGTAACTCCACGCTCAAGAATGGTCGTACTGATCAATATGGTCAGGTCTTCTTGTCGAAACTGTTGGACCAGCTCTGCTCGATTTTCCGTAACACTAGAAACAAAGCCAATTTTTTCCTCAGGGTAGCAAGTTTGCAAAAGTTTGGTAAATGCTTCTCCTCTTTCAATATTAGGAAAGAAAATTAGAAGCGGAAATCTTGTTTTTCTCTGCAAGTCAAACTGTTTTTTGAAAAAACTATCTAGTTTTCCCTTTGTAAATGCCTTGGGGAAGTTCTGGTTTTCCATAAATTTTGGAATAACAAGTGGGTTGGCGTGGAAACGTCTTGCTAAGTGAAGTAACTCCAGTTCTTTTCGCTCAACTTTTTTTGAAAGCATCTTTGTCGAAGTGGCTGTCATATAAATACGACTGGCATTTGGTTTAATGGCTTGGTCAACAGCGTGATAGAGCATGTGATTATCGACATAAGGAAAAGCATCCACCTCATCAATCAAGAGTAGGTCAAAAGCATGGTAAAATTTGAGAAGTTGATGGGTCGTTGCGATAACCAAGGGTGCTCTTTGGTAGTCTTCAGATTCACCATGAAGGAGAACAATCTTACAATCAAAATCTCTGTTAAGACGCTCATACAACTCCTTACAGACATCAATTCTAGGACTAGCCAGACAAACTTGTCCGCCACGATTGATACAATCTGCAATAACCTGATAGGTCATCTCCGTTTTACCTGCTCCTGTCACTGCATGAACTAGAAGTTGCTTGCCTTCACGAAAACCCGTCACCAAGCCATTTGATACCTCCTCTTGATAGGGGGTCAACTGTCCCTCCCAGACTAGGACAGACTTGTCTCTCTTGGGAAATGGCTGAGCAGGGAAATTATAAAGCATTTCTGAACTCCTTATCCTTCCTAAAAGAATGCAATTTCTACAATAAGAAGTCCCATCTGCTAATAACCAGTCCTTCTCAATCAGACTAGCACATCGTTGACAGGTATTTCCCTTTTTAGCCTTAAGAATTGTCGGAAGCTGACTAGCATGTAATTTCTCGTCATCACTTAATTGATTGCTGGTCAATAAGCGACCATAGTAATCTTGAAAGTTCTCCATAACTATTTATTCGCAGTTACTTGAATTTATGATAAAATTTTCTTATGAATTACAAAACTATTTTTCAAGACGGCATTGCCGAGGAAGAGATTAAAAAGTCACGTTTCATCTGCCAACTCAGACGTATTGAAACTGAGGAAGAAGGACGTGAGTTTATCGCTCAAATCAAAAAAGAACATTACAAAGCTAGCCACTCCTGCTCTGCCATGATCATCGGAGAAGATAGTAGTATCAAGCGTTCAAGTGATGATGGGGAACCTTCTGGTACAGCTGGCGTACCCATGCTAACTGTTTTGGAAAAGCAGGGCCTGACCAATGTGGTGGCTGTGGTGACACGTTACTTTGGTGGAACCAAGCTGGGTGCTGGTGGTCTTATCCGTGCTTATGCAGGTAGTGTCAGTCACGCGCTTAAAGAAATTGGAATCGTAGAAGTTAAGGAGCAGACAGGTTTGAAAGTTACTTTGACCTATCCTCAGTACCAAACCTTTGCCAATTTTCTCAGTCAAGAAAACCTACTGGAACAGGAACCTCTCTTTTTAGAGGAAGTTACTAGTACCATCTATGTTGATCCAGAAAAAGTTGAGGGAACATTAGCTTCTCTGACAGAATTTTACCAAGGTAAGGTTCGAGTGGAAGAAGCTGGAAGTCAAATCGTCGAGCTTCCGCTTACTCTTGAGACAAGTGAGGAAAATTGATAGCGATAACAAACGCCTATCACTGTGATAAAAAATAGTTATTTTACAATTAAGCCTATAAGCCTTATACTGAAAACATATTGATTTAAGAGAGGTATTATCATGGCAAAGATTTATAACAATATCACTGAACTCATTGGACAAACTCCTATCGTCAAACTCAACCATATCGTTCCAGAAGATGCTGCTGACGTTTACGTTAAGCTTGAAGCATTTAACCCTGGTTCTTCTGTTAAGGATCGTATTGCTCTTAACATGATTGAAGATGCTGAGAAACGTGGTATTATCAAACCAGGTGATACTATTGTTGAGCCAACTTCAGGTAATACTGGTATTGGACTTTCTTGGGTAGGGGCTGCTAAAGGCTACAAAGTCATTATCACTATGCCTGAAACAATGAGTGTTGAACGTCAAAAATTGATTAAAGCCTATGGAGCTGAACTTGTTTTGACTCCTGGTACTGCTGGTACCAAAGGTGCGATTGATAAAGCTCATGAAATTGCGAAAGAAGTTGGTGGCTGGGTTCCTCTACAATTTGATAATCCTGCTAACCCTGCCGTACACGAAGCAACAACTGGTCCTGAAATCCTTGAAGCTTTTGGTTCTAAGGGACTAGATGCCTTTGTAGCTGGTATCGGTACCGGTGGTACGATCACTGGTGTTTCTCGTGTCCTCAAAGCAGATAATCCTGATATTAAGATTTACGGACTTGAAGCTGACGAATCAGCTGTACTTTCAGGTGACAAACCTGGCCCACACAAAATTCAAGGTATCTCAACTGGATTTATCCCAGTAGCACTTGACACTGAAAGTTATGACGAAGTTATTCGTGTGAAATCTGACGATGCTCTTGCTACTGGTCGTAACTTTGGTGGACAAGAAGGATTCCTTATCGGAATCTCAGGTTCAGCAGCAGTTTGGGCTGCTATCGAAGTTGCTAAAAAACTTGGAAAAGGCAAAAAAGTCTTGGCACTCGCAGCAGATAACGGAGAACGTTACCTCTCAACTGCACTATATAATGATTAAAAAGAAAATCTAATACAAACAAAAAAGCTAAGTTACCGTTCTATGGTAAACTTAGCTTTTTGTTTAGTGTTCTTGTTTTAAAAAGTCTAGGCTTTCATCAATCCATTCTGGAAGGCTATCTGCCAGTGGCTTAAATCCGATTTTATAACGGCTATTTGAAAAGCGATGGCGATGAGGAAATTGATGTTTCTCTTCTTCTAGTGTTCTGAGAGACAGGCTTGCCTTTTTGGTGAACTCATCAAAATCGACAACCTGCACCAAGACTTCTTGACCAATAGACAGAGTGTTGAAGATATTATCAATATAACCTGTCTTGATTTCAGAAATATGGATGAGTCCTGTTGTCTCATTATCCAAGCTGACAAAGGCACCGTAAGGCTTGATGCCTGTGATAGTCCCTTTTATCTTATCACCAATTTTCATTAGTCAGAAACCTCAACTGTTTCAATAATAACATCTTCAACAGGTTTATCTTGTGCACCAGTTTCAACAGCTGCGATAGCATCCAAGACTTTGTAAGACTCTTCATCTGCAAGTTGTCCAAAAACTGTGTGACGACGGTCTAGGTGTGGTGTTCCACCATTTGCCGCATAATTTTCAGCAATAGCTTCTGGCCAACCACCACGTGACAATTCTTTGGCACTGTATGGAAGGTTGCTGTTTTGAACAATAAAGAACTGGCTGCCGTTTGTATTTGGACCAGCGTTAGCCATTGACAAGGCACCACGAAGATTGTAAAGCTCATCTGAGAATTCATCTTGGAAACTGCCGCCAAAGCTAGACTCGCCACCCATACCAGTACCTGTTGGGTCGCCACCTTGAATCATGAAGTCTTTGATAATACGGTGGAAAATAACACCATCGTAGTAGCCACTTTCAGCCAAATCAACAAAGTTTTTTACTGTCAAAGGCGCATGATCCGGGAAGAGCTTGATAACAAGGTCCCCGTGGTTTGTTTTAATTGTTGCAACTGGGCCTTCTGACTCAGCAAGGTTAAGTTGTGGGAAGTTTAATTGTTTTTCTACCATTCCTAATTTCTCCAAGGCATTAAAGATGCCATCTTCTTCTACTGTATCTGTAACGTAATCCGCTTTTGCTTTGATTTCTGGGACAGCGTTGCCCATGGCAATCTTAAGACCAACATAGTCAAAAATTTCCATATCATTTGGCCCATCACCAAACATCATGGCATTGACTGCTTTTAATTTTTCAGCCTTTAGGACTTCTTCAACTCCTGATGCTTTCGAAATACCATTTTTAACAACATCAGAAGAATGCTGGTGCCAAGGTACTAAGCGAACATGGCCAGCTAGTTCTTTTGGAAGTTCCAGCTCTGCATTATTTTCCGCAAAAGTCCACATGTGATAAACATCATTGGTCAAATGAAAATCAGGCTCAACATCGCAAAGTCCATAGACTGGAATCATGGCGTCATCGATCAACTGGCTACGCTCTGAAACAACTGGCTTATCTTTACCAGCAAAACCATAAGCGATACCTTCCTGCTGACACCAGTCAACATAGGCCTTAGTCACTTCTGGATCTAGGGGTTGATTGAAAATTTCTTGTTTTTTCTTATCAATCACATAAGTCCCGTTGATAGTGACAAAGTAATCTGGCTCAAGATCGCGAATCTCAGGAACAACACCATAGAGGGCACGTCCTGTTGCAATCCCTGTCAGAATACCTTTAGCTTTCAAGTCAGCAAAAGCTACCTTGACTGATTCTGGCATGTAACTTGTCTCTTTGCGTCTAAGTGTATCATCAATATCAAAAAAGACAATCTTGATTTTCTTTGCCTTGTACTTTGTTTTTGCGTCCATCCTATAACCTCTTCAAAATATGATAACGTTCTCTTATATTATACCATTTTCTCACTCATCTTGTGGAACTAAATGATGTCTAAAGGCATAAACAACCGCCTGAGTCCTATCATCGACCTGCAATTTAGCCAAAATATTAGACACATGCGTTTTGACAGTTTTCAAGGAAATGAAAAGTTGGTCTGCGATGGTCTGATTATCATAGCCTTTGGCTAGAAGTCTTAGAATATCACGCTCACGCGCAGTCAAGTCATCATGTAGATCAGGATTTTCATCGTGATCCTTGATCTTCTGATCTACTTCTGTCTCAATAGCTAAGTCGCCCTTGGCAACTTTTCGGATAGCATTGAGAATTTCAGCTGCACTAGAAGTCTTTAGCATATATCCCTTAGCACCTGCTTCTATGACAGGGTAAATTTTTTCATTGTCCAAATAAGAGGTCAAAACGAGAATCTGTGCTTTTTTCCATTTTTTGAGAATAGCCAGCGTCGCTTCAACACCGTCCATCTCTGGCATAACCAAGTCCATAACCACTACATCTGGTTTCAGGTCTAGCGCCATCTCCACACCTTCAGCTCCATTAGAAGCTTCGCCGATTACCTCGACATCAGTCTGTAAATTCAAAAAGCTCTTTAAACCTAGTCTAACCATCTCATGGTCATCAACTAGAATAATCGATGTCTTTGTCATTCATTTTCTCCTTAATTTATGATACAAAGGGCGTAAAAAGGTCTCAGCAAAAATAGGGATTTTGACGCAGAGTCGCTAGACTCTAGGAAAAAGAGTCTTTTTTGCCAAGACCTTAGCCCGTGTTCAAATACAATGATACAAAAGCCGTAAAACGCAAAGCAAAAATATTCGGTAAGTCCGAAATCTTCTATTTCGTTGACTTACTAGGACTTTTATCCTTTTGCACCGTTTGTAACCCATGTTCCATTTAGGTAATAGGAACTCGGATATCCATGCTAACGCCCTGCTTTTCACCACTAAGTAGCTTGATACGACCCGCCAAATCCTTGACACGGTCTTCAATATTGGTCAAGCCATAGCTAAGACTTCTCTCTTGATTGATGTCAAATCCAATACCATCGTCAGTCATCTTGAGCTGGACTTCATTGTCCGTCTGATGGAGATAAATCTCCAAATGTTTAGCCTTAGAATGCTTGAGAGTATTACTAATAAACTCTTGAGCAATCCGAAAGAGATTGTCTTCTATGGTCTTGGGTAGGCTAGTCACATCATTTTTGAAGGTAACTTTGATACTTGATTTATCTGTCAATTCTTGAATCAAGACCTTGAAACCTTCTGACAGAGTGCGTCCTTCTAGTTCCGTTGGTCTCAAGTGCAGCAACAAAATCCTCAAGTCTCTCTGTGCAGTATTAATCATCTCCTCAGTCGCTTGAAGCTGGGTCTTAAGTTGATCACTGGTCAAATGATCTAGACTAAGACTTGTTCCAGATACTAGCATGGAAGCTGCAAAAAGTTCTTGACTGACGGTATCATGAAGATCACGGGCAATCCGCTTACGCTCATTCATAACCAGCTCTTCGCCATTCATAAGACTGGCATTTTCTGTCTCCTGCAATCGTCTGGTCAATTCCTTCATTTTTAAGGACAAGAGCTGCAAGCTATAACCAATATCACTATTATCCTTGATCAACTCACGGTTATTGCTAATCCGCTTGATATTCTTATGAATAATCCTCTTGGAATTATAATCGCTCAGCATTGCCACAAAAACCAGCATAATCGTCAAGGATAGGGTCAATAGAAGGATAGAAAAGACAAACTGATTGAGCAACTCAACATTAGCGAAAACCTGCTTTAGTGAGAGATCAAAGCTGTCAATAATAATGAAAACAATGGAAACCACTGTCACCAAGGCATAGAAGAAAAGTAGGAAAATTTGTTGCTTTTTCATACGCCCTTCACCTCAGTATCTCCTGCCAAAACATTGACGATAATCTTGACACGCTTTTGACTTTCTGGAAAGTTTGGCGTCATCAACTTTACTGCCTCATTTCGCAAATCATAGTCACCATCTTGAAAAAAGCTGACGCTACCATAAACCGAAGAAACACTGAGCTGCACAGCTACATCAATGGGAACCAGAATTTCTGTCGGACCATAGACCTTTTGAATAATGATGACATTATCTGAACCTCGAACAATGACATTATCAAGGTTAATGGTATCACGTCCACTGAGACGAATAATGTTGATATCATCAAAACCATAGGCATCACCTTGATGACTCACATTACCAATCCAACGATTGCGACTCGGCTTGAAGAAGATATCTTTTTCCTTAAATCGTATAGTTGCTTGACGGTTCTTAGACTTGACCTGGGCAAAATGATTAATCAGAATATAGATAACACCAAAAACAATCCCGATAATGATATAGATATTAGTCATCATCATCAAAAAGAGAATCAAGAGACTGGTCGTCAAGAGAAAATCCATCCGATTTCCCGCATTATAGTATTTTAAGACCAAAAGCGTCAGCGTTAAAATCATAAAGAATCTGGGCACATCCGTTGCCAAGAGACTCATCATAGCCAAGGCGAACAATACTGCCTCGACAACAATAAAGAACTGAAATTTTTTCATAGATTTTCCTTCTCTTCCCAATTACTCCTATTCTAGCAGAAATAGTCTCCAAATTCATCCGACTCTGGTTGTAAATAGATAGAAAATAGCAAAAAAAGACCAGCCTTAAAGCTAGTCTTTCTCTTAATATTAATTTGAGGACTCTTCCGTTACAGAATCACTAGATGATGAACTTGAAGAGCTATCCGTATCGCTTGACGATGATTCATCGCTTGATGAACTTGAGTTCGTCGTTGACGAACTGCTGTTATGATTTGACGAATAGGCTGTCGAGCTGTTACTTGAAGCCTCTTGTAAGTACAAGGTTACTTGATCACCTGCACTGATACCGATGCTATCTCCATAATAAGGATATTGAGCATAAACAGTCGCTGTTGACGACGGGCTTGATGAGTCTGTCAAAATTTGTGACGAATCCAATCCCAAAGCCAGCAAAGCATTTTTGGCTTCTGAATAAGTCATACCTGTCACATCTGGCATTGTAACGCTAGTATTTACCGCTACCTTAAAGGTGATAGTATCAGAACCTGATAAGCTAAAATCATTTCCAGAAGATGGATCCTGACTGATAATTTCTCCATTAGTATAATTATCAGTTTCAACCTCTTCTTTGACAATTCTGTCCGAAGAAATTCCTTTAGATTTCAAATCACTGACGGCATCACTATACTGTTTACCAGTATAGTCATCTAGGGTAATGCTTTCGCTACCAGTAGATAGGTAGATCGTGATTTTAGAGCCTTCTTTTTTAGAGCTATTAGCAGTTGGATCAGTTTTAATAACATGACCAGATTCAACACTACTGTCAGCAACATTTTCAACATCACCAACAGTAAGACCTGCTTGTTCGATTGTTGACTGGGCTGTCTCAAGCGTCATTCCTGTCACATCTGGAACACTGACAGTAGACTTAGAAGTCATCATCAAGAAGGCAAATCCCGCTAAGGCAAGTACAAAGAAAACTAGGATAATTCTAAAGAGAATGCTTAAGATGCCTCGTTTTTTCTTAGCTTTTTTAACCTTTTGAACTGGTTCTTCTTCAAGCTCTTTAGAAGTAGCTTCCGCTTTAGCTTTCTTTTTGCTCGAGCTCTGTGTATTGAGCAATTGCTCAGTTGTGACACTGGCTGTATTTTGATCAACCTTTGGTAAAGGTTTTACATCTGTTGTGTCTGTAAAGTGCAGCTTAGCCTCATGACTGCGGTTAGGTTGCAAGGATGTCAACAGATCACGACTCATTTCATTGGTCGTCACATAACGATCTGCTAACTTTTTAGCTGTCGCTTTAATGACGACATTTTCAAGTGCTTGAGGAACATTTCGATTTTCCATTGTGATCGATGGAAGAGGCTTTTGAAAATGCTGCAGCGCGATTGTTACCGCACTATCCCCATCATAAGGGATGTGACCTGTCAACATTTCAAAGAGCATAATTCCCATGGCATAGATATCACTTTGGACGGTCGCTTTTGAGCCACGCGCCTGCTCTGGTGATAAATAGTGCACACTACCAAGCATTGAATTGGTTTGTGTTAAGCTGGTTTCAGCGAAGGCTACTGCGATACCAAAATCGGTAACCTTGGCTCTACCATCCTGCGTCAACAAGACATTCTGGGGTTTCAAATCTCGGTGAATGATCCCTTTCTGGTGAGCGAGTGTCATGGCTGACAAAACTTCACTCATAATGCGAATAGCTTCCGCATTCGAAAGAGGGGCATGGTCTTGAATATATTTTTTCAAGTCTGAACCATTAACATATTCCATAACAAGGAATTGTTGTCCATCCTCTTCACCGATATCTCTAATAGCGACAATATTGGGATGATTCAATTCTGCCATGGCTCTAGCTTCTCTTTGGAAACGAGCAACAGCAACTTGGTCAGTTTGATAATTGGTACGAAGTACCTTGATGGCTACTTCCTCATTATCAAGAATCAAATCATTGGCTAAATAAACGTCTGCCATCCCACCACGTCCAATTGACTTCAGGATCCGATAACGGCCAGCAAATAATTTGCCAACTTGGATCATCAATTATCCTCCTGGTCGAATCTAACTAGGGCAACAGTTATATTGTCAAGGCCTCCTGCATTATTTGCAGTGTCTACCAAGGTTTTGGCTTTCTCTGACAAAGTCAGATATGAATCTGTAATGATAGCTTCAATTTCTTCTTTTGAAACCATATTTGTCAGACCATCACTGTTAATCAAAACAGTATCGCCAGCTTCCAAAGGCTGTACACCAAGGTCTAATTCTACCGGATTAGCTTGACCAATAGATTGGGTAATAATGTTCTTTTGTGGATGAACAGCAGCTTCTTCTTCTGTCAGCTGACCTGCTTTAACCAACTCATTAACGAGAGAGTGATCGCTTGTTAGTTGAGTATAGTTTCCTTCATGAATAAAACCGATACGTGAATCTCCAACGTGGGCAAAAATAACATTATTATCAACAACAGCAAGGGCTTCAATAGTTGTTCCCATGCCCTTATAGTCTTCTGTTTGACCCAACTCATAGATTTTCTGGTTTTCTTGCTCAATATGAGCCATCATCCAATCACGAATTTGGCTGAGGTGGCTAAAGTCCGTATTAACCCACTCTCTTCCAAGGTTTGTTACTGCCATCTCACTAGCAATATTACCTGCGCGATGCCCCCCCATACCGTCTGCGAGGACGATAAGTGGAATCCCTACTTTATTATCATATTTATTAACAAAATCTTGGTTATTAGAACGTTTTTGTCCAATATCTGTTAAAAGTGAAATTTCCATAGTTTTAGTGTTTTCTGACAAGGTCAGTTCTCCTCCTACTAATACACTAGGCTTTTTTTCTTACTTGTGCAATGAAGAAGCCATCTGTCAGATATTGTTCTGGCGTGATAGCAAGACAGCCATCAACCATAATATCTTCTTTTTCGTGTCTTAACATAACTTGCTCAAAATCAGGATGTGTCTCCAAGAATTTCCTAATGACTTCCTGATTTTCTTCTGCAACAATGGTGCAAGTGCTATATGTTATTATACCACCTTTACGCAAGGTTTGACAAACACTTGCTAAGATTTCCAATTGGATTTTCTGCAAGCTTTCAAAATCCTGCAAATCCTTATGATACTTGATATCAGGCTTTCTACGGATCAGTCCAATGCCAGAACAAGGGGCATCTACTAAAATCTTATCGAAAGAGTCTTGCGGAAATGTCTCATGAACTTTACTAGCATCTAACTTTTTAGTAACAATACGCTCTTTAACGCCTAGACGCTCTGCATTTTCTTCAATCAAAGCCAGCTTATGGTCATAAAGGTCAAGCGCCGTCACCTGACCAGTCGTCAAATAAGAGGCCATGTGAACAGTCTTACCACCTGGTGCTGCACAGGCATCCAAAACCTGCTCAGAACCCTGTAAGTTGAGTGTCGGTGCAACCAGCTGACTAGTCTCATCCTGCATGGTTACGAGACCTTCTTTGAAATAGCTTGTTCCAGCTACATGCCCAGACGATTTGGTCAGACCTACTTCAGAAAGGACAGAAGGATCAGCCTCTAGAGCAGCAGCCAATTCATCAAAACGACCAGGATCTGTCACACGAAAACTAGCCTTATTACGCTCATGTAAACTCTCAAATAGCTTGACAGCACGGTCTTGTCCGTACTGGTCAATCAACTTTTTGACCAACCAAACGGGCAAGGAATACTGGATTGAATAACGTTTGTTAAGACGCTTGATGGTGCTAGGATCAGCCAAATTACCACTAGACAATTTTCTCAGCACAGCATTGACCAACTTCTCGGCACCCTTTTTATTGCCACGATTTTTGGCAATAGCTACCGCATCATTAACAACAGCGTGAGCAGGAATCTTATCCAGATAAAGCAACTGATAAAGACTGAGCATGAGCAGGTCATAGACCCATGTTTCAAGCTTATCACGATCCTCAATCACATGAGCCAACTGCCATTCCAAGGTCAATTTACGAGCAACCGTTCCATAAACGATTTCCGTCACTAGCCCCTTGTCCTTGTCAGAAAGCTTGCTGATTTTGAGTTGCTGATTAAGAGCGATATTAGAATAGGCTCCCCCACGGAAGACCTCTTCCAAGACCATGAGAGCCTGTCCTCTCGCTGTTTTTTTCCAATCATTGGCCAAAACGGTCACCTACTTCAAGATTTCTACCAACACCATTGAGGAAGTCTGCGATTGCCATACGAGGTTTACCCGCTGGTTGGACGCTTGTTAGGGAGATAGCTCCGCTTTCCGCCGCAACAACCAAGGTCTTTTTGGTTTTCTCAATAATCTGACCAGCTTGTCCCTGACCATCAACCAGCTGCGCTTCATAAATTTTAAAGCGATTGCCATCCAAAATCGTATGAGCAACTGGCCATGGGTACATCCCACGGATCTGATTAAAAATCTCACGCGCTGACTTATTCCAGTCAATACGCTCCTCTTCTGGAGAAATATTAGGTGAGAAAGTTGCCTCATCATGATTCTGTGGCTCAGGCTTGATATCCCCTGAAATATAGCCAGGTAGGGTTTCTAAAAGAAGATCACGTCCAATAACAGCTAATTTTTCAAACATGGTACCGACATTATCGCTATCTAGAATTGGTGTCGATGCCTTAGCAACCATGTCACCAGCATCCATCTCCTTAACCATCTCCATAATGGTCACACCAGCCTCTAATTCCCCATTGATAATGGCATAATGAATTGGTGCACCACCACGGTATTTAGGTAGCAGCGAAGCATGAACATTGACTGCAAAATCAACAGCATTCAAGAGTTTGGGTGGCAAAAATTGACCAAAGGCTGCAGTCACAATACCGTCAGCACCTAGAGCCATCAAGTTTTCTAACTCTGTCGAACCTGACAATTTCTCAGGTTGATAAACAGGAATATTGTGCTCAAGAGCCACCTCCTTAACAGGTGTCATCTTGATTTCTTTCTTACGACCAACAGCGCGATCAGGCTGCGTCGTTACAGCAAGAATCTCATAGCGATCATCCGCTAGAAGACCTTTTAGGACAGTCGCTGAAAAATCAGGCGTCCCCATAAAAATTAATTTTGTCATAATAATAAGATACAAAGGGACGTTCCAGCTTGCTGGAAATTTTCGTAAGGAAATAGGAAATCTACCGATGACGCTTGACGTCTAGGTATGATTTATCTTTTCCTCTAGAAAATTAGTCCCATGTTCAGTTCCTTTCTCTAAGATATAAAATCCATAAAAAAACAATAATAAGTCAAACTACACCATCATTATAGCAATTCTGTTTGACCTTGTCGCTTACTGGCTCTTTTTGTTTGTCAGGCTAGGATAATATTTTTGAAGATAGTTGCTATAGCTATAAGTCATAACAGTCGTGATGAGCCAGATATACCAATCATTCTTAGCGGTGAATAGACCCACGACTGATAATTCTTTAAAGAGGTCTTTTCCAAAATTTTCTAGAATATGGTGAAGAGATAACTCTCCCAAGCTAAGGTATTCCAAGCCAATTCCTAAAAGCAGACTCAAAGCCCAGCCTATCAGAAAGGCATTCCCTTTTTTGATCAAAATCTTCTCGCTGTCTTCTTTTACTTCTAGACTTGTCAATTGAAAGCGAGCAATTGCGTAGGAAATGACTGATAAGCCCAAGACTTCCACAAGGGAGAGTAGCCTCCAATCCATACTGGTCAAAAACATGATTCCTGCATAGATAGGGAGTACTCGGATTTCAAAATTTGATAGCTCTTCAAATTCATTCGCCTTCTGACAAATTTTGAAAACACCAAAACATAAGAGTATGAAAAACATAGAACCTCCCTACATCAAATTCTGTGGTTCGTGGTCAATGATGACTCGGACTTTTTGATTGTCTTTTTCCTGGGTCCAGTCAAGGATACGATTGAGACTTTCTTCCAAGTGATCTTCGAAGCGATATTTGACTAAAATTTGATAGTGGTAGAGATTATGTGTTCTGGCAATAGGTTTGGGTGTCGGACCTAGCAGTTTAACCTTGTCTGTCAAGCCTTGTCTCAAGAGTCCCATAACCTCGTAACTTTTCTGCACAGCTATTTCCTCAGAAGAATGGGAAAGCGTCAGACCGACGGTAAAGTAGTAAGGCGGATAGCCCAACTGCCTGCGGATAGACATCTCGTACTGGTAGAAGGCTTCATAATCCTGAGCCTTGGCAAGCTGAATGGCATAGTGGTCAGGATTGTAGGTTTGGATATAGACCTGACCTGGCTTGTCAGCTCGCCCTGCACGACCTGCCACCTGAGTCAAGAGCTGGAAGGTCCGCTCAGATGACCTGAAATCAGGGAGATTGAGGGAGGTATCTGCATTGAGGACACCTACCAGGGTAACATTTGGAAAATCCAAGCCCTTGGCAATCATCTGGGTTCCCAAGAGAATATCCGCTTCATGATTTCCAAACTTGGTCAAAAGCTTTTCATGAGCACCTTTCTGGCGAGTCGTATCTACATCCATGCGTAAAATTCTCGCCTGAGGAAAAATCTCTGCTAGCTCATCATAGGCTTTCTGGGTCCCAGTCCCATAGTAACGGATACTTGGGCTCTGACAATTAGGACAGTTTCTAGGGATTCCCTTTTGAAAACCACAGTAATGGCAATTCATGGTCTTGGTATCCATGTGCAAGGTCAGTGAAATATCACAGTTGGGACAGTCATCGACAAAGCCACAATCACGACACATGACAAAACTTGAAAAGCCACGGCGATTAAGCATGAGCACCACCTGCTCCTTCTTAGCCAGTCGCTCCTCAATCGCTTCAAGCAAGGGTGGTGTGAAATTTCCAGCCTCTTGCTGACCGATATAATCCCTGAAATCCAAAATCTCCACCTCTGGTATCTTGGCATTGGGATTGGCACGCTTGGTCAACTGCAAGAACTGATAGACCTCTCGGCTGGCACGCGCCCGACTCTCGATAGATGGTGTAGCTGAGCCCATGACCAGCACAGCCTTGTGATAGTCAGCCCGCAACTGAGCCACATCTCTGGCATGATAACGGGGATTAGACTCCTGCTTGTAGGTCGCCTCATGCTCCTCGTCGATGATGATGGCACCGATATTTTCCAGAGGGGCGAAAATAGCAGAGCGGGCACCAACGACAACCTTGGCTTGACCTGACTTGACCTTACGCCATTCATCGAATTTCTCACCATCAGACAGACCTGAATGCATAATGGCCACCTGCTCTCCAAAGCGAGAAATAAAGCGATTGGTCATCTGTGGCGTCAGTGAGATTTCAGGAACCAGAACAATAGCTGTTTTCCCCTGCTGCAAGACCTTATCGATAATATGCAGGTAAACTTCTGTCTTTCCTGAACCCGTAACACCTTCTAAAAGAAAAGGCTTGCTAGCTTGTCCTATGGCTGCCGTCACTTGTTCAACAACAGCTGCCTGCTCCTCATTAAGTTGTAAAAAGTTGCTGGACTTGACATCCTTAAAGTAAGCATGGGCTCGGCTGACCTCCACCTCACGAATGTTTAAAGCACCAGCATCTTCAAAGAACTTGATAACCTCACGCCCATAAAGAGCCTGTAAATCCTTAAGCAGACCTGACTGGCTATTTTCCAAGAGCCAAGCCCTCATTTCCAAACGCTTCTTAGCACGACCTGCAATCTCCAAAGTCTCCAAAAGCTGAAGATTAACATCATAGTGCTTCTGCGTCTTGATGGTCTGCCTATCCTTAGCCAGATAGACCTGCTCCACCTTGCCTGCCTTGAGCAGCTCTGCCATTTTTAAAGAAAGTTCCTCACGGAGCTCAGATGCTAGGAGAGGGCTATTTTTTGGAAAATAAAGCTGGCGCTCCTCATCGGAAAGGCTAGCCAGAGGGTGAAATTCCTTGTCGTACTTAGAGTTGAGAAGCCCAGGCAGCATAGCTTTCAAAATCGAAATCTTATAAGAAAAAACGGTGTGTCGCATCTGGTCTGCCAAGAGCAGCTGCTCAGCATTAAGGACTGGCTCAAAATCCAAAAACTCTCTGATTGGCTTCAAGTCAGCTGCATCAGCATCCTCCAACCCCACAACAAATCCCTGCAAGAGACGATTTCCCTTACCGAAAGGCACATGGACACGCACCCCTACTTGAACCAAATCCAGCAGATGCTCAGGAACCTCATAGGAAAAAGGCTTGTCCGTCTGCATGAGCGGGATATCAACAATAATTTTTGCAATTTTAGTCATATCTTACCTTTATGGCCTTCTGCCAGTGTTCAGTACTCCTTAGTGCTAACTATTCCTCCCTCAAAATCCTAGTCTTTAGGGTAGTGGCAAGAAGAACAGTTCACATCTTCAAAAAACAGGAAAAATCTAAGATTTCCAATCTTAGATTTTTTCTCCTTCTTCTTTTTCTTTGGCGATTTGAGCCTTGATTTTACGTTCTTCTTCTTCCTTAGCTAGGCGTGCTTCTTCCGCCTTACGACGTACACTTTCACGTTTTGCTTCTGGATCTGGGTGGATAACAACATTACCAGATTCGATTTCTTCCAAGGCACGAAGTGTTGACTTAGCAGATTTGAAATCTTGAGTTGCTTCAGCACCTGCTTCCAATTCGTGAGCACGTTTTGCTTGAAGGATAACAAGTGAGTATTTTGAAGGAACCTTGTCCAACAATTTATCGATAGATGGTTTCAACATCATAAGCTTATATCTCTTTTCTAGTTACTTTTTTCAAAATGCAGTCGCTAACAGTAAGTTAATCATCTCCCAAGACATGACTACTTAACTGTTTACTGGCTACATATCTTTAATCATATCGTTGTAGCGACCAATCACACGGTCTACACGGAAATGCTCAGCTTCGATAATACGTTTAACACGCTCGGCAGCCAAAGGCACCTCATCGTTAACCACAGCATAATCATATTCACGCATAAGAGCAATCTCTTCTTTGGCACGTTCGATACGTTGAGCAATAACTTCCTCACTATCCGTACCGCGTCCAACAAGACGATCTTTCAATTCATCAAGATCAGGTGGCGTCAAGAAGATAAAGACACCATCAGGAACCTTTGTCTTAACCTGAAGAGCACCTTGTACTTCAATTTCAAGAAAGACATCGATACCCTTATCAAGGGTTTCATTGACATAAGTCAAGGGAGTTCCGTAGTAGTTACCAACATACTCGGCATACTCTAGCATTTGACCATTTTTAATCAATTCTTCAAATTCTTCACGTGTTCGGAAGAAATAATCGACACCATCAACCTCACCTGGACGTTGGGGTCTTGTTGTCATCGATACTGAATATTCAAACTTGTGATCTGGTGTTGAAAAAATTTCCTGTCTAACTGTTCCTTTACCAACTCCTGAAGGACCTGAAAAGACAATTAGTAAGCCACGTTCAGACATGTCACACTCCTTAATGATTAGCTCTCAACTGCGAGAAAGTTTCTGTTAACCATTTTAGCAAAAAAATGGCTTTTTTTCAAGGAAGACTAGACTTTCTTTTTCAGTAAGGTTTTGTCCCTAGTATAAAGACACCCTTATAATAAGCTAATATTAACTGATAGAGCTTTTAGACTGAAAATCTCTTTCATAATCTGAAACTTAGGCTTTTGCAAATAGGGTTGACAAATTTTAGCCACTGAAAAACAAAAAAGAAATCTGACACAAGTCAAATTCCCCTTTTGGCATATAAACTACTTAGCATAATCAACGGCACGCATCTCACGGATAACGGTAACTTTGATATTTCCTGGGTAGTCAAGATTGTTTTCAATTTTTTCACGGACCTTATGAGCAAGGATAGTCACCTGGTCATCATTAACTTTACCAGGTTGAACCATGATACGAATTTCACGTCCAGCTTGAAGGGCGAAGCAATTTTGCACACCGTCAAAGCTAGATGCGATTTCTTCCAAGTCGCGTAGGCGCTTGATATAGTTTTCCATAGACTCATTACGAGCTCCTGGACGGGCTGAACTAAGGGCATCCGCTGCTGCAACCAAGACTGCGATAACAGACTCAGGCTCAACATCTCCGTGGTGACTAGCAATGGTATTGACAACAACTGGATGCTCCTTGTACTTACGAGCAAACTCTGTTCCAATCTCAACGTGGCTACCTTCAACCTCGCGGTCAATGGCTTTCCCCATATCATGAAGGAAACCTGCACGACGAGCAAGTGCTACATTCTCACCCAATTCACCAGCCAAAATACCTGCTAACTTACCAACCTCAACTGAGTGGCGCAGCACATTTTGACCGTAAGAAGTACGGAACTGCAAACGTCCCATAATCTTAATTAGATCTGGGTGGAGGTTTGGTGCACCAATTTCATAAGCCGCTGCCTCACCATACTCACGGATACGATTGTCAAGTTCCTGACGGTTCTTTTCAACCAATTCCTCAATACGAGCTGGGTGGATACGACCATCTGAAATCAAGGTCTCCAAGGTCATGCGAGCAATCTCACGACGAATTGGATCAAAACCTGAAAGCACTACAACCTCAGGAGTATCATCGATAATAACATCGATACCTGTCAAGCTTTCAAGGGTACGAATATTACGTCCCTCACGACCGATGATACGACCTTTCATACTATCATCTGGAAGATGAACACTGGTAATGGTTTGTTCTGTGACATAATCACCAGCTAAACGTTGCATAGCCTGAGCTAGCAAGTCCTTAGCCATCTTGTCTGAGCGATCTTTGACATCACGCTCAGCATCCTTGATACGTGTTGCGATTTCATGAGTCAGATTGTTTTCAGTCTCCGTTAGGATAACCTCACGCGCTTCTGCAATCGTCATAGCACCAACGCGCTCCAATTCGGCACGTTTTTCGTCTTCTAGTTTTGCAACCTGTTCTTCACGCTCATCAATATGTCTAGATTTATCTGAAAGACTCTGCTCTTTTGAGTTGAGCAGTTTTTCCTTATTGCTTAAATTTTCATCTTTTCGGTCAAGGGATGAAGCACGGTCTGTCAAACGACTTTCCATCTGCTTCAATTCTTGTTTTTCAGACTTAAATTCTTTTTCAATCTCTTCGCGATATCTTCTAGCTTCTTCTTTTGCCTCGATAAGCAGTTCTTTCTTATGAGCACTACTTTCTCTCTCAGCTGTTTGGACAATGGTCAAGGCTTCTGATTCAGCCTTTCCTTTGATCGTCACAGCATCTTGTTCGGCATTCAAAAGCGTTAGTTCTGCAGCTTCCTTAGCAGATTTTAATCTGATTGAAATAACCACATAACCAACAATCAAACCAATGAGTGCAAAAACAAGCGAAATAATGATGATATTTAACATGTTTTCACCTCAATAAAAATTAATTTTCACTTGGAAAATCACCTTTTATTTTATCATAAGTTAAGGCTTTCTACAATGAAAAATCGGACGCCTTTAAGCAAAATTATGTTATGATAGAAAGAAAGCAAACAAAAGGAGAATCCTATGTCTAAAGAAGTTGTTGTTGAGAGTTTCGAACTTGATCACACCATTGTCAAAGCACCTTACGTCCGCCTGATTTCAGAAGAAGTTGGACCTGTGGGAGATATCATCACAAACTTTGATATCCGCCTCATCCAACCAAATATGAATTCTATTGATACAGCAGGGCTTCACACCATCGAACACCTACTAGCAAAATTGATTCGTCAACGTATCGATGGCTTGATTGACTGTTCACCATTTGGCTGTCGTACAGGTTTCCATATGATTATGTGGGGCAAACAAGACGCTACTGAAATCGCTAAAGTGATCAAATCAAGCCTCCAAGAAATCGCTGATGGCATTAGCTGGGAAGATGTTCCTGGAACAACAATCGAATCATGCGGTAACTACAAAGACCACAGCCTTCATTCTGCTAAAGAGTGGGCTAAACTCATCCTCTCTCAAGGTATTTCAGATAACGCCTTCGAACGTCACATCGTCTAAGTAAGTAACTAAACTGCCTTTGAATAGCAAAAAGAAGAAGCCGGAACAAAAGTCCTAGCCTCTTCTTTTTTATAATCTAGTTTGCAAAGCGCAGGGGTTAGGAGCCTTTCTTGCTGGCTTTGCCAGCTTAGAAAGTCCCCTGCACAGTTCATTAGGTGCTTTAGCACCAATAAACCACTGCTGAGTGGAGAGGATGAAAGCTCCGCTTTCTCTATTTCCCACCTCAAACAGTCCAGTGGACTGTTTGAGCGTCAATAAATCAACTCTTACAGCCCTAACGAATGACGCAAACTTAGTTTGCTTTATTTCCAACTTTCAACAGTTCACTGAACTGTTGAAACTGTGCGGAGGTGGGAGTGAAACAGTCTGGGGATAGACTGTTTCAGGTCAGCAACTTAAAAGAAAGACTTGCTGACAAAATCGAATTCCTTCGGAATTACCGATTTTTGTCCCACTCTCTTTTTTTCTTTAAATCTCTTAGTAATCAAGAGCATCTGAGTTACCTGCGGCATTTCCGACAAAGTAACCTGTTTTGGCATTGATTGAGAAGAGGTAGGTTCCATCTGGTTTGAACATGTTGTAATAGCCGTTACCGTTAATGATATTGACACGTTCAAGAATGTAGTTATTACCTGTGATGTAGCCACGAGCTTGTGATGTTGCTACAATTTTTTCAAGAACACCTTCACCAAAGGTCCAAGCTGAGTTTGATGAATCTGCGATTGCTGCGTCGTTGTAAGGAACACGACTCTTATCGCGTTGAAGAGTTGAAACATCGTAGCTTGTAATACCGTAAGAAGTTGCTGCTGATACAGACGGTGTTGTTGTCGTAGTCGCAGAACCTGTTGAAGCACTAGCTGCTGATGATGTCGCTGCAGTAGTTGTGTCACTAGCTGCTTGACTAGCTTGGTCCGCTTGCGAACTTGCTGCGGCTGTTGTTGTCGCTGTACCTGCTTGAAGGCTGCGTCCACCAGCGATAGCTGTTTGAATAAGACTATCTGTCGTCGCATTTCCTGTATTCAGAACTGAACTTGGAAGACTATCAAAGTTTGCTCCCGCCTTAACAGCGACTGAACTATTGTAAGTTCCATCGACAATAGCTTCCGCTTCAAAGAGACCATTGACTGTTTGAATAGCTTCAATTTGACTCTTTAGAGCATCATATTTCTTCTTAGCAGCATCGTAGTAATCCGTATCTTTCAACTTTTCAAGTGCCGCTTCCAAATCAGAGAGGCTTGAAAAACTACTATTTTTCAAAGCTGTCTTGTTTGAATCAGTGTAGAAGCTATCATAAAGTGTTGTAAAGGCGTCATTATTAGCCTTGGCATCACTTGTTGATGAGCTACTGCTTGATGAACTTGAAGCTGAACTACTTGATGAAGAACTTGCTGTTTGATTAGAGCTATTAAGAGCATTAAGACCAAATGCTACTGCAAAAATTGCAACAATGATAGCTGCTAAAGAACCAAAGATGACTTTTTTATTCTTGTAAACTGGCGTGTCTTCAGCATCTCCTAATAGAATACTTGCTGACTCAGACTCAGTTTCTTCCTTAACGTTATTAGTTTCCGCTGCAGCTTGACTACTTTCTGTTTCTGGGATCAGAGCAGTTTCTGCAACGATAGTCTCTTCCAAGTCTGCTTTAGCTGACTCAGTTGAGGCACCGCTAATGACTTCTTCAGCAACTTCTTTAACATCATCGCTAGCATTTTCCAAAAGCCCTGAGGCAGCCAACTCTTCACGTTGTTTCTTGATGAAATTATCAAGAGAAGCCGTATCTAAAGAGTCAATATCTGTATTTTCAAACTTTTGAGCTTCAACCTGCTCACGATTTTGCTTGATATATTTATCAAGGATACTATCATCTTCTGTGATACCAGCCTTAAGCTCTTCGCTTTTTTTAACAGCCTCTTCAACTGTCATATCCTTAGCTTTTTCAAAATCTAAATTATCATTTTCAGTTGTCATCGTATGACCTTCCTATTCGCTGACTGAACGGCGGACGCGTTGACCAAAGTATTGATAGAGGTCAACACGCAAAGTTCCGTTATAAAGTTTGCGTTTCTTATCGGCAAGACTGCCGTATTTACTTTCAAATTGTTCATCACTGGTCAAGATAAACTTGCTCCAGGTTTTGAGCGGTGCAAAGGTTTGCCCCATTTCATTATACAAAATGTCAATGGCTTTGTCATCCAAGAGTCGCTCCCCATAAGGAGGGTTTGAAATGATAACACCGTTGATTTTATCGGTTTTCAAGTCTTGAAGACGCATTTGTTTCAATTTGATAACATCTGCAAGACCTGCCTCTTCGGCATTTTTCTTAGCGATTTCCACCATACGAGCATCGATATCACAACCCATAATGTCGAGTTCAACATCATAGTCTGCCTTACTTTCTGCCTCATCGCGCACAGCTTGGACCAAATCCTTATCAACCCATGACCAGGCCTCAAAGGCAAAATCACGGTTAAAGCCAGGAGCAATATTCATACCAATCATGGCCGCTTCAATACAGAAAGTTCCAGAACCACAAGTCGGGTCAATCAAAGGTTTGTCAGGATACCAGTTGCTCAACTGTAAAATAGCTGCCGCCATATTTTCCTTAATCGGAGCACCACCTTTGTCTGTACGGTAACCACGTTTGAAGAGACTGTCACCTGTTGTATCAATCAAGAGAGTTGCCTGATCTTTGAGAATAGACACCTCAATCTTATAAGTTGGTCCATTTTCAACCAAAGGCACACCCTCAGGACGGTGATAATGTTTTTGAAGTTTCTTAACTACCGCCTTCTTGGTAATAGCCTGTACGCTAGGCTCATTGTGAAGCTTAGAGCGGACACATTTTGCTTTGGAAATAGGGAAGGTCGATCCTAGAGGAAGATAGTTCTCCCAATCCAAGGCAAAAACACCTTGAAAGAGTTCTTCAAAGGTCCTTGCTGGAAAAGTGCCCACAACAATCTTGATACGGTCTGCTGAGCGAAGCCAGAGATTGGTTTCTGCGATCGTTTTTAGGTCACCTTTGAAGCGGACCTTCCCATTTTCAACCTGACAGTCAATGCCCAGGTTACGAATTTCTTTACCAACGACTGCCTCAAGTCCTGCTGCCGCTGTTGCAATAAGGTTAAATTCTTGTTTCATTTCTCTTTTTTACGTTTTCTAATCTATTTAGGATGAATGATTCCTCTTGTTTTTTTTTGCATTAACTGAGTAGGCAACAAGAGGAATGGTTTACACTTGATATAATGAGAGGCTGGAACTACTTTCATCCCAGCCTCATACCTATATGCAATTTTCTATAAGCCATGTTTTGTTCAAGAAGGAGCTAGGTGTCTCTCCCTCTATCGATAATCATCTGTCTACTGTTTCCAGTCAGGATTTCCGTTCATTTCCTTCCATCCCATGCCCCGACCAAAGTTTGGGTTGCTAGCTTGAGGGGTTTACCGCGTTCCACTTTCTTGGTTTCCCAAGAAACTACGTCACTGTGGCACTTTCAGAGCTATTCAGGCATATCCAAAGACTTAGCCCTTTTACTCGCCGTAAGGTAGAAAGCTACCTTCCTAGGCTTATGCATTCGCCTAGCACAATCACTACCGGCATCTCAGCCAGTGCTAGCATGGACTTTCCTCATGGCAAACCGAAGTCTACCACGCGATTATCCAAAAATTGCAAGATTTTTCTTATTCGACGATTTGTTTACCGAAGACTTCTTTTTCCAAACGGCTGATACGTTTTAAAATATCATAATTTGAAGCTGGTTCAACGACACGTTGTTGAGGACTTGCTGGTGCAACTGGTGCACTAGCAGCCTTTGGTGCTGATGATGCTGTCTTGAGTTTTTCTTTCAAGCTAGCATTTTCTTCGCGAAGTTTTTCGATTGTCGCAATGTATGACTCATAGTCTTTGATGATGTCATCGAGAAACTCGTCAACTTCTTTTTTGTCGTAGCCTCTCATGCTCGTCTTAAATTCTTGTTCAAAAATATCTTTTGGACTAAATAAAATGTCTGCCATCGCTGCACTCTCCATACTTATCGTTTCTATAGATTTATAAAAATCCCATCATTCAATATGATACATGAATATTTTAAAAAAAGCAACTATTTAACTTGTCTCTCTAGTCCTCTGAAGCGATTTCATTGAGGCGTTCGAAGCTCAATTCCTGTAAGTCATAATCTGCTTCTTTCATCAATTGATAGAGGTATTTGAGCTGCGTTTCGCTCTCATTATCGTAGAAAAGATAAGCCCCATCTGTATTTTCAATCAAAAACTGATTATAGGTTTTAAATTGACTCGGATTTTGATAGGTAGGGTAGCTGTATTTAACAAAATCAAGCTGCTTAAATTGTGCAAGTTTCTCTTGATTTGCCTCACTCCAAGACTGTCCTTGATCTTCAAACAGGAAAAGGCAGGCCATTGAAAAATCATATTCATCTCTTAGGTCTTTAGCAACTTCAAGAGCCCAGACTTCAAAGCCTAGATTTCCTGTAAAAACCAACCAGTCTACTCCCTCTTCAAAATAGCGGATCAAATCCTTTCTGATAGCCTTTTTGATGACTTTGAGCTTAGGATCCTTATCATTAAAAATCCCAAGTTCAAAGCTTTTATAGCCTGTTATTAGTAGAGAACTCATTATCTGTTATCCTTTTTAATTTTATGGTATAATAGTATTGTTTATTTCTATAAACAAGTATCCCTAGGAGTTTGTATGGTAAAATACCCTCATCGTATTATTCGTAAGCAAACACCGACTGTCAACAAAGAAGCGACTGTCAATTTTGCTAACCGTGGGATGTCCTTTGAATCTGCTATCAATGCGACAAATGACTTTTATTTGTCACGCAAGATTGCAGTTATTCACAAAAAACCGACGCCTGTTCAAATTGTAAAGGTTGATTATCCGAAAAGAAGCCGCGCTAAGATTGTTGAAGCCTATTTTCGTCAAGCCTCTACTACTGACTACTCAGGTGTTTACAAGGGACATTATATTGACTTTGAAGCCAAGGAAACCAGACAAAAGACTTCCATGCCCATGAAAAATTTCCACGCTCACCAGATTGAGCACATGGCAAATGTTCTGGAGCAAGATGGTATTTGCTTTGTCCTCCTTCACTTCTCAACTCTCAAGGAAACCTATCTCCTGCCGGCTGCTGATTTGATTACTTTCTACCAGAAAGATCTGGGCAGCAAGTCCATGCCTCTTGATTATATCAAAAAAAGAGGATTTGAGATTGGCGCAGGTGCCTATCCTCAGGTTCCTTATCTGGACATTATTGAAAAAAATTTATTAGGTGGTGAAAAATGAAAACATTTTCAAAAGTCTTAAAATACTCCCTAATTACTATTTTAAGCTTAACCATTATCGGTGTTATTGCCGGTGGGCTACTCTTTGCCTACTATGTGAGTAGCACCCCTCAACTCTCAAAATCAAAACTCGAATCCACCAATTCAAGTCTGATCTACGATAGCGGAGGTAATCTGATTGCCGATTTGGGATCAGAAAAACGTGAAAGTGTCTCTGCAGACAGCATTCCAGTTAATTTGGTAAATGCCGTCACTTCTATCGAGGACAAACGTTTCTTCCAACACCGTGGGGTTGATATCTATCGTATCTTCGGTGCGGCCTGGAATAACCTGATCAGCAATAGCACCCAAGGGGGGTCAACACTTGATCAACAGCTGATCAAGTTGGCCTACTTCTCAACTAGCGAATCTGACCAAACATTGAAGCGTAAAGCTCAAGAAGTTTGGTTGGCTCTGCAAATGGAACAAGAATATACCAAAGAAGAAATCCTTACCTTCTACATCAACAAGGTTTACATGGGTAATGGATACTACGGTATGCAGACAGCTTCTAAAGCTTACTACGGTAAGGAATTGAAAGATCTTTCAATCGCTCAAGTAGCTTTGATGGCTGGTATTCCACAAGCTCCTACCCAATACGATCCTTATACTAACCCTGACGCTGCTAAAGAACGTCGTGATACCGTCTTAGCTGAAATGCTAGAAGATGAAAAAATCACTCAAGACGAGTACAATACAGCTGTCGCAACACCTGTTACAGACGGACTTCAAACACTAGAAGAGACATCAAGTTATGAACCATACCTTGATAACTACATCAAACAAGTTATTGAGCAAGTTCAAACTAAGACAGGTCAAGACGTCTTCACTGCAGGACTTAAAGTTTATACAAACGTAGATACAAGCGCCCAACAACAACTTTGGGACATCTACAACAGTGGACTTTATGTCTCATTCCCAGATGAGGATTTCCAAGTTGCTTCAACTGTTGTTGACGTTACAAATGGTAAAGTCATTGCTCAGCTAGGTAGTCGAAATCAAGATAGCAATGTTTCTCTCGGAACCAACCAGGCTGTCTTGACTGACCGTGACTTTGGTTCTACTATGAAACCAATCACAGACTATGCGCCAGCTATTGAAAATGGTGTTTATACAAGTACCGCTGATACCGTTAAGGATACCGCCTATAACTATCCTGGTACTTCTACTCCAGTCTATGACTGGGACCGTCAATACTACGGTAACATCACCCTAACTTATGCTCTTCAACAATCACGTAATATCCCAGCCGTTCGAGCTCTTGAAGCGGTTGGTTTGGATACATCACTCAGCTTCCTTAACAAACTAGGAATCGATTATCCTGAAATGTACTACTCAAATGCCATCTCAAGTTCTACATCTAGTGCAGATCAAAAATATGGTGCAAGTAGTGAAAAAATGGCAGCTGCCTATGCTGCATTCGCTAATGGTGGTACTTATTACGAGCCTATGTACATTAACAAGGTTGAATTTAGTGATGGTACGTCACAAGACTTCTCAGCTACTAGCACTCAAGCCATGTCTGAAACAACAGCCTACATGATGACAGATATGATGAAAACCGTTCTGACATCTGGTACAGGTACTTACGCCGCTGTTTCAGGAGCTCCTTACAATGCTGGTAAGACTGGTACGTCAAACTATTCAGATGACGAACTTGCTCAAATCGAAGCAGAAACAGGTATCTACAGTAGCTCTGTTGGTACAATGGCACCTGATGAAACCTTTGTTGGTTACACAACTCAGTATGCTATGGCTGTCTGGACTGGTTACTCAAACCGTCTAACACCTATCTACGGAGACAACCTCAACATCGCTGCTGAAGTTTACTCACAAATGAGTGGCTACCTCAACACTATGTACGGAAGTGGTAGCACTGATTGGACAATGCCTGACGGTGTTTACCGCAGCGGATCTTATGTCTACCTTGGTAGCGCTAGATCTTCTTCAAGCTCTAGAAATAGCAGCTACTACAGCTATTCAAGTAGTGAAACAACTGAAGAGTCAAGTTCAGAAGAAACTAGCTCTTCATACCAAGAATCTAGCTCAGAAGAATCAAGCAGCAGCCAATCATCTAGCTCTAACTCAAACAGTGAGAGCGATACAGATAACTCTTCAAGCACAGACAGTGCAGCATAATTAAAAACCGTTTGGATTTCTCCAAACGGTTTCTGGTTGAAGACAAAGTCTTTTTTCGATACTTTCCTTAAGTGATGTCGGACGTCAGCGACTTCCTGCGGAATTCCATGACTAATGTTCGAGCCTCATGTCTCAAACATTCCGAGTATAAGAAATGCCTATATAAAAACATTTCTTATACTATCATCACGGCGGAAGTATCTTTTGGGTGCTCGCTAACGCTCGCATGAAATCGGAAAATTTATTTTAAGTAAGCAGAGCTTTAGTTTTAAATTTTATTGTAAACTAGGTTTGTCTACATTCTGAAACCGTTTGGAGAAATCCAAACGGTTTTTGCTTGTCTTCATAATAAAAAAGCTAGAGAAATCTCTCTAACTTTTTAAAATCTTTGCTTACTAGCTTATTTAGCCAAGGCTCCCATTGGATCCCATGGTGCAAGGACTTGTGGCTCTGCTTCATAGGCTGCTAGCTCTTCTGCTGTCAAGAATTCTTTACGGACGACAATCTGGTAGGTGTACTCATCCATCCAAGCGTCAGAGGCAACGAAGTAACCTTTCTGACCAACCTTGTCTCCCCAAGAGTTTTCAACTTTCCATTTGATAGCTTTGCCATTTTCATCCAAATCAACCCCTGTCAAAACCATAGCGTGAGTCATAAGGCTCTCGCTGTAATCCAGACGTCCTGCCTTGTCCTGAGTAAAGTTGATGTCGAGGGCTGTCTCAAAGTCGTAGGTATTTGTCGCCATGATACCAGTCTGACGGTCGCTTGATTGACCGACATCAGAACCAAACCAGACAGTCTCACCAGCCTGCATCTGAGCAATAGCAAGCTCTTTGAAACGCTCCATATCAAGGTTGATGTAGCGAACAGCTGGGCTGCCAACGACATTTCCAAGCAACTCTACCGTGTAAGACTTGCCGTAGGGCTTATCTGCTGTTGGTGCATTGATAACAGATACATAGTCAGAGAGTTTGAGTCCGACATACTTATCAAAGAAGGCTTGAGGTGTGATGCTTTTTTCTGTTTGGTAGTTATTGTCCTTGTCACGGTAGGCAAAGTCAAACTGACGTGGTGGCAAGCCTAGGTTTACTGCAAGGAAGTTGAAGATATCTTGCAAGAGTTCTTCTTTTTTAGCTTGAACAGCATTGGCATCAGCTCCCTTAGCAATCTCGTCACGAAGGATTTGAGCATCCTGACGCAACAATTTATTCAAATACTGATTGAGCTCACGGCTGGCGCTTGATGAGATTGATTCAGGATAGACTGATTTTGGAACAACACCGTATTTTTCAAAGAGGGCAACAACCATGTCCCATTGTCCACCATCTTGTTGTGGCGTGTCGAGGAGGAATTTCACCTTACGGCTACTTGTTTCCTCATCTGCTGTGGCAATGATTTGTTCCAAGAACCAGTTTGATTTTTCATACTTGTCCCAGAAGAAAGTGTGGGCTTGTGACAATTCAAAATTTTCCAATTTGAAGTCTGAAATCAATTTGTGGCGGAAGGTATTAAGAGCCGCAAACATCCAGCAACGCCCAGATGCTTTCTGATTTGAGACCTCATCTTTGGTCAAATCAATTGAGAAAACATAGTCATTGTCAATGGCAGACTGGCGTGTCTCCAAGGATTTCAAAAGACCATTATGAGTTACTGCATTTTCAACTGCACGGTATTTAGCATTGGCTTCATAAGCCGCAAACAGTTTATCTGTAAATTCTTGACTAAGTTGAGACATAATAATTTCCTTTCAAATAAAATGATACAAAGGGCGTTAAGAAAGGCGTTTGAAAATAGGGAGATGGCAGAAAATCCTGATTTTCTAGCCAGCTCATCTTTTTCACTAGCCTTTTAGCCCGTGTTCAAATAGCATGATACAAAAGCCGTAAAACGCAAAGTGAAAATATACGGTAAGTCCGAAATCTTTGATTTCGTAGACGCACCCACGTCAGGGCGACTAGGTGCTTTAGCACCAGATGCCTACGACGCAGAAAAACGCTGTGTGCTTGCACACAAGGAGATTCATCTTTTTCGCACAGTGTTCAAATAAGATGATACAAAGCCCGTAGAACATAAAGTCAAAATAGGAAACTGACGCTGTGTTGCTAAACACAAGAAAGTTTATCTTTTTGACACAATGTTCAGGGCGTGTTCAAATAATCTAAATCTATTATAACCTTTCTGAAAAGGATTTCAAGAGTTGACACAATTTTCTGTTAATTTCTCATAAAAAGATTGGAAGATGAACTTCCATCAATAAGAAGTTATCTTCCAATCCTATATCGTTTTTTCTCTTATGACTTGTATTGTCTGATATAGTCTACCATCTGTTCTGGCTGAGACGTTGGAAAAACAAGCGTGTCTACCTGACTGTGATTGGTATTATCAAAGGATAGAATCGGCTTAGCAGTCTTCTTCCACTCTTGTAAGATATCATCAAATTTTCGTTCATGATTGATATCAAGATAGATATCAGCCTCTGACAAAAGTCCTGCAAGTGTGGTCTGTCTGATGATATTTGGATAAACCGTCACATTTTCATTGGCCATTTTAGCTAAGAGAACTGGTGCTACTGTTGTAAAAGCAGCGATATGAAAATGCCAATCTGGCAAGTTCTCTATCAGATAATCCAGTTGTTCAATCCAACAAGAATCCGTCAGAATAAAGAGATTCTTAGAAGGTTTTCCAATGCTAGTAGGCAAGACTTTCCAAGTAGAAACTATCTCGGACCACTCCAAGTTATGGTAGTGCCACCAGACCTCTCTCAAGCGTCCTCTGGAAGTGATATTCCAAGGTTTATCATAAGAAAGATAATGAAGAACTAAAGGAAGTTGATGAAGTGGATGGTTGGGTAATTTTTCCAAAAATTGATCAGATTCACTTACAAAAGTATCCAGACCGATTTTAAAATTATAAGTCTCCTCCAATTGCAAGAATCTCTCTCCAACAATATGATTCAAGACCTCCTGATCACCCACTGTCAGGGTTGACAAGTGCTCCAAAGTATAATCAATCAGAATATCTTTTAGCCCTGCTTCTCTCCAAAGGCGGTTATTGATCAGCAGAAAACCAGCATTAAAATTAGCCTCAAAATCACTAGCAGCCGCTAGATAATGATCACCCAAATTAATATCAAATAAGTGAGACAAGCTCCCTGTCACAATCATATCACTATCCAAATAAACCAAGAGATCTTCTGAAACATACTGAGGAATAAAATATCTGGCAAAGGTCATATAGTTAATATGCCCATTTGTAGTCTGCGATAGACTGGCAGATAAGAAATCGTCAAATAGCTTGATATCAACCAAGTCTAAATAATCTGCCCCGCAGCGCTTTCTGATATTACGAAACCACTCTTGAGGAATATCTTGATTGAAAATATAGACCTTACTATTAGGATTATGAAGCAACAAGGACTTCAAGGTCGTCTCAATATATCTGATATAGGCGTAGTCACCTGCAAGTACAAAAACATTTTTAGTCATAATCTTCTCAATCCATTACTCATTTTGGAAGTCCTTAAACAAAACTTGTCTCAAGCAAATCATCTAGCAAGTCTATCTGAAACTCTAGCTACTAGATTTTCAGATTAAAACAGTAAAAGTAGCTGAGAGACACCTTAAGCTCCACTGGACTTACCTCGCTTTCCCGTTTTCATGCTCGGGATAGTAAAAGTAGCTGGGAGACACCTTTAGCTCCACTGAACTTACATCACTTTCCCATTTTCGTGCTCGGGATAAAACAGTCCACTGGACTTACCTCGCTTTCACGTTTTCGTGCTCGGGATAAAACAGTCCACTGGACTGTTTTATTTCCAAAAATCGTCAAAGACTGTGATTGGGAGGTGGCGTTTGTGTTCTGCTTTGTGCCACCAGTTTTCGATGGTTGTTTGTGCTTGTTCTGAGACGGTTTTGCCTTCGAGGTAGTCGTCGATTTCGGTGTAGGTTACTCCTAGGGCTACTTCGTCTGCGATTCCTGGTTTGTCTTCTTCTAGGTCGGCTGTTGGGATTTTTTCATAGAGGGCTGGGTCTGCTCCTAGTTCTGCAAGAAGAGCCTTACCTTGGCGTTTGTTGAGACGGAAGAGTGGCAAAATATCTGCTCCGCCGTCACCAAATTTAGTAAAGAATCCTGTCAAATTCTCAGCAGCATGGTCAGTTCCGATAACTGCTCCGCTATTTTCCCCAGCAATAGCATATTGAGTAATCATGCGTTGGCGAGCCTTGATGTTACCTTTGTTAAAGTCTGAAACGCTGATACCAGCTTTTTCAAGCTCTGCCACTTGACCATCGACAGCTTCCTTGATATTAACCGCTAGGCTGACATCTGGCTGAATGAAGGCTAGGGCACGTTGAGCATCGTCTTCGTCTGCCTGAACGCCGAATGGAAGACGGACAGCGATAAAACGGTAGCTGTCATCTCCAGTCTCCGCGCGGAGCTCCTCCATAGCAAGCTGGGCAAGGCGGCCTGCCAAACTGGAATCCTGACCACCAGAAATTCCCAAGACATAGCTCTTCAAAAAGCTGTGCTTAAGCATATATTCCTTAAGAAAATCAATCGAGCGACGAATTTCTTCTTTGGGGTCAATGGTCGCTTTCACGCCCAATTCTTTGATAATCTGATCTTGTAAAGTCATCTTTTCTCCTTATTCAGCTGAGCTGTATGTTTCCTTGCGAACACGGTCAATCAGAGCCATCTTGTTGTCCCAGACGTCTTGAGCCAAGTCAACTGGGTAATCTTGTGGATTGAGGACACGCTTGTATTCATTCCAGAGGGCATCGAGTTGCTCTTTGGCATAGTCTTTAATGGCTGCTAGACTTGGTCGGTCATAGATGAGCTGACCATCTTTATAGATATCAACCAAGAGGGGCACAGCCTTGAAATCCTTGACGGTCTTACTGATGTAAGTATAAGTCGGATGGAACATGTGAAGTTCTGCTTGGCTATTAACATCAACATCAGAAAAAGTGATGTAGTCACCTTCTGACTTGCCCTTGGCATTGCTTGTAATGCGCCAAACCTGCTTCTTACCAGGTGTTGAGACCTTTTCAGCATTGTTAGACAGCTTGATAGTGTCCTTCATCTGTCCCTTGTCGTCTTCGATAGAGACAATCTTGTAAACCGCACCTAGAGCTGGCTGGTCATAGGCAGTGATTAGTTTGGTACCGACACCCCAGACATCAATCTTGGCTTTTTGCATTTTGAGGTTGAGAATGGTATTTTCATCCAAATCATTTGAAGCGTAGATGCGAGCATTTTCAAAACCTGCATCGTCCAGTTGCTTGCGGACCTGCTTAGACAGATAAGCCAAGTCACCTGAGTCAAGACGCACACCAAGGAAGTTAATCTGGTCCCCCAACTCCTTAGCCACACGGATAGCCGCTGGCACACCGATTTTAAGCGTATCATAGGTATCCACCAAGAAGACGCAGTCCTTATGAGTTGCTGCATAGGCTTTAAAGGCCTCGTAGTCATTACCGTAGGTTTGGACAAGGGCATGCGCATGCGTTCCTGAAACAGGGATATCAAAGAGTTTTCCTGCACGGACATTTGAAGTCGCATCCGCTCCTCCAATAACAGCTGCGCGGGTTCCCCAAATAGCAGCATCCATTTCCTGCGCACGGCGTGTCCCAAATTCAAGTAGGGGCTCATCTCCGATAACCGACTTGATACGGGCTGCCTTGGTCGCAATTAGAACCTGATAGTTGATGATATTAAGCAGAGCTGTTTCAACCAATTGGCATTGGGCAAGAGGACCTTCCACCTGTAAAATTGGTTCATTGGCAAAGACCAAATCACCTTCCTTGGCAGAACGAATGCTGAGTTCCAATTTAAAGTCAGCCAAGTAGGCTAAGAAATCTTCTGGATAGCCCTGCTCTTTCAAATAAGCCAAGTCTGTCTCTGAAAAACGCAACTGCTCCAAGTAAGCAATCACGCGCTCCAAACCTGCAAAAACAGCGTAGCCATTTTTAAAAGGAAGCTGACGGAAATAGAGTTCAAAAACCGCCTTCTTATTGTGGATGCCTTGGTTAAAATAAACCTGCATCATGTTAATTTGATATAGATCAGTATGTAGGGTCAAACTGTCGTCCTTATACATGACATACTCCTTTAATAGTGCTGAATCTTCTCAGTGATATTTGTCAGGCCAGTTGAAGACTTCAACAGCCTAGCTCGTCTAACCATCTTGTAATAATGATTGTGACTATTATAACATAATTTAGCTAAAAGCAGGACTAGGAGAAACGCTAGGTCAAATATAGACTTTCGAGACAAAAAACAGCAACAGATTTTTTCTGCTACTGATTTTCATGATTATTGACCTTTGAATTTAAGTTGGCTATAAATTCCAAATAGGACAATCCAGATACTTGCTCCGATAGCTCCGATAAAGGTTGACTCTTGTAGGAAGAGGCAGACAAAGACGAAGATAAAGAAGGCAATAGTCATTGGATTAAGAATCTTGTAGGCTGGCATAAGGTAGCCATCAGTCATAAATTCTTGTGACTTACGGTAACGCATGTGGGCAATCATAGTCAAGGTGTAGATGGCGATGTAGACACCAGATGATGATGCCGTCACAAGTGAGAAGGCATCTGAAACACCTGGAATAACATTGATTAGCGCTGAGACCGCAATAACAATTGCTGATAGGATAATAGCAGGGCTTGGAACACCTGTGCGTGATAGACGATCCAATTTCAGCTTACTCATGGTGCGTGAATCAGATTCCTTAGCAATCTGATAGAGGTGACGACCTGTTGAGTAGAGGGTCGAATTGAGGGCTGAGGCAGCTGCTGTCAAGACAACAAAGTTGATCAAAGCGGCAGCCCATTTGACACCAGCCAATTGGAATACCATAACAAATGGTGAAGCATCAACTGGAAGCTCACGCCAAGGCAGGATAGCCATAAGGGCTACAAGGGCACCGACATAGAAGATAACGATACGAATCGGAATCTGTTTAATAGCCTTTGGCAAGACTGCACGTGGGTTGGCAGTTTCAGAAGTCGTAATCCCAACAAACTCAATAGCCTGATAGGCAAAGAATACCATCTGGAAGGTCATAACAAAGCTGACCCAACCATTAGGGAAGAGTTGGAAATCATTGATAATGTTGTTTAGGCTAGCGTGTCCAACTGGTGTTTCAAAGTTGGTCAAGACCATAAAGATACCTGTGGCAATCAAACCAATAATAGTGATGATCTTAATCATCCCAAACCAGAACTCTGCTTCACCGAAGATCTTAACAGCAATGAGGTTTACAGAGCTAAGAAGTACGAGGAAGACTAGCTGGATAGACCAGGCTGGCCAAGCTGGGAACCAATATTGAACATATTCTGCAACAGCAGTGATTTCTGCCATACCCAAGAAAATAAGTGATACCCAGTAAGACCAACCTGAGAAATAACCCCAGCCCTTACCTAGATATTTTGTAATAAAGTTGATGAAGGTATGTTGATCAGGATCCATATAAAGCATTTCACCGATGGCACGCATCATAAAATACATAAAGACCCCAGTTATCAAGTAAACCAAGATAATAGATGGACCAGTCAAGCTGATTGAACGTCCTGCTCCCAGAAAGAGACCTGTTCCGATCGTACCTGCAATGGCAATCAGCTGAACATGGCGATTTTGTAGACCACGGACCATACCATTATCGCTGGTCTTGTGATCATTTTCTTCATTTTTGTGACTCATTAGAGTTGCTCCAATCTTAAAATAGCTTCCTAAAACATTTTCATGATTGTAGTCTTTTCATCCCATCTTATCAAACAGACGATAAACATAGAAAGGCTTGGGAGTTTCGTCCCAGCCTTTTTCTAATCATCTGCGACTTATGAATTTGGATCGTCTAGTGAACGACCGTGAAGTCCTTTTTCACGTTGGACTTGGCGCAGTTTTTCTGGTGTGACATCGTTACCTTCTTCGTCAACAATTTTGATACCTTCAACGTGGTGACGAACCGCACGGCGGTAGCCTTCGATGTACTCTTCACGTAATTTGGCTTGTTCTACTTTTTCTTCAGCAGTCAAACCTTCTGTCTTTTTCTTTTTAGCAAGCTCGTTGATACGAGCGATTTTTTCTGGTGTCATAGATTTTCCTTATTTTGTATTCAAGAGGTTGAATTTGGCAAGAGCATCTGCTTTTGCAGTCAAGCTAGCAAGCAGAGCCAAGCGGTTGTTTTTCACTGCTTGATCTTCTGCCATAACCATTGTGTTGTCAAAGAAGTCATTGATAACTGGGCTTAGGGCAAATAGCTGAGCTAATTTGTCGCTTGCACTTCCTGTCAAGACTAATTCATCAGTTGCTTTTGCCAGCAGCTTCTCTTGCTCGTTTTCAAAGAGTGAGCTGTCAATCGCCACAATAGCGTCAGCTTTTTCAGCAAGGTTGAAGACACGTGAGAGACTCTCAACTGCAGGCTTGTAGCTGTCAGTCTTACTTGCTTCAAGGAGAGCGCTAGCTGCTGCCAACATGTCAGGCACAACAAAGGTTGATCCTGCAAGGACAGCTTCCTTGATGTCTTTAGGTGTTTTGCCCATCATCTTATCAACACGCGCCTTGATAAAGTTAATGACCTCAGCCTTGTTGTCATAAGTTAGGCTGTCAAAGTTAAGGGCATAGATATCGTCCACAAGCTCATTCATAGGAATGTTCCAACCGAAAGCGTCCAAGATACGCACGATACCTTGAGTAGCACGGCGAAGGGCATAAGGGTCATTAGAACCGCTTGGAATAAGCCCAACCGAGAAGAATGAGAAGAGAGTATCCAGCTTGTCAGCAAGGGCAAGAGCTGCACCGACCTTCGTTTCTGGAAGCTCGCCTTCTGCTGAGTTTGGCAAGTAGTGTTCACGGATAGCTGCTGCTACAGCTGCATTCTCACCAGCGAGAAGAGCATATTTTTCACCCATGATCCCTTGAAGTTCGTCGAACTCACCAACCATACCAGTCAAAAGGTCAAATTTGTAGATGTCTGCTGCACGGTCAAGCGCTGCTGCTTCATCTGCTGAAAGCCCTGCTTTTTGAGCAAGGTAGGCAGCAATAACCTTAGCACGGTTCATGTGTTGAGCTAGTGAACCGATTTTTTCATGGAAGGTCACGTTAGCCAATTTAGCTACGAGGTCTGCGATTTGCAATTTTTGGTCTTCACGCCAGAAAAACTCACCGTCTTCAAGACGGGCAACCAGAACTTTTTCGTTTCCTTTAACCACGTTCTCGATATGCTCAGCATTACCATTACGAACTGAGATAAAGTTTGGTTTCAAGTTACCATCAAGGTCACGGACAACGAAGTAACGTTGGTGGTTCTTCATTGACGTCACCAAAACTTCTTCAGGCACGTCAAGGTATTTGGTATCGAAAGATCCCATGAAAGCAGTTGGGTATTCGACCAAGTTGAGGACTTCGTTAAGAAGGTCAGCGTCGATTTCTACCTGAACGTTTTCTGCTTTTTCGATTGCCTTGATTTGCTCAACGATAAGCGCTTCACGTTCTTTGGCATCTGCGATGACAAATTGCTTGCGCAAATCGTCTTCATAAGAATCAGCGCTAGCAATTTCCGTTTCCTGACCAAGGAAACGGTGACCACGGCTGACGCGTCCAGAATGAATATCCAAGAAATCTAAGTCCAAAGCCTCATCATCTAGGAGGACAGTCAAGGTGTGGACTGGACGGATGTACTCAAAGCTGTTAGAAGCCCAGTGCATGCTGACTGGGAAAGTCATGCTAGCAAGAACCTCTGGAATGCCTGCAAGTACTTCCTTAGCAGGCTTACCAGCTTCATGCTTAGTGACGTAAACGTACTCTTCACCCTTGATTTCACGGAATTCGATGTCGTCAACTGTCAAGCCTTTACCACGAACAAATCCTTGAGCAGCTTTTGAGAAATTGCCATCTGCATCCAAGGCGATTTTCTTAGAAGGACCTTTGAAATCCTCTGTCAAATCTGTCTGTTGGTCTGCAAGACCAGTCACACGAACTGCCAAACGGCGTGGTGTTGAGAAAGTTTGAATCGCTTCAAAATCCAAACGGTTGTCTTTCAAAAATGTTGCTAAGCGCTCACCCAATTGTTTTTCACTTGGTGTGACCACGTAGGCTGGAAGTTCTTCCAAGCCAAGTTCTACTAATAAATTTTTTGTCATAATTAAGATACCAAGGGCGTCTCAATGCGACTGAATTTTAGGAACTTGCCTGAAATCCTGATTTCAGTAGCAAGTTATCTAAATTCCAAGCATTTAGCCCGTGTTCAATTCCTTTCAATTTGATGCACAGTTCACTGCCTGTGTCCTGACCCTTTATTCAAAAAGATTGTTTTCCTTTTCCAGCCTGCCTTAAATGGTCGGCACGTAAGCAACCGACTAAAGTCGTTTCATTACTAAAATTGGAGCCTTGAGTCTCTCGGCAAATTTTAATTTTCGATTGCCGACCTGAAACAGTCCACTGGACTGTTTCACTGACCTGTAAGGTTAGCTTTAGCTAACCTTACCTTGACCATGGCAGCAGGCTGGGATTTAGGGCTCATTTGGTTTGCCCTTTGCTGACGCTTTTGTTCTAGATTTGTTTTTAAAATCTTATTCTGCGTCTTCTGCTAATAATTTTGCGCGTGTTTCTTCGTCAAGAAGTGGATAGCCAAGTTTTTTACGTTCTGCGACGAATGTTTTAGCTACGACACGGGCAAGGTTACGGATACGAGCAATGTAACCCGCACGTTCCGTTACTGAGACAGCTCCACGGGCATCAAGCAGGTTGAAAGTGTGTGAACATTTGAGAACATAGTCATATGCTGGGTGAACAAGTCCTTCTTCCAAAGCACGCTCTGCTTCTTTTTCAAATTTCTCAAAGTTTTCCAAAAGCATGTCTTGGTCTGAAATTTCAAATGAATATTTTGAGTGTTCGTATTCAGGTTGAAGGAAGATTTCTCCGTATTTAACACCAGGTGCCCACTCAATATCATAAACTGAATCCACTTCTTGGATGTATGAAGCCAAACGTTCCAAACCGTAAGTCACCTCAGAAGTTACAGGACCTGTTGCCAAGCCACCAACTTGTTGGAAATAAGTGAACTGAGTGATTTCCATCCCATCAAGCCAAACTTCCCAACCAAGACCAGCTGAACCAGTTGATGGGTTTTCCCAGTTATCCTCAACAAAGCGGATATCATGTTCAAGCGGGTTGATTCCCAATTTTTCCAAAGACTCAAGGTAAAGCTCTTGAATATTGCTTGGAGAAGGTTTCATAACCACTTGGAATTGGTGGTGTTGGTAAAGACGGTTAGGGTTTTCACCATAACGACCATCAGCAGGACGACGTGATGGCTCAACATAGGCAGCATTCCAAGGCTCAGGACCGATAGCACGAAGGAAAGTGTAAGGACTCATTGTTCCCGCACCCTTTTCATTATCGTAAGCCTGCATAAGCATACAACCTTGGTCATTCCAATATTGTTGTAGAGTCAAGATTATCTCTTGAAAAGTAAGTTTTTTTGACATGTTTTACTCCTTTTATAAGATAGCTGTAAACTATCTTTGATAAAATCGCTGGCGCTGGAAATATAAAAGAACCACATCTTCTACACACCCATGCCAAGAGACATAGGGGCGTATCAAACGCGGTTCCACCCTAATTTATTACTTCATTACTAACAATTGTAAAGATTTACCTCAATAAATCGAGAAAGCTCCAATCTCTCTCCCTACTATCTGGCTCACACTGTCCCAGACTCGCTAAGAGTAGCTAGATGAAAGACCCTCTTTCTTGACAAATAGTATAGCAGAAAAATAGGATTTTGTCTAACGATTTTATATCACTCCACCTTCACCTCTTCAAAGATACACATAAACCTCCTTTAAGAGCTAAATCTACATGGCTTTTTGAGACTGTTCCCACCCAAAATCTAACCATGTGTTACCTCCCATACTTTTTGCCCATCTAGATAGGTTGCTTGAAGATTGGCATCTTGGTCTAGGACGATAAAATCAGCTGCCATTCCTTTTTTGATTTGTCCACAGTCATTTTCCAGACCCAGCGATTTAGCTGGAACATAGCTTGCCATCTTGATAGCCTGAGCTAGGTCTGCGATTCCCCAGTCGATGATATTTTTGACCGCATCCTTGAGTTCTAGGATAGAGCCTGCTAGATTACCACCTTCTTTGAGTCGAGCTGTGCCATTTGCCACCACAACAGGAAACTCTCCTAGCATATAATCACCGTCAGGCTGCCCACCAGCTGCCATACAGTCGGTGATGAGAGCAATCTGATCGCTGGATTTCTGCTGGAGGAGAATCTGACAGGCAACTGGCGACACATGGTGTCCATCGCAAATCAGCTCCGCATAGGTATCTGGTAGATTATAAACTGCACCAACCATACCAGGCTCGCGATGGGTCAGACCACGCATGCCATTATAGGCGTGAACCCAGATAGAAGCACCCGCTTGCACTGCTTCCTTAGCTTGCTTATAGGTTGCATTTGAATGGCCCAGCGCCACATAGACACCTTCTTCTGTCAGTTGAGAGACGAAGTCTGCTACACCTTCTCGTTCTGGAGCTAGCGCTATTTTCCTAATCAGACCCTGCGCAGCTATTTGCCAAGAGTGAAATTCATCTAGACTAGGCTCCTTCATGTAAATGGGGTTTTGAGCTCCCTTAAACTCCTCTGTAAAATAAGGTCCCTCAAAATAAATCCCCTGAATCTTAGCACCTGGCTCCTGCCCCTTGACGCTAGCAATGGTAGCCGAAACAGCCCTCAGATGCTCAGATGAAGAGGTCAATGTCGTTGGTAAAAAGGAGGTCACCCCTGTTGATAGCAGAGCTTGACTCATCTGCTTGAGACCTTGGGCTGAATTGTCCATGACATCCTGCCCAGCAAAGCCATGAATATGAGTATCCACCAAGCCAGGAGCAATCAGATGACCTGAATAATCCACAACCTCTGCATCCGAGGCTACCGATTCTGTCCAGTCACCAAATAATCCCTTATCAACAGCCAGATAACCATCTGGCTTGACCTGATCGGCATAGAAAAAAGCATCTGCTTTCACATAGTACATAAAGCTACCTCCATAAGACTCACTAAGTATTAGCTTTATTATACGCCTTAAGAGCTTTTTTGTATATTAGCTACCTTTTCATTTATAATCGGATATATTGATAACATGATCTAGTCCTTCCCAAACCACTTGATTGTGAGTCGCTACCAGTAGATAGGAATCTTCGCTCAAGAGACTTTTTAAAATGTCTAGCACCTCCAAAGCATTTTCATCATCTAATGCTCCTGTCGGTTCGTCTGCCAAAATAATTTTAGGACGCTTTAAAATAACTTTTGCCAAGGCAATACGCTGAGCTTCCCCACCAGAAAGGGAATAAATTTTGCGTGATAGGTCAAGATAAGACAATTTCACACGTTTAAGAGCCTTTCTAATTTCAAGCTGTTTTTCTTTTTTGGACAACTTTTTTCCTACAAAAGCTAGACTCAAATTCTCTAAAACAGACTCATTATCAATCAAGCCATAGTTTTGAAAGAGATAGCTGAGGTCATTTCTAAAGTAAGTAACTTCACGAATCGTTTTCAAATTTTTTCCTTCGATAAAAATATCTCCTTGATAATCTTTATCCAATTTCCCAACTATATTTAATAAGCTTGTCTTACCACTCCCAGATGGTCCGATAAGGGCGTAAGATTGACCTGCTTTAAGGTTGAGATTAAGATTTTGAAAGATAGACTTATCATCAAAGGATTTGGATAATTCTTGTAGTTCAATCATATTATTCCCCCTTTAAAAGACTAACATCTCTTTTGACAAATTTCGATTGTAGATAAAATTGTAGGATAACCAAAGTGGCAAAGGAAAACGGCACTAACATGACTAAAATTGGGAGAGAAAAAATTGGCACGACAAATGATAATATGCCAAGCATCAAGACCAGATCAATGAGATGTCTCCAATGAGTTTGCAGAAAGGTCTTACCTGAGAGCCACTCGATGAAGAATTTCTTACGATTTTGATAAAAGTAGATAGTATTCAATAAACTTCCCAAAAGGAGCAAGGACATGACCGAAATAAGATTTGAAATCAAAAGATAAATCTGTTTCAATCTTAAATTAGCCATTCTCGTTTGAAGAGCATTTTCACCATTTAATAGGGAACCAACAGATGACTCCAAGTCATACTTAGAAACCAGAGACATAAACTTTTCCTTATCAGAAAAGAGAAGTTGCTGCTTACTCATCCACGACTCAAAATAGAATTTAAAAGTATCTGCAGCTTGAAAGGTTTCTAAGTTGACAACGATAATAATCGGATTTTCAGCAAAAGAGGTATTTGTGATAGCAAATGACCCAAATATTCGATAGGTAAAGAACTTCTCTTTTTTAGAATAGACTGCTGATGAATAGCTAACATCAATCGAACCATATTCGCTGATACGGTCATTCCATTTACTTGATAAGTCATCTTCATTTTGAGATTGAGACTCTGGGACAAGAATCATATATTCTTTTTCAGCCAAATGACCTAGTTTTTCCTGAGCTGTTTTCGGTATTGTTAGTTGTGATTTTTCAATAAAATTTGGTGTAACAAATAAGACATTTTCATCACTATTCGCATTTGGAAGATATTGTGATCTTTTAGCAAAATTGAGATTATCTCCCACAAGCATCAAGTCAGATGAGCTCGCAAAATCTTTTAAAAAATTTTGAAGACTCTCTGCATCAGTACCACCATTCATTAAACTAGCCGAATAGATATTATCATGCTTTTTCCAATTATAAGATGCCTCGTTTAGTTGTGAAAGTTCTCCTTGATTGGTCAAAAATCGTGATATTGAAAACATTACCATCAGTACACTAATGACTTCTAAAAGTGTGAGTAAATTTTGTAAAAAACGAATTGGTGCTTTATGTTTTATACTCATTTCCAAACTCTGCTTACTTAAAACAAACCAAATAAGACAATCTGCTAAGAATAATGTCACACCTGTTACTAAAAACCAAAATAAGAGTGTTACTAAAAGCATCTCTCCATAGGTCAGAGAAGTAAGCTTTTTTGAATAAAGCAAAGCTTCTCCTACCGCTAGACTCAGCAGAGTTAGAAAAATATGGTATAAAGACTCATTTTTGAAATGACCAAACGCAATTTGAGATTTTGATAATCCTGATAAGCGTTGTAGGCCTGCTTTCTTCAAGTTGGAAACTCCAATGGACAGACTGACAATAAGAAGAGTCATTAGTAATAATAAAAATCCTAAAAAAATATCGGGATCAAAAATTGATAAAATGATTTGAAAAAGCCAGTTATTATCATAAATAGCCACTTGATGCCCTTTTTGATTGAGCTGACTGGTGATCTTTTTTACATTAACTGACTTACCAAATACGAAGTAAAGGACGTTATTGGAACTGTTTTCAATAATCTTCTGGTTCTTTTGCAGTTTAAAATTACTAGGTATATTTCCTTGTCCAATTTTGTAAAAGCTTGGTTGATTATCGCTTTTTCCGTCTGTACTAGCGACCATGATTTGCTTAGCAAAGACAAGATGATTGTCTTCAGCAATGGTCTCTAAATCTGATAAGAGTGTTGTTGTTGATTCTGTAACGACGATTACATCTTTTCCATTAGCAAATATTTGATTCTGATACCGATAAATAAGAGTTACCGAATAAAGTGTCACTACAAAAAAAGTTATTAACAAAACAAGTTGCTTCATTTTAGACCACATAACAATACCTCCTAAAACATAAAAGGAGGTTTTTGCCTCCCTTTCTAGAACTATTTATCAATAGCTAGTATGTTGAGTTGTTATAATAGAAACTAGCTTTTTCTGTGACATTTCTTCCCACAACTGCTTTTGCCCAAGCTCCTGCGCCTTTATTGTCTATACCCACACGTCCTGTATTTTTATTGACAACCTTAGCACCATGAGATCTGTGGGAGTGATAATAATTAGAATAGGCTGTCGAAACACCATAACCATAATCCCAGCTAGTGCCTGCACTGACAGTTGTAGAAACTCCTAGAGCTAAAAGTGATACGATAGCCCCACTGATAATAAATCTTTTTATTTCCATAATAATCCTCCATTTCAAAACTATCTTCTTCAACTAAACTACTACCATCTAAAGACATCGGAACCACCTCCTAATATTTGCGAAAACGTTTACTATCAATTGATATCATTAGTATATCACTCTAAATAAGATTTGTCTTATAACTATTTTTTATGGCTAGCTATAAAAGACTTACGACAAATAGATTTCTAATCAGGATTAAATAATTAATTTTTAGTATTTATTCCTTGTCTCACATACACTAAAAAAGACAAACCTCAAAATGAAATTTGTCTTCAGCTAAAAAACACCCGAAGGTGCTTTCTTAAATACTATCTTCTGTTACTTTTTGAACGAGGTTAAGGGCGTGGTCTGTGATGCGCGTGTAGTGAGAGAGAATATCAACATAGTTGATACCTGCTTGGGCACTACATTCACCCTTGTTCAATCGTTTGGTATGAATCTTACGAAGCTGGCGCTCAAGAGATTCGATTTCCTTGTGACGTTCAATAACAGATCCAGCAAGAACCTTATCATTATCAACTAGAACACGAATACTATCAAGAACTAAACGATGTGTTCTATCGTAGATGTCATTTAATTCTGCCTGCGCTGCTTCTGAGAAGGTTACATCCTTAGAGATGACATAGGCTGTTAGGCTTGCCAAACTCTCTGAATGGTCACCGATTCGCTCAATATCACGAGAAGAATCAAGGACGCTAGCGAGAACTTCATTTTCACTCTGACTGAGTGATTCGTTCGAGATATCAATCAAGTAGGTCGTCAATTCTTCATCAATCGTATTAACCGCTTCTTCATACTTGTGAACCTTATCAGCGTACTTGTCATTTGAAGTCATGGTATATGAGTGGGCTGCTTCCAAAGATTGGATAGCATATGAAGCCAAGTGTACAAGTTCTTTTTTAGCATTTCCCAAAGCAATAGATGGCGCTTGAGTAATCAAGTTACGATCCAAGTAGATTGGCTCATACTTAGCTGGCGCCTCGTCTTCGCCAGGAATAATCTTAGTCACCAAGTAAGCCAAACCACCGATGAATGGGAATTGAATAATGGTATTGGTGATGTTAAAGGTTCCATGGGCAAAGGCAATGGTCATCTCAGGTGTCAGACCTAGCTGGGTCTTAAACCATTGAATCATTGCTGTAAAAGGTACCAAGAAAATCATGCAGAGCACAGTACCGATAACATTGAACATCACATGGGCACCTGCGACACGCTTAGCAGCGATATTTGATCCCAAGGCCGCCAAAACAGCTGTAATCGTTGTTCCGATATTATCGCCAAACAAGATAGGCAGGGCACCTTTTAGGTCCAACAAACCGCCAGAATAAAGGCTTTGCAGGATACCGATTGTTGCAGCAGAAGACTGAATCAACATGGTCAAACCAGTACCAATCAAAACTCCCATGATAGGCTTATCACCAAGCGTTGCCAAGTAATCTCTAAAGGCATCCACTGATTTCAGAGGCTCAACAGCATCACCCATCAGATTCAAGGCAAAGAAAATCCCTCCGACACCAAAGATGATACGCCCCCAGTTATTCACTTTTTTATTACTTGTGAAAAATAGCAGAGCAGCACCAATAAAAATCATAGGCAGGGCATAATCACCCAACTTAAAACCAATCAAGAAAGATGTTACTGTCGTTCCAATATTGGCACCCATAACGATACCAATAGCCTGACGCAGGGTCAAAAGACCAGCAGAAACCAGACCAACGGTGATAACAGTAACCCCTGAACTCGACTGAATCAAGGCTGTCATGGCAATACCAATCAAGACACCTAAAAAGGGATTGCTGGTGTACTTATCAATATAGTAGCGCAGCTTATCCCCGGCAGCCTGCTGTAAGCCATCTCCCATATACTTAATCGAAAACAGGAAGAGACCTAGGCCACCTAAAAAACTAAATGCAATTTCTTGCCAATTTACGGACACAATTTTTTCCTCATCATTTGTAGAATAGTTGATTTTAAACCAACATTTCTATTCTATAAGATTATGGACTCTGAGACAAGCTCTTTTTGCTATTCTCTCTAAATTCTAATCTGAATTTTCTTGGAAAAATAGCCATTTTATTCTATAATAGAGGTGAATGGGAATTTTCCATAAATTTAAGACAAAAGGATACTAATATATGAAATCATCAAAAAGTGAAATTGTTTTTCTCTTTCTTACCCTGATTGTTTTAGGACTCTCAGCTGGTCTTTACTTCACCTTCGGACGTCAAGAAGCGACTGTTTCAACAAACCAAACTAGCCAAACAACAAGTTCAACAAGCGACAGCAATCTTACTGCAACTGCTGAAGAAGCCGTTAAAGCACTTGAAGACAATCAAAACCAAGACAACCTTGCCTTGGCTCAAGCTGCTGTTGATGCCGTGACTGACCCAACAAGCAAGGCTAGTCTTCAAGCTCGTATCGATGCTGTTTCAACTGAATTGACTAACCAAGCGACAGCTAACGCTTCTGTTGCAGCAGCTGAAAGCAACCCAACTGATACAACACTGACAAATGCTCAAAATGCTATCAATGCCGTTGGTAATACAAGTGTCAAAGCTAGCCTTCAAGCTCGCCTAGATGCCCTATCAAGCGTTACTGCTGCAGCTGCAACGACAACAACTAGTCAAAGCGCTGCAACATATAGCACTTACACAAATGATGCTACTGTGACAAGCGACGGTTACCAATAATGAGCTTAGCTCTCATCTTTTCAGCCATAGGGGCCACCTGCTTAGCGGTGTCCTCTTTTGCTAAGCAGAAAAAAAGCATGATGGCTTGGCAGATTGCCGACTATATTTTCACAGCCATAGCCAATTTCATGCTAGGTGGCTACACTGGTGCCATTACCATCACAGTCTCTATTGTCAGAAATAGTTTGATTATAATTCAAAAAGACAGCAAAAATATGACTATTTTCTTAGTTCTTATTCAGATTGTGCTGGGAAGCTATTTCAACAAACTTGGCTTGATTGGCTATTTGCCTATTCTGTCATCTGTCTCCTACACTATCGCAACCTTCATGACTGATAAGGTTCAATGGCTGCGCTGGGTTATCATTGAAAATATGTTACTCTGGCTGGTCTATGATTTGACCATTAAAGCCTATCCTGCTGTCGCTATGGATATCTTTATCAGCCTGTCAACCAGCTTTGCTATTTACAAAGACTACAAGAAAAACAGCCTTTCGTAGGGCTGTTTTTTCTTATTCGACCTCGTAACCTAATAGGATACCGCCATCTTCAGCATAAAAACTGCAGAGTCCTGAAGTTGGAATTGCCTGAACTTGAGCTTGGGGAAAATCTTTCTGAATCAATTCCCGAAGGCTCTGGCAAATCTTCTCATTATTGCAGTGAGCAATCAAAACTCGCCCACCTTGATAGCCAGCCTTACGCATCTCATCATAGGAAGCCTGAACAGCTTTTTTCTGACCACGCGCTTTTTGCAAAAGCTCCAAGGTTCCTTGGCTGCTAGCTTCACCAACCATGCGAATGTTTAAAAGTCCTACTACCTTACCGACGAGCTTACTGAGACGACCATTCTTGACAAGATTATCAACCTTGGCGAGAACAAAAAGCAGCTTAGTCTTTTCTTGATAGGCAGTGATGCCATCGACAACCTCTTCAAAGCTCAATCCTTGAGCAATCAGACGATTAATTTCTTCAACCAGAAGGTCACATTCGCCACCAGCTGAAAGACTGTCAATGACATGAATCTTACGGTTAGGATTTGTCTCTTGGAACATCTCCTTGGCTAGCCTTGCAGCATTGTAGCTTCCTGATAGATTACCTGTAATAGTCACCACAATAACATTATCTGCTCCTTCATAGGCCTGTAAAAAGGCATCAGGACTTGGACAGGCTGAACTGGCAGCCGCTGGCGTTCCATAGAGGGTCGCCATCATATCTTCTATATTTAACCCTTCATCATCGACAAAAATCTGATTTCCAATTTGTAGGGTCAAGGGTACACGTACAAAACTTGTTTGTGGGGCAAGCTCTGCAACTTCTCTCAAATCACAGCCTGAATCGGCAACAATTTTCCATGACATAGCATGTCCTCATTTCTATTTGCTTAAAAGGTATGTTTCTTCAAATTAGTTTGACATACAAACTAATTTCACTTACAATTATAACATGAAGAGACTCTGACAGGATCAAAAAACTGTCAGACGTCACAAATAGAAAGGACTTGTCATGGCTGAAAAACGGATATCATCTGAATCTATCAAGAATTTGAGAAAATCCAACCGACTCTCTCAAAAACTAACCATCGAATCCCTAGAGACAGCCCTGCTACAACTCCTTGAAAACAAGTCCCTAAAACAACTGACCATCTCTGAACTCGTCAGCAAGGCTGGCGTCTCACGCAATGCCTTTTACCGCAACTTTACATCCAAAGAAGCCATCCTCAAAGGCCGCTTTCGTCGTGTTATTCGTCGGATTATGAAGCAAATGCAGCGCTTCAATCTGGAAGAAGACCGCTATCAAGCCTGGCTCTTTCTCTTTAGGGAGAGTAAAAAAGAGGCTCATCTTATCCGACTTGCCAAAGAAAACCAATTGGACCACTGGCTGAATGAGATGGTACTGGAAAGCCTATCCAAATACCAAAATCATAGGAAGAAAGAGTTAACATCTTACAGTAACTTCTTCTGGTCAACAGCTATTTTATCAGTCCTAATCAAATGGATTTCTGATGGCATGACCATTCCAGAAGAGGAGATGGCTGCCATAGACCTTCCATTACTTCCCTAATTACAAAAAAATCTCCAATTCAATTTCGAATCGGAGATTTTTTCATTATAAAACGTAATCGTAAATAGCCTGCGCTACACCTGCTTGATCATTTGTTGTCGTTGTGTAACGGCAGAGAGACTTGATGTCTGCGGAAGCATTTCCCATAGCAACGCTGTGCTTAGCATAGGTCAACATCTCAAGGTCATTAGCAGCGTCACCCATGGCCATGATATTGTCTTCTGTCAAGCCCAAATGCTGGGCTAAAACCTTGAGGGCTGATGCCTTGGTTGCCCCCTTAGGCATAGCCTCGTAAATGTAAGATTGGCTTCTAACGGTTGAAAAGACTTGGCTGAGCTCTCCATCCACTGACTGTTCAAAAGGATCTAAAAATTCTTTTTCCCCCATATACATGGCTTGGAAAATGATTTCTCCTTCTTGGTCAATTGCTTCCAAACTTCTAGCCTGGGCTGTGTCAAAAACCAAGCCAGCATCATAAGCAACCAAATCTGACACTTTGTCCGCCACTTCATAGTAGGTTTTCTCACCTGTCAAAGTCAAGCTAACACCTTCAACATCCTGACAAGCTGCCTGCAGTTGGGCAATCTCCTGACTAGTCAGAGATTCATAGTGAATCAAGTCCCAGTCCTTGGTATTGTATATCGTGCAGCCATTATTCATGATAATATATTCTTCCTCAGTCAAACCTAGCTTTTCAAAGTAGGGAAGGATTCCAGACTTGGGACGACCTGTGCAGAGCACAATCTTAACTCCTGCTGCAGCCGCCTTTTGGATGGCTAGAATATTTTCTTCTGGAATCTCCTTTTGACTATTCAATAGCGTTCCGTCCATATCAATGGCAATCAGTTTAATCATCTTTGTCCTCTCTTTCCACCCAAGTCACCTTAGGTAAGTGCCAATTTTTCCAATAACCATACATTCTCAAAACTGTCAAGGCAATCACAAGACCAAAGTAGCCCAGATCACTGGTGACAATATGGAAGTAAATAAGCAGGGCAGCTAAGATTGCCCAGCCAGCATAGATCTCACTTCTGAGGATAATGGGCTTGCGCCCTGCCAGAACATCACGAACAACGCCACCTCCTGCTCCAGTCAGAACAGCAGCAACGATTACGGCACTCAATGGCTGATGGAGATTTTGCGCGTGCAGAGCTCCTTGAATTGAAAAAGCTGCCAAGCCCAGGGCATCTGTCCACAGCTCCGCCTTTTTCCAATGCCTAAAAACCAGCTGCGGAAAAATAATCAAAAGAAGGATGGCCACAAGCGCTGTATAGAACTCCAGTTGCTGACTCCAGAGCGCCGTCATAGGGAGACCAATCAGCAGATTACGAATAGTACCACCACCAAAAGCAGTCAGAAAACCAAGCGTAAAAATCCCCAAAACATCAAAATCTTCCTCAATAGCAACCAAGGCACCCGACACCGCAAAAGCAATCGTACCAATGATTGACAAAATCTCCCAAATCGTGGATTCCATTAAACTTCCTTTCAAAATTTATGATACAAAGGGACGTTCCAGCTTGCTGGAAATTCACGAAGAAAAATAGGAAGGCTGACAGAGAGGCTAGCCTCTCTGGAAGACTTATCTTTTTCCTAGTGAATTAGTCCTGTGTTCAAATAACATGATACAAAAGCCGTTAAGCGAGCAAGACAAAAATATGCTCAAACTGTCTGGGAGACAGTTTGAGGTGGGTAATGAAGAAAGTAAAACTTTCATCAAAAGTCCCAAATCTTTGATTTCGCAGACGCACCCACATCAGGGCGACTAGGTGCTTCAGCACCAGACGCCTACGACGCTTAAAACAATGCATAGTCGCTAGACTCTAGTAAGAACTATCTTTTTTGCACTTCTCAAAGGCTGGTATTTGACTCTCATGACATAAGCCCCTAGCAAATAGCCATAAAAAGCGCATTCATCATTTAGCTATTCCTAGTTTATCATGAAAAGGTGCTTCTATAAAGACAAAATATTGGCTAAGAATACACTTCAAACATAAAAACACTGTAACTCAATCTTGAAAGTACAGTGTAATTTTATTTTTTGATTCGTATCTCCCTTTAAACAAAGGGAATTTCCTCTAACTCAAACAGTAAATTTATCAAAGATATAAATCTTTCTCTAGCCTATTCAATCTATGAAGATATTATTTTATCCTGCGGCTTGACGTCCAGCATCAATAGCCATCTTAAATATAGATCCGAATTCAACTGCAAAATGTTCCATATGCCCAACAATTGCTTCATCAGGAACTCCTGCTGGCGCAAATATACCTAAATCCACTTTCAAACCTGTTTCTGTCGGGATGAATTGATGCATCGCATATTGTTGAATATTTAACTCTTTAGAGACAAGATGTCCAACACCAAAAATGATATTAACAGCTCTAGGATCAACTTTTCCTGGTAACTGATTCGTCTTTGGATCTAACATTTCCAATCGGAAATAAGAGGGATTTTTATAACCTCCAAAAGTTTCCATAACATGTTGAACATTACCCTTTTGAGAAAAAACATAATGTTCAGGATGAATAGCATAGGATGCTTGCACATCCATACCACCTTCTTTATCAATATTGGCAATCAATGCTGGACTAATACCTTTGATTTCAAAGATAACGTGAGCTTCTTTGAGAGGTGCACCTTTTGGTGTATTCGCAACAATGTCAGTCCACATTTGGTCACTTTCAGCTAATTTATCCGCATAGAGCTCCAAGATTTTATCTTGTCCCAAAGCAAGCTTGCTTTCGATAGAGGCTTGCAACAACTCGTCTTCACTCAGTGAGTAAAATTGATTATTTGGCAATGGTTGACCATTTAAGTATAGTGTTTGTCCAAAATCAACCAGTTCTTGCAGTACATGAGCTGAGCGCATAGCTTTCCAGTGGCTAATTTCTTCCCAACAGACTTCACGACCATTGATAGTAGCTTTCAATTCAGGATATTGTGTCATTTGAATATACCTCATTTCTTTTGATGACAGTATTGTAACTCTGTCTTCGTTCAAAAACGAGAGACAATTAACCCAAATCTATTCCTTTTGGGACAAATCAAGCTTAATTGTTCCGAAGAAGTTGCAAAAGTTGGGATAAATCATCAAAGATTTCATCAATTTCACTCTCTTCACCCTGAAATATTCCTTTTTCTTGACAAATTAAAAGCTCCAAAACCAAGGCAGAAAGTAGATTTACTGATATTTCCGGTCGGTTGATCTTTACTCGATCTACAAATGTATTTTGAAAAATAGTCATTAAATGATTTTTAAGCATAGAGTCGATTTCTAATTCCTTATTAGCAATCCGACGTAAGAGTAGTAATTCTCTAGTCTCCTCCCTTAAATTATCGAGTAGCCCAGTAATATTCTTATCTTCAGTCTCAAGATGGAGATGCAAGGTTTGTTCGTAATTATAAGAAATTTCTGCTATTAACTGCTCTACTAAATCATATTTATCTAAATAATAACGATAAAAAGTTGTTCGACCAACCATAGATCTCTCAAGAATATTAGCAACCGTTATTTTAGCAAAATCTCTTTCAGATAATAACTCAAAAAATGCTTGCTTAATAGATGTCTTCGTTTTATATTGACGTAAATCCATTATATTCACTCCTTTTTCTTAGTATAGCATACTCTTATTAGTTTCATGCGATGTCATCAATACTAGTCATTCATCTGTCAAACGTAACAAATTTTGGTGACATGACTCAGATTTTACTGTAACTTTCTAAGTGTTTTAATATAATCTATAAGAAAAAAATGAGCATTCCCTATCATATATAGGAATGCCCATTTCATGTAAGCTAGTTTTTGAAAACTGTTTTTTCTTATTTAATCTCTTTTCCTAGGCTATAATTTGTACCTTTAAGAGCATTTTTGAGGGAGAGTTTAAAAGGTTTACCTACGATTTTAGCTTGACCTGTCTCATGGTTAACCTCAACTGATTCAACGCCACGAACTGCTGAAAGTTTTTCAGTTACTGTTTTGGCACAGCCTTCACATTTCATTCCTGATACTTCATATACTTTTTCCATAATAGAACCTCTTTCTACTTTCTTATTTAGCTTAATTTAATATATTTCAAACGCAAGGCGTTGAGGACAACGGATACTGAGCTGAAGCCCATAGCCAAACCTGCAATCATAGGATTGAGGAGTGGTCCTCCAAAGAGATAGAGGACACCCATGGCAACTGGGATAGCAAGGACATTATAGATGAATGCCCAGAAGAGATTTTCCTTGATGACTTTGATGGTCAAACGGCTGATAGACAAGGTTTTAACCACATCTGAAATCTCTGGTTTCATCAAGATAATATCGGCTGATTCAATAGCAATGTCAGTACCTGAACCGACTGCGATACCGATATCAGCTGTTGCAAGGGCTGGGGCATCATTGATTCCGTCACCGACCATAGCAACATTTTTGCCCTGAGCTTGCAAGTCTTTGATAGCTTGTGATTTTTGGTCTGGCAAGACATCGCTGATAACACGTTTGATACCAACTTCTTTGGCAATAGCTTGCGCTGTTCTTTGATTGTCACCTGTCAACATGACAACTTCGATTCCCATAGCCTGCAAGCGAGCTACTGTTTCTTTACTGTCTTCCTTAACAAGGTCGGCAACAGTTATCAAACCAATCAATTGACCTTCTTTAGCAACATAGATTGGGGTTTGACCTTTCTCAGTAGCCTCAGCAACCAAGTCCTGAACTTGCTCAAGAGAAACGCCTTCTTGCGTCATGAGTTTGTTATTCCCAACAAAGATAGTCTGTCCATCAATGTCAGCCTGCAAACCAAAACCTGTCAATGATTGGAAGTTGTCAATCGGAAGTAATGTCAAATTGTCACTCTCAGCCTTTTCGACAATGGCTTGGCTAAGTGGGTGTTCAGACATTTTTTCGATAGAAGCTACTTGAGCTAGTAAGCTCTGCTCATTTTCCCAAAAAGCGTGAAGGGCAACAAGTTGAGGTTTTCCTTGTGTGATAGTACCAGTCTTATCAAAGACGATAGTATCCAAGTGGTGAGCATTTTCAAGGGTATCACCACGTTTGTAGAGGATACCATTTTCAGCGGCACGACCTGTACCAACCATGATAGCAGTTGGAGTCGCAAGCCCAAGAGCACATGGGCAGGCAATAACAAGAACAGCGATGGCAGTTTGAAGGGCAAAGACGAAAGTTTGACCCATGATAAAGTACCAGAAGAGACCTGTCAAAAGGGCAATTGTCATAACAACTGGAACGAAGACACCTGACACCTTATCGGCAATCTTAGCAATCGGTGCCTTAGTCTGTTGAGCATCCTCAACCAGTTTGATGATTTGTGACAAGAGCGTGTCATCACCAACTTTTTCCGCACTGATAGTGAGGGCACCTTGACCATTGATAGAGGCTGCAAAGACTTGGTCATCTGCTGCTTTTTCCACAGGAATTGGCTCACCCGTCAACATGGATTCATCAATTGAAGAGCTACCAGAGATAACCTTACCATCAACAGGAACCTTTTCTCCTGGGCGAACCAGAACTTGGTCCCCAAGGACAACATCTTCGATAGGGATAGACACTTCCTGACCGTCACGGATAACACGAGCTTCCTTAGCAGACAACTTCATCAGCTTTTGGATAGCGTCTGACGTGCGACCCTTAGATAAGGTTTCAAAGTATTTCCCAAGCGTAATCAAGGCAAGGATAACTGCCACTGACTCAAAGTAGAGCTCGTGCGCATGGTGGGCATGTCCCAAACCGATATGATACATGCCGTACAAGCTGTAAATAAAGGCTGCGCTGGTTGCCAAGGCAACCAAGGAATCCATGTTTGGGTGCCCCTTGAAAAGGGCGCGATAGCCATTAACATAGAAACGTCTGCCAAAATACATGACCGGAAGGGTCAAAAGCAACTGCACAGTCGCAAAAATCATCGGCTGACTAGTTGGTGATAGGATATCAGGCAACCAGAGACCCATCATTGACCCCATTGAGATGTAAAGAAGAGGCACTGCAAAGGCTGAAGACCAGAGGAATTTATTCCACATGCTCTTAGTAGCCTCGTCCTGACGCTCTGACTGACTTTTAGCTGTTGCAGGATCATAGACACTAGCGCTATAACCTGAATCAGCAACTGCTTTTGCAATATCAGACTCAGAAACCAAACTTGGGTCATAATTGACCGTCATCTTCTCTGTTGTCAAATTGACAACGGCACCATCAACATTATCCATCTTTTTAACGGCATTTTCGACAGTTAGTGCACAAGAGGCACAGGTCATGCCGTCAATGACAAAGACTTCTTCTTTCATAATAAACCTAACTTTCTAAAGACTGTAAATCTGTTTGTATAGTGGATTGAGACAGATAGAACTGGCATTCATCGAAGCAATTCAAGACCATCCTAACTTTTATTCCATTCACTATATCACTGATGTTCCTTACAGGTGCATTGACCCTTGATACAGTTACAAGGAACGTTAGAAACAGTCGTCTTTTGACTTAGCAAGGCCTGCAAGCGAGCAATATCTTCAGCTGTCATCGGAGCTTCTTCCAGAAGATGTTCAAAGATAGACAGGTGCTTTTGCTGGCAAAATTTAGCAAAGGTCTGATCTACCTGACGATTGATACTCTCTTCTTCAGTCATCAAAGGTCGATAAATAAATGCCTTGCCAACTCTCTCTGTCACCAGATAGCTCTTGTCAACCAGACGTCTCAAGAGAGTCTTAACTGTCGATGCTGTCCATTCCGTCTTCTGACTCAGAACATCTAAAATTTCACTTGAGGTTGTCTCTTGCTTGGTCCAAACCACTCTCATGATTTCCCATTCAGCATTTGAAATTGTCATAGAAAACTCCTTTCTTCTTTATTGAACAAGGCTTATATTCAAGTTTTCAACTTTTTATATCCTTCGTTTACTTTTGTAAACTTATTATATTACCTTGGTCTACAATTGTCAACTTAAAAATCTAAAAAAAGTCCTGAGACTCTTTTTTAATATCTCACATCCAACTGAGTCCATATCTTGCTCCAGTTCTTTTTAGCCTGACGCTCCCGATAGACAGACATCCGATCTTTGTCCGCTGCAAAATGCGGTGTTGCTTCTACAATAAATTCTTCAATATCATCAGAGCCATATGGGAGAAAAAGGTCTAGATGACCTTGTGCATTAAGACGCGCAGCAATGGCTGTACAGCGCTCAGGGTATTTACTAACTGCATCGCATGAAGACAGGTAGGAGCTTGTATTCGGACTGTGGCTATGCATATAGACTTGATTTTTGACTTCCCACTTGTAATCAGGATAGCGGTGATTAAGATCTTCTTGCAAGGCCAATGTTTGCTCATAGGTAACTGTTGGATCATAGAAAATCACATCTAAATCACTAGCATTCTCGAGACCTTTCCTATTTGATAAAGTATTCCAAACATAATTCCTCAGAGTGCCAGCAGCTAGCCAAGAATCCTTCAAACCTAGCTCTGCGATTATCCTAAAAATCCGCATCAATTCTGGGTCCTGCTCAAATAAAGTCACGAGATCCATAAAATGTCCTCACTTGTAGCCTTGACTAGCCAGAAAGCGCTCAATCTGATCTAGGTTATCAGCAAAGAGAGTCTTTTGTGCGACCTTCGCATCTAGAAAACCAGAGGCAACCATGGCCTCAAACTGAGCCTTTAGAGGATTATAGTAACCATTGATATTCAGTAAAATGCAGGGCTTATCATGCTGACCAACACGCGCCAAAGAGATTGCTTCCGAAATCTCCTCAAGAGTCCCTGGACCACCAGGCAGAGCAAGGAGGATATCACCCTTTTCAATCATCAGTTGCTTACGTTCACTCATTGTCTCTACAACAGTCAGGTCTGTCAAACCAGCGTGAGCAATCTCACGATCTCTCAGAAAAGTTGGTATATAGCCGAAAACTTGTCTTCCACCAGCCAAGACTGTATCTGCTAATATTCCCATCAGCCCAACCTTACTGCCACCATAAACCAGATCATAGCCAGAATCTACCAACCACTGTCCAAGCTCAAGTGTTGCCTCTTTAAAACTGTCATCCTTACCTAAACTAGCGCCCAAATATACGGTCACTCTCATTGTCATTCTCACTTTCTTTCAATCTACTTCTATTGCTTTAATCATAACACAAAAGCAAAAAAGAGGCTGGCCTTAGCCAACCTCTTCTTTTTGGCTCTATAATTTCTGTAGTGGGTAAACCCACCATAGAGATTGTAGGGCTTTTTGAGTATAAAAAAGTCCCACATGACCTATAATGAAAAGCGACAAAACCATCATTAGAAAGATTCATATGGAACAAATAGATTATATCAAAGACTCGCTCGATATTAAAGACCCTAACATCACTTTTGAAAAAGAATTTGATAAATTTTCAACTCACAAAGTCTTTTATGCCAAATTAGATTACGATGCGCCGCAATGCTCCAGCTGCCAAGAAAAAATGGCTAAGTATGACTTCCAAAAGCCCTGCAAGATTCCGTACTTGGAGATGGTGGGCTACAAGGTTCTCATTCGTCTCAAAAAGCGCCGTTTTAAGTGTAAATCTTGCGGAAAAATGGCTGTCGCTAAGACTTCGCTTGTTCGAGAAAACCATCAAATCCCCAATATTGTCAACCTCAAAATCACGGAGAAACTCATGAGCCGTGAGGCTATGTCCAACATCGCTAGCGACCTTGCCATCTCTGTTTCAACTGTCTATCGCCAACTTAACCGCTTTGAAAGTAAGACTGATTTGAACTGGCTTCCTGAAAATATGTCTTGAGACGAGTATGCCTTCAAGAAGGGGAAAATGAGCTTTATCGCTCAGGATTACGATTCTAACAAGATTATCGCTATTCTTGATGGACGCACGCAGGCTGTCATCAGAAACCACTTTCTGCGCTATTCTCACAAGGTTCGCAGACGCGTTAAAGTCATAACAATGGACATGTTCAGCCCTTACTATGGACTTGCCAAATCCCTTCGCTCTGTTATTTTCAAGCTCAGGCTGAAACAGTCTATCCCCAGACTGTTTCACTCCCTAACGCTAAAATTGTCCTGGATAGATTTCACATTGTCCAAAATCTATCTCGTGCTATGAACCGATTGCGTGTTCAAATCATGAACCAATTTGA
>NZ_JAFBEH010000008.1 GCF_016908645.1 Streptococcus loxodontisalivarius
GAGTCAACAACAACGACAACAGAAAGTACGACTGAGCCAACAACAACGACAACAGAAAGTACAACTGAGTCAACAACAACGACAACAGAAAGTACGACTGAGCCAACAACAACGACAACAGAAAGTACAACTGAGTCAACAACGACGACAACAGAAAGTACGACTGAGCCAACAACAGTACTACCAGGTAAAGATGGATCAAATAAGGGTGGAAAAACACCTGTAAAATCAAATAAAAAATCTTCTTTACCAAGTACAGGAGAAAGCACAACATTGTGGTCATCAATTCTAGGTTTACTTATCATTGGTTTATCTGTATCAGGATTTATTTATCTTAAATCTAAAAAATCATAGTGTTTTAACTTTGATTTTTAGGAGTATTCTTAGACGTAGTTCTGAGAATGCTTAGCTACGGAAAGTTTTCCGTAGCTTTTTTGTAACCTAATAGACTTTGTCTCTTTCTTATAATATGTTAAACTATTAGAAAGAGTTTTGAACTCGTGAAAAAGATTGGAAGGCACTATGAAATTATCACTACTGATTACTTTCTACAATGAAGAGAAGATGATTGCTCTGACTCATGCGGCTATGTCAAAGCAGCTTGAGGATTTGGTAGCAGATCAAAGGCTAGATGATTATGAATTACTCTACATTGATGATGGGAGTAAGGACCAGACTTTTCCAATGATGCAGGAAATTGCAGAGCAGGATAGTCATGTTCGCTATATCAGCTTGAGTCGTAACTTTGGGCGTGAGGGTGGTATTCTAGCGGGCTTTAAATACGCAACGGGAGATGCAGTCATGGTTATGGATGGTGATTTACAGCATCCACCTAGTCTCATTCCACAGTTTATTGCGGCTTATAAAGAAGGCTACGACTTGGTTAGCGGTCAACGTGATCGAACGGGCGAGTCTCGTCTAGGGAGCCTCTTTGCTCACCTTTTCTATGCCTTTTCAAATTTTGCAATGGATGTGCGTTTGACTGATGGAAAATCTGAATTGAAGCTTTTGAGCCGTCGAGCAGTTGATACATTTCTAGCTCTCCCAGAATATAATCGCTTTAATAAGGGATTGTACGAGTGGATTGGCTTCAATGAGAAGGTAATCAAGTATAAAAATCAGGTAAGACAGGCTGGCAAGAGTAAGTTTGGCTTCAAAAAATCCTTTAACTATGCCATTCAAGGGATTATCTCTTTTAATGATAAACCTCTGCGTATTTGCATTCAGTTTGGTCTCGTAAGTATTGGTTTAGCCCTGATTTATCTGCTCTTTGAGTTTGTCAGATTCTTTACAGATCCTGGTCATACTGTCAGCGGATACTTTACAACCATTGCCTCTATTATTTTATTTAGTGGTGTTCAGTTGATATCAATTGGTATTCTTGGAGAGTACATCGGAAAGATCTATTATGAGGTTAAACGCAGGCCCCACTTCATTGTTGGAGAGACCAATATTGAAGAAGCTAGAGAGGATAGAGTGGGATAATCGTGAAAAATAAGATAAGTTCATGGTGTCAAGTTGTTGTCAACAAGTGTCAACCTCTTGTCAACTTTATTGAAAAACATAAAAAAGCCACGGTTTTAAGTCTCAGTGCGCTACTACCAATGACAATCATTCTGGTAGTTTGGGCCTTTATGGGAATGTTTCCATTTGGGACAAAGACCTTGATGGCGGTTGACTTTGGTCAGCAGTATATTAGTTTCTATGGCTTGTTGAAGGAATCTATTTTGTCAGGTGATTTGTCTGCCTTCTCTTACTCCTTTACCAAGTCGCTCGGCGGTCCGATGATTGGTGTTTTGGCTTATTATCTCTTGAGTCCCTTTAACATCATTTATATCCTGACGCCCTTAAATCAATTTGCCTGGGCTGTCTTTCTGACAATCTGGTTGCGTTATGGGGCTATTGGTTTGAGCTTTGCTTATCTTTTGGTTAGACGCTATCGCGGACTGGACAAGCATCCCTGGTTGGTGCCGATTTTTGCTTCAACTTATGCCTTGTCAGGTATGCTGGTTTCCTATCAGATGAATACCATCTTTTATGATGCTATGATTATGTTGCCTTTGGTGATTATCGCCTTGGAAGAGCTGTTGGATGGAGCTAGACCATTTCGTTATATGCTGGTCCTAGCGATCACCATGTTCTTGCAATTCTACATGGGCTACATGATCTGTATCTTCATTGCCCTCTACGCCTGCTATTATGTATCCCCTCGTTTGGCTGGTCATGATTCTAGGAAAAAAGCTTTGCTAGCTTTCTTTAAGCCTCTCTTAAAGACTTTGGGTTATTCGATCTTGGCAGTAGTGTCAACAGCTGCGCTGCTCTATCCAGTTGTGCTCAACCTGATGGAGAGTAAGGGGCAAGTAAGTACAGGAATGACCTTCAAGTGGGCCTTGCAAATCAATCCTCTCGATATTCTATCTAAGTTGGTTATCGGTGGTTTTGATACCACATCTGGTTGGTCAGCAGGACCAAACCTTCCTAATATCTATGTTGGAGCCTTCGCTCTTGTTGGCTTCATTCTCTTCTTCAAATTTGCTCAAGTGGCTAGGGAACGCAAGATTGCTGCAGCTATTGTTGTCTTTATCTTCTTCCTGTCATTTGTCCACGAATTTACGAGTCAGATCTGGCATATGGGACAAAATCCAGCTGGATTCTTCTATCGTTTTTCATGGATTCTCTCCTTCTTCATGGTTCTTCTTGCCTTTCAGGCAATCAATGAGAACCCTCGTCTGACTTGGAAGGGCTTGGGGATCGGGAGTATCCTTGTTGGAGCTAGCGCTCTTTATGTAGCTAGTCAAACCTATACCTATATTTCAACGAAACAACCAAAGGCAGTCTCTAGCTTTGTCAAGTCTCATAGAGAGCTTGTAGCCCTTCTTATCACGGCTATCTTCCTTGGGTTGGCCTATCTGGTTTGGAGATATCTAGACAAGAAACAGTGGATTAAGGTGGTTTGGATGGGGCTTTGCCTCCTAGCAATCCCACTAAGTATCAATTTGCTTAGTAAGGGATACTTGTTTACACAGCTGTCATTAACCCTAATGGCATTTGGCTTCGTCTTTCTTATTTTCTACTTTGGACCTAAGCGTTTAGGCTTTGCTATTTTGGCATTGATGACCATCGCAGAGCTGGGTTACAATGCCTATCTGTCACAGGTGACCTTGGGTTACGCTGACGCAGCTAAGTTTAGCGATGCAGCAGTTTCTGTTAAGAAGGTGACGGATGCAATTCAGAAGGATAGTTCTGATAAGTTCTATCGCATTGCCATGACCTTTGCCTACTCTAACACAACGCCGTCCTTGATCTCCTATCCTGGTTTGAGTAGTTTTAGTTCAAGCTTGGAAGGTTCTACGATTGATCTCTTTTCTTACATGGGAGATGTCGGTGTTAATGCGGCAACCCGTTATGCCAACGGAACTGCTTTGACAGATGCCCTTTACGGAGTTCGCTATTATGTTGACCGAAAGGATTACACGACAGAAGAAGTCAATGCAAATCCTGATAAGATGTACTTCTCACGCATGACTAGCCGTCTCGATATTCCTGACAATTATCCAAATACAGTCTATGAAGATGATCGTTATGTTGTCTATGAAAATCCAAATGTCTTCTCAATCGCTTTTGGGACAAATTCGGTGACTCAGAGTATAAAGTTTGGACAGAATAATCCTGTATCTAACCAGAATATCATCCTAAATAGTATGGCTGGAACAAATGTGAACTATTTTGAACTCTTTAGTTTCTCTGATGTTGAGGTTGAAAATATGACTGAAACAACAGATGCTAACGGACAAACGATTTACAAGCGTATTGATAAGAATCAGCTCGGCATTATCCGCTACAAGGTCGTTCCTAAGAGTAACTACACTTACTATTTCCTCACACCTTATCTGCTTAAGCAGACAAGAGGTCATGTCTCTATTTTGCTGAATAATCAGTGGCTCAATAATCAGCAGAGCTATTCTCAAAAACAACTCTGGCAGTTGACCAATAATACGGAAGGTCAGGAGACCGTGCTGGAATTCCGCTTTGATACGGATGATGACGTCAATATGACTGGAGCAGGACTGGTTCGTGCCAATGGTCAGGCTATTCGAGATGTTGTCAAAGAACGTGAAAAACAAAGCATGACGGTAACCAATTGGACCAATACAAGTGTTGATGGAACCGTTGATATTACCGATGACAGTGATGTCATGATGACAACAATTCCTTATAGCAAGGGCTGGACTGTGACTGTGGATGGCAAAAAGGTAGAAACCAAGAAAACTTGGGGTAGCCTCTTATCCTTCCCAATCACATCTGGAGAGCATACCATCAAGATGCACTACACAACACCTGGACTTTATCTGGGAATCGTGATTTCCCTCCTAGATATCCTCTTTATCGCCTATCTGAAATGGCGAGAGAATATTCATGATTGGTTCAAGTTCCGTTTTACAAATAAAATCTAAAAAAGCGCCATTTGGCGCTTTTTTAGAATGTAGACAAACCTAACTTTCAACGGAATTGGATACAAAAGCTCTGCTTGTTTAAAATAAATTTTCCGATTTCATGCGAGCGTTAGCGAGTACTCAAAAGATACTTCCGCCGTGATGAAAGTATAAGAAATGCCTATATAAAAGCATTTCTTATACTCGGAATGTTTGAGACATGAGGCTCAAACATTAGTCATGGAATTCCGTAGGAAGTCGCTGACGCCCGAAATCACTTAAGGAAGTATCAAGAAAAAGACTTTTTCTTATAGATTACTTTCTTGCAGGTGGTAGCGGATGGTGACATTGATGTAATGCCAGATGACTAGGATGAGGCAAAGGGTGACAAACCAGATAGCCATGTCAGAAACTAGATGAATAAGGCTAGCAGAGATGATTGCGCCTGTTATAAAGCTGACTACGGTGATACTGTAATTGATGGCTTGGCGTTTCATGGCAGGGTCTTGTTTTTGACGACCAATCAGTCGATACCAAGAGACCAGCATCTTACGGTAATTGCCAGAAGTCATCAAGATGGTATAGGGATGTGACTCAATCTTACTATCTGTAAAGGTTATCATGAGAAGCCCAGTAGAAAAGGCGAGAAGCATGACCCAAAGATAGGAGATATGAGGAAGAAAGGGCAGAATTCCACTAACGATGAGTAAGGGAATGATGTTGTGAATTCTCCAGAAGGCTGTTTTAGCCCTGTCTTTAACGAAGACCCCTGTCAAAAATCCTATGGAAAAGAAGAGGATGGACAGACACTTGAGCAGACTACTTTCCAAGCCGTGATTGTTGAAATCAGAAATAAGGAGAACAATATTTCCTGTCTGTGTGGCAACGAGAGTACCAAATCTCATGTGAGAAAAGACGTCCAAAGCTCCGCCGATTAGCCCAAGGAGGATAGCAGTTAGGCGGCTATGTTGGGGAGGGTAGTTTAGTTTTGGCAAGGTAATACCTCCAAATAATCTTGATTTTTAAGGATGGAGGACCTAGAGGATGCTAGTAAGGTCTTTCCAATCCTTATTTTATGTCTTCTATTATAGCACTTCTTATTTGAACTGAATAAGTTTTGAAATGAGAATAAATATTCGGAAATAGCCTGAAATCGTGTCCAAATATTCTAAAATTGTTTTGATTTGAGTCAAAACATGTTATACTATCACAATGAGTTATAGTAGGTTATGATGGAGGTAAAAGCATGACCCTAGAAAAAATCTTGGCATCTCTTGATGAGATTAAGGATTGGCAGGAGGAGACTTATAAGCATCTTCATGCGCATCCTGAATTGTCTATGCAGGAAAGTGAGACGGTTAAGTTTATTGAAGAGACTTTAACAAGCTATGGCTACGATACTCAGGTCATCGGAGGCGGTGTTGTTGGTGTCTTGGTCAATGGAGCAGGACCTAAGGTGCTCTTTCGAGCAGATATCGACGGTCTGCCTGTCAAAGAGGAGACTGGTCTGGCTTACGCTTCACAGGTTGAAATGACTGACAAGGACGGACAGACTGTCCCAGTTATGCATGCCTGCGGTCATGACACTCATATCACAGCTGGACTGGGTGCTGCATGGGCGCTGGCTCAACACAAGGACTCTTGGTCTGGGACTTACATTGCCCTCTTTCAGCCTGGTGAGGAGATTGCGGCTGGTGCCAAGTCTATGCTTGCAGACGGCTTGGTTGACCGCATTCCCAAGCCGGATGTGGCGCTGGCTCAGCATGTTCTGACGACGCCAGAGGCGGGCAAGGTCGGCAGTAAGGTCGGTCCTTTCCTTTCCAGCGCAGCTTCCCTCAAGGTTGTGGTCAAGGGGCAGGGGGCTCATGGTTCCATGCCTAACCTCAGTATTGACCCCATCGTTATTGGCTCTGCTATTGTTTCCAAATTGCAGAGCATCGTAGCTAGAGAAGTAGATCCCTTCAAGTTCGCAGTCGTTACCGTGGGGTCATTTCAAGCAGGGCTCAAGGCAAATATTATCCCTGATAAGGCGACCCTTTTGCTCAATATCCGTGCCTATGATGAAGAGGTCAAGGAGCAATTGTTGGCAGCCATTCGACGCATCGTCCTAGCTGAATGTCAGGCAGGGGGCTGTCTGGAGGAGCCAGAGATTTCAGTCTTTGATAACTATCCCTTGACGACCAATGACGCTCAGGTTAGAGCGCGCGTGGCGTCAGCCTTTGAAGATTATCTCGGTCAGGAAAATGTGGTCACCTATGACCCAATGACAGCCTCAGAGGACTTTTCATACATCGCTCAGGCTTTTGATATTCCTTATCTCTACTGGGGATTTGGTGGCTTTGTGGCAGGTCAGGATGTCTATCCTAACCACAGCCCCAAATTTGCGCCAGCTATTCAACCAACTTTGGAAACAGGAACCAAGGCAGCTCTTATCGCTGCTTACTCATATCTAGGAAAATAGGAGAAGATTTTTCATGTCACAAGAAAACTATGTCGGAACCAACAAACTGCTTGTCGGTTTGGTTCTTGCTGTTTTGTCATTCTGGCTCTTTGCTCAGTCATTGCTTAATATTTCACCTGCTGTGCAGCAGTCTTTGGGACTGGCAGATGCAACTATCACAACTGGGGTATCGATTACATCTTTGATTGCAGGGCTTTTCATCGTTGTTGCGGGTGGCTTTGCTGACCGCTTTGGTCGTGTCAAGTTCTCACTCTTTGGACTTGGGCTTAACATCCTGGGTTCACTTTGCTTGGTCCTTGCGACGAGCGCTCCGCTATTTCTCGCAGGGCGTGTCCTCCAAGGTTTCGCCTCAGCCTGCATCATGCCTGCGACCCTGGCTTTGGTGAAGGCTTACTATGAGGGTGAAAATCGTCAGCGTGCTGTCAGCTACTGGTCTATGGGGACTTGGGGTGGAACAGGTCTAGCTTCTTTCTTCGGCGGTGCTGTGTCTGGTGCCTTGGGTTGGAAGTATATCTTCATCTTCTCAATCATCGCTTCAGTCACCAGCTTTGCCTTGATTTGGGGAACACCTGAGTCTAAGGTTGACAACCCTGTCAAGGGCTTCGACTACTTGGGGCTTGTGATTTTCATTGTGTCAATGCTGGCGCTGAACTTGGGTATTACCTCTGTTAAGGAAAATGGTTTTGCAAGTAAGACACTGATTTACCTAGCCATTTTTGCTATCTCACTAGCAATCTTCTACTTTGTTGAGAAGAGTAAGACAATCAAGTTTATCGACTTTAAACTCTTTAGCAACAAGTATTTCTTGGGAGCTAGTCTGTCAAACTTCCTTCTCAATACCGTTGCAGGTACGCTTATTGTCATCAATACCTACCTTCAAAAAGGACGTGGTTTGAGTGCATCAACATCAGGTCTTCTGTCTCTGGGCTATCTTGCCTGCGTTTTGATTACCATTCGTATCGGTGAAGTTCTCTTGAAAAAATGGGGTGCCCGTAAGCCAATGCTTTTGGGACCATGCATCACTTTTATCGGTGTCTTGTTGATGACCTTGGTTAACATTCAAGGCTCAGCCTACTATGTTGTTGTCTTTATCGGTTATGCCCTCTTTGGAACAGGACTTGGAATCTATGCTACGCCATCAACAGATACAGCCATTTCACACGTTGATGAAGCAGAAGTCGGAGCAGCATCAGGTATTTATAAAATGGCTAGCTCTCTAGGAAATTCCCTAGGAACAGCTATCTCACTGACAGTCTTTCTAGCCTTCTCAGCTAGCGGCAATTATGACCAAGCTGCACTTTCAGGCTTGATCACAAACCTCATCTGCTGTGCCCTATCAATCACCTCAATTTTACTTATCGTACCTAACGAAAAATAAGAACAAACCGTCTTTTCAAAAGTGAAGAGACGGTTTTGTTTTTGGAAAATAAAAAGAAAGAACGCTGAATTCTCAACGTTCTTTCAGGAGATTTATGAGTTCAAAAGTCCAGTGGACTTTTGAAGGGGTGACCCAGAAATGGGAAAGTCACCCTTTGACAAAATAAAATGAAAAAACGTTGAATTCTCAACGCTCTTTCAGGAGATTTATGAAAAAGATACGTCCACTGTTTGGGCTTTAGCCCATTTACAGTGGTGGATACCGAACTTGTTCGGTGAAAGTTTATTTAGGATTAACTATAGTATACAGCTGTCGTCTTAAAACATTCTTAACGGTTAAAAAATATTTTAGTCTTGGTCTCCATAGTAATAGGCTGCGGTTGCTCCTCCGTCGATAAGGAAGGTTGAGCCTGTGATGAATTGGGCACGTTCGTTCATGATAAGCTCAGCGACATCAGCGACTTCGTCAGCTGTTCCTGGGCGACCCGCTGGTGATTTGGCAAACATATTTTTGTAGAAGTCGCCACGAGGTCCGTTGAATTCATCTAGGGCAAGCGGTGTCACGATAATACCAGGTGCGATGTCATTGATACGGGCACCTCGTTTGCCCCATTTAACAGCTTCAGCCATAACACGTTTTTCATTGCCACGTTTTGCCAATTGGTAGGCATGGAGGCTATCTGTGATATGTTCAGTTTGAAGGAAGTCGAGGCTAAGCAAGTCTTCAGTTGCTGTTGTTGCTAATTGAGCATCTTGTTCAGCAGTAAGGGCAGGCATACGGAAGCCTGATTGGCTTGAGATGGTGACACCAGCACCACCAGCTTCAATGACTTTTCCAACTTCTTCCAAAAGCACAGCTGTTCCGTACAAGTCTACCTTGAGAACTGTTTCGATAGAGGCTTGAGATGGTGAGACACCGGCACCATTGACCAAATATTTGATAGGACCAAAGGTTTGTCCAAGGGCAATCATAGCCTTGATTGACTCACGAGATGAAAGGTCCATCTCAACTGTTTCGACATCGTAGCCAGCTTCAAGTAGCACTTGCCCGATTTTCTTAGCATTTTCAAGCGATTTGTCGCCGAGAATAATCTTTTTACCGTAGCCAATACGGCGAGCGATAGCGAGTGAGAGTTGACCTGCACCAGTTACTAATAAAACATCTTTAGACATGAGATTTTCCTCCTAGTTTCTAACAATTCCGAGATTTTCTTTGAGATATTGACTTGGGTTTTGGACCATTTTTGTTACCAGCGAAGCAATGGCAGAGCGGGCAATGGTGTTCCCTGTGATGATTTCCCCTTTGGGGAAGAGTTGATAAGACTGGTCACTATTATTATCAAACCATCCTGGTCGTAATATCGTATAATCCAAATCTGAGGCTTCTAACAAGTCAGCAGCCTTGCGGTAGGGTTTTAAAATAGGATCGACACGACCATTTTGTCCAGGAAGTTCACCATAGATACCGTATGATGAAATGAAGACAATCCGCTTACTGCCCACCTTGTCCATGGCTGTCATGACTTGGCTGAGGAGTTTTGGAAGGTTGCCAGAAAGGGCAACAAAGACCAAATCTGCCCCAGCGACAGCATTTTCAAGAGTAGCCGTATCAGAGACATCTGCTGCCAAGCGAGTCGTTCTAGCCTGATCTTCTAGACGGTCAGCAGAGCGAGCGTAGAGAACTAGCTCCGCATCTGTCTGTTCCAAGAGAGCTTTTTGTGCGGCACGACCGAGAGAACCTGTCGCACCGATAATGGTTACTTTTGTCATTTGATTTCCTTTCTTTTAGTAAAATCACTTCCATTGTTGGATTTTCTACTTTATTGCTTTTCTTAAGTAGTGCGGGGCGGAAGCGACCGACTTTGTCGTTCCATTCCTTTTTAGCGAGCCTGGGTCTCGCTACCCCCTCGTGCTAGAAGCTTTCAGTTCTAGCACTTTCACTACGGCGAAAAGCAACTTGGTCACTTAAAACAGTATCCTAGACTGTTTTAGAACTTCAGTCGTCCCACAGCACAGCTGGTACTTCTATACTTTTATGGTTTTATTATAGAGATTTTTAATCTTGTTACTCAGTAAATCTTTGTTTATAGTAGGCGAGTACCAACGAAAATTGTTCTAATAAGTGCTAGCGACCTGTTTGATAACTTGCCAGCGGCCGTCAATTTTTTGAAAGAACATGTGAATTTGAAGAGGCCAGACAGAAGGACCAGCTCCCCAAATGCGAGCTTTAACACGGCTTTGCCCAATCAGACTTGCCTTGTCACCATTGATTTGGATATCTTTGATAGCCTCCTCTTTCCAAGAGTAGTATTTCATCTCTTGGCTGTCGATTTGGTCTAACCATTCAGAAACGGGTTGCTGATAGCCAGTCATGTGTACCAAGAGCGTGTCTTCCTTGAGAATTTTTTGGAGTTTTTCAGTATCTCTGTCTACCATGGCTTGGTTGATGTCACGGTAGATATTAATGAGAATTTCGCGGTCTGACATAGCTGACCTTCCTTTCATTAAGATACAAAGGGACCTTCCAGCTTGTTGCTGTTCCCTCGTTCATTTTCACTTGATGACTCTAGTATAATTCTCTATAATAAAATTATCCAATACTTATTTTCTATTATTTATTTAAAAATTTTATAGTGAACTGAATAAAGGTTAGGACGTCGTTAAGTCGCTTTGATGAACGTCAGTTCTATCTGCAACTCCTTGCCTAGTCCTATTGAATGATACAAAGCCCGCCAAAAACGATTGAATTTTAGGGCTTGTTCTAATTCCTTTCTCAGTCCACTATATAAGAGGCGCTATGAATAGTAAACAAATGACCTATCTTATCGAGACAGCTAAGACTTTGAATTTGAGTCGCGCAGCTGAAAATCTCTATATCTCTCAGCCATCTCTATCTTACCAAATCAAGGTGATTGAAGAGGAAGTGGGCTTTGCTATTTTCGACCGTATCGGAAAGAGTATCCGCATGACACCTGCAGGTCAGGAGCTTGTTACCTCTCTGCAGAGGATTTCGAGAGAGCTTCAGTTTGCCATCGAGCAGGCGCAGAATATGGGGGAGGCTTATCAGAGTTCGATTAAGCTGGGCTTTCCTGCCCGTTCGACCCTCTACTATCTGCCAGAGGCTATGCGTTTGTTTGAGGAGAAGCAGCCGACGGTGCAGATTGTGCCAGAGATTCAGGCGGTCAGCGATACGATTTCTGCCTTTATGCAGAGGGATTTGGATATGATTTTGCTACCACGTGATGAGGCGGAGAAGCTGACTGGAGTTGCCATTCACCCGCTTTTTGTCAGCCACATCTATCTCCTTTGTCAGCAGTCGGATAAATTGGCAGAGCTGGACAAGGTTAGGACGGAAGATTTGGCAGGGCGGACTCTTTTGGTCAATGGAGGATCTTCGCCTACCCTGCGTAAGGTTCAGCAGAGAGTAGTAGACACCGTACCAATCCATACCTACAACAGCCCAACACATGATTTTACCCTTATTCAGGTTGCTAGTGGCAAGGCAATCTGTCTGTCACCAGGATATCTTAATGACCACTCAGAACAATTTGCTTGGATCCCCTTTGACTGCCCAGAAGAATTTGACTATGTTCTGGTGATCCATCAAGACAACCGCACCCCTAGCATTAAAGTCCTTATCGATATTCTTAGCGACCTCTATCAGCAGTCGGAATTGAATTTATAAAAAAACAAACCCAACTTTGAAAGTTGGGCTTGTTTAGGAGATTTACGGGTACGGATACCTTTAGGTAGTTCAAAAGTCCAGTGGACTTTTGAAGGGGTGACCCAGAAATGGGAAAGTCACCCTTGACAAAATAAAATAAAAGAACGATGAGTTTTCAACGTTCTTTTAGGAGATTTATGAAAAAGATACGTCCACTGTTTGGGCTTTAGCCCATTTACAGTGGCGGATACCGAATGTGTTCGGTGAAAGTTTTAGGATGGTTATAGTATATAAAGCCATGCTTAAATGATTCTTAAAGGAAATCAAGGATTTAAAAATCTGTCTCTCACAGGTTATGCCTGCTGAAAACAAAAAGTAAGCTCAACAAGGAAGTAGAGCCTACTTAGGAGATTTATGAAAAAGAAAAGTTTATTTAGGATTGAGTATAGTATATAGTTGTCGTCTTAAAACATCCTTAAAAGAATGCAATATATTTTCAGCCAAGCAAAAAAGCCCATTTGGGCTTTTTTCTGTCTTATCATACCCCCTACAGGGCTCGAACCTGTGACCCATGGATTAAGAGTCCACTGCTCTACCAACTGAGCTAAGGAGGCATAAGAAAGAGCTGTATTGGTACCGATAATTCACGTTTTGTATTGAACCCGCGACGTATAAAGCAGGTGGGCGACGCGTCTCTAACTTCAGTCGCTTCTGGGTGAGCCAGCTTGCACACTGTCAGAGAACCTTTGTCTCCCGAAAAATACAAAAATTAGTCGGTCAACACTTAGATGTGAATTCGTATACCACAGCAAGATTTCTATGTACTTATGATACCACTTTTCAAAATAATTTCAAGAGGAAATCTCAAAAAAGTGCAAACGTTTTCTAAAGAGTTACTGAGAAAGCTTGTCAATACGCTCTTTGTTGGCTGCTAGTGCTCGCTCATATTTTCCAGTTTCATTGGGATCGAAATAATTTTTACCCAGTAGCTTATCAGGAAGGTATTGCTGCTTGACCCACTTTTCAGGATAGGCATGTGGATAGAGGTAGCCCTGAGCATTGCCCAGCTCCTTGCTACCAGAGTAGTGCCCATCTCGCAAATGCCTTGGAATAGGCAGATTTCCAGACTTTCTCAGGTCTGCAAGAGCCGCATCCATAGCGACATAGGCAGAGTTTGACTTAGGCGATAGTGCCAAATCAATGACCACATTGGCAATCAGGATACGAGCTTCAGGAAAACCAATTTTCTGCGCAGCGTCCAGAGCGGTCACCGTATGTATCTGTGCCTCAGGATTAGCCAGCCCAATATCCTCATAGGCGATAACCGTCAGCCGTCTGGCCAGACTAGGCAGGTCGCCCGCCTCCACCAGTCTTGCTGCGTAGTGAAGACTAGCATTGACATCAGACCCACGAATAGACTTTTGGAGAGCCGACAGGACATCATAGTGCCCGTCGCCATCCTTATCCATGGTAATATAGCTACGCTGTAAGCTGTTTTCAACAGTATCCAGAGTGATATGGCGCTGCCTTTGCTCATTTTCTGGAGTGGACATAACAGCTAGATCTAATGAATTATAGGCAGAGCGCAGATCGCCATTAGTAGCTGTCGCAATAAAGTCACGAGCATCATCATCTAAGAGAACTTCAAAGAAAAAACCTCTTTCCTTATCATTGAGAGCTCGGTCAATGGCTTCCTTGATGTCATCATTGGACAATGGCTCTAGCTCAAAAATCTGCACTCGGGAGCGGATGGCTGGTGTGACTGAGAAAAAGGGATTTTCAGTGGTGGCACCAATCATAATAATATTGCCATTCTCCAGCAGAGGGAGGAGAAAATCCTGCTTGGTCTTATCTAGGCGGTGGATCTCATCCAATAACAGAACCAGTCCACCAGAAAATTTAGCTTCCTCGGCGATTTCCTGCAGGCGCTTTTTACTATCAACAGTGGCGTTGAAGGTCCGAAAGGCAAACTTGGTTGCCCCTGCGATAGCGCTAGCGATTGAGGTCTTCCCGATGCCGGGAGGACCGTAGAGAATCATGGAAGACAACATGTTGGCTTCCACCATGCGGCGAATAATCTTGCCCTCACCGACCAGGTGCTTCTGACCGATAATCTCAGAGATGTTGCGAGGACGCATGCGTAAGGCTAGGTTATCAGGCATAGTCGTCCTCCAAATCCTTGGCGAAAATGAGCCCGTCGACGTAGTTTCCGTCAATCTGAAAGGCCTTGGTCAAGCGAGCTTCCTCCTTGAAACCGTACTTTTGATAGAGGGAAATGGCTGTGCTGTTGCTGCCCATGACGTGCATGGCAGTCTTGGTGTAACCTTGAGCCTTAGCCTCAGTTAGCAGAGCTTTCAAGAGAGACTTGCCCAGACCCTGACCTTGGTAGGCTTCAGCGATGAGAATGCCAAAAGTGGCAACATGCTTGCCTGCTGGGAAGGGATAGTAGGGACCGAAGTCCAAGACGCCAGCGATTTTATCATCGACCTCAGCGACAAAGAAGGATATGCCATTTGCCAGATTCTTCTCCAAGTCTTTCTCAGTCCACTTTCGGTCATAGACAGGCGAGGTGAGAGCCGTCCAGCCAGTATTTTGTAAGGTCAGAACTGCCTCACGGTCGCAGTCCTGCATAGGTCTGATAATCATAACATGATACAAAGGGACGGTTCGGTTTACCGAAAATTTTCGTAAAGAAATAGGGAACTGACGAAGTGTCGTCAGACACTAGGAAGTTCATCTTTTCTTCTAGATCTTAGTCCCGTGTTCAAATCCTTTCTATTTTTTATGTAGAGTTTTTCTTAGCTGACTCTTTTAACACAATGTAAAGATAGTCTCAATGGTTAATCATTGAGACTATTGTAACATAAAGAGGGTAGGTTAAAGCAACGTATTATTTTTTGAACCTTGTTTGAAGCCAAGTATAGTTAGGGTTAAGCTAAGAAATCCTAAAAGACTGATGTTCCATGTTTCTGTGCTTCCTGTTTGAGGGAGCTTACTTTCCTGTGTTTGAGAGGAATCTTGTTTAACTTTTGTACCTAATGGACTAGTTGAAAGAGTGATGTTATTAGGGAGTTTTTCTTGATTATGATGGGAGAAACTTTCAGCTTGATAGCTAACTGTAATGGTTGGTTCTTCCGCTATATCTTGATTTTGTTTTCCGATTTCAATAACTTGATTGATAGTGTCTAGGATAATAGTAGAACGAAGAAGAACTCTCTTGTATTCTTTGCCAGCTTGATAGTAGACTCTATAGGTCTTTTCTTCTAGCCCATTTTGTCCTGGGATAATATGGATTTGACCTAGTGGAAGATCACTGTTATCAACATATTGGGTCTGATAAGTTAGAGTTACCGTTTCGGTAGTCTCTTTTTCTTGATAGTATGTTTTAAACAGTCCTCCCTCTTCAAAGATTTTTCCGAGTTGTAGGAGAAGGCGATCGTTGTTGGCTTTGCTATTGACCAAGATACCTAGAGGAAGCCCCTCATCAGTGACGTATGTCGGTAACGTTAAGGAAGGTGTTCCTGTAAGGTTTGCGAGCTGGGTAAAAGGTGTCAGGGTCCAAGCAGGCAACCATTGTTGGTAAATGAGGTCTAGTCTTTCTTCCTTAGTAAGTTGACTCATATCTTCCATAAGAGGTTTTAGATTTTCTGGAATATGGTTATAATCAGCGCTAGGAGCAGGATAGGCAGTTGTTGGTGTCAGAAAAATAGGATATGTTTCGTAAAATTGATTGAGCTGCTCGGTTAACTGAGCAACATGCTCCCAAGCCCTTTGTGTATCTGCTTTGCTGAGTGTTTTACCAGTTTGATATAGAGCCCATGTCAGAAGTTCGCTATCATCTTTTGTGAGTGAGTGTTTCAACTTTTGTTGAGCCATCAGATTGACACTGGTTGCACTGGCAGCAATGATAGTGTAGTAATCTTGCATCATAGCCTGCCCATCAATGGGGTAGTCAACTTGAATAGTCGTAAAACCAGCTTGTTGTAAAAAGGCAACTGCTTCTTCGACAGCCTTGACAGCATCTGGACTGATTGGTGTTCCAGCAGGTGTTTTAGTGGTGTAGGCTATGGGAATATCTGTTGTTAAAAGCTCTTGTGTCTGCAGTTCTTTTGAGGACTCTTTAAGTAGCGTTTCAAAGAGAGTACTTGTATCTTGTATATTTTTAGTAATGGCAAAGCTGCTGACATTGCTGGTGCTTGAGGCTGCATTACCTTCTAGGATTCCACGACTTGGGTGGAGTCCGACAAGTCCAGTCCATGAGGCAGGAATGCGAGTTGAGCCTCCACCATCTGAGGCGCTTGCGATAGCTACTTGGCCACTGGCAACAGCTGCCGCAGAACCTCCTGATGAACCTCCAGGATTGGCAGCCAGATTCCAAGGGTTATGAGTGACTCCGTAGAGATCTGAATTGGTAACGTTAATCCACCCCATTTCTGGAAAAGCTGTCTGTCCAATGACAATAAAACCAGCTTTCTGCAGCTGCTTAACGTAAGCACTTGTGCCCTTAGTGGTTTGATCTTTTAAGAAGACGAGCCCATTGGTGTTGCTGCTGCCTGAAATAGTATGACCTAGGCCTTTAAGGAGAATAGGAACTTTGAAAAAAGGTTGTCCTTCGTCGACCAAAGCATCACTTTCTTGTCTGGCTAATTCTTCACGAAGACTAATAACATCATTTAAATCAGGATTAGTTTCTTGGATGGCTTGTAGGGCAAAATCAATCAACTCTTGTCCACTGACACGATTATCTCTCACCCATTCAGCTAGCTGTGTAGCTGAAGCCTGCTTATAGTCATCGAGTGTAATCAGCTCTTGTTGACTTGATTGATCCTCCGTTAGGGTAGCAGTTGTTTGCTGCTCTGTAGAGCTATCTGTAGCCTCTCTTGCTTCTACACTAGGACTTGTCTCGCTGCTAGCTGGATTACTGATGACAGCTTGATTGCTAGTCTCAGTTTCTGTAGTGGGATTGGCTTCTGAGCTAGCAAGGGTTGGACTAGTCGTTTGAGTTGAAGTGGTAGTGCTAGCTTCTTGACTGATAGTAATACTAGTTTCACTAGTAACTGTAGTTTCCTCGTCAGCCTTGATATTGGGTGTTAGGACTGATAAGCCTGCTCCGATAATGAGACTTGTTAGAAGTATTTGTCTGGCATAGGATGGGGCTTGTCTGTGCTTATTTGTCATACTATTATTCCTCTTTTTCTAATCATCTCCCTAAGGATACGAAAACTATTTTACTAAAGTTGCTAAAAAAGAAAAAATAAAACGTTTCCAAACATTTCTGAACCCAGTATTATGGAAGTAATCATTAAATTCTGAGTTTAAAAAATGCTATAATAAAAAAGACTAAATAGAAAATAAGGATTTAAAATGGCTAAATTTGGATTTTTGTCTGTTCTGGAAGAAGAACTAGACAAGCACTTGAACTATGACTTTGCGATGGACTGGGACAAGAAGAACCACGCTCTTGAGGTGACCTTTGTCCTAGAGGCACAAAATAGCTCTGCGATTGAGACCGTGGACGACCAGGGAGAGACTAGTAGCGAGGACATCGTCTTTGAGGATTATGTGCTTTTCTACAACCCTGCCAAGTCTCGCTTTGATGCCGAGGACTATCTGGTGACCATCCCCTACGAGCCTAAGAAGGGTTTGTCGCGTGAGTTTCTGGCTTACTTTGCCCAGACCCTCAACGAGGTTGCCACAGAAGGGCTGAGCGACCTCATGGACTTCCTCTCAGATGACAGTATCGAAGAGTTCGGTCTTTCTTGGGATGCGGATGCTTTTGAAAATGGCAGAGCAGAACTGAAAGAGACAGACTTTTATCCTTATCCGAGATACTAGAGAGTATCGACTTTAGGTGCCCTGCTATGGAGAGAGGCAGTGTGACTAGAGACAACTAAGTGGAGCGTCGTTTGGAATCATATCAGAGGACTTCAACCATTATGACAAAAGAAAAGGCCCTTGTTTTAGCAGGTGATTACAAGTACATCAGATCAATTGAGACTACCTTGAAGTCAATCTGCTACCACAATAAAGAGCTCAGGATTTATATTTTTAACCAAGACATTCCCAAGGAGTGGTTTATCCACCACAGAAGACTTTTAAGGAGTCTAGGGTCTGATTTGGTGGATGTTAAACTTTTTGACCGACGATTTAATCAAAGCTGGACCATAGATCAGAATCTCTATCATATCAATCAGATGACCTTCGCTCGCTACTTTATTCCTGAGTATGTTTCAGAGGATAAGGTCCTCTACTTAGATAGTGATTTGTTGGTGACGGGAGACTTGTCTGGCTTCTTTAATCAAGATATCAATGATTATTATCTAGCAGCTTCACATGCAGCCTTTGGCTATGGTCATGGTTTCAATGCAGGTGTTATGTTAATCAATAACAAGCGCTGGAAGGCAGAGGGCATTTTTGAGCAGTTGATTCAGCTGACCAATCAGAAATATACCGAGGTGCCAGAGGGTGACCAGAGTATTTTAAATATGCTTTTGGGACACAATTACCTTGAGTTGCCACATGACTATAATTTTCAGATTGGTTATGATAGGGGCGCAGCTTATTATGGTCAAAGAGAGATTTTCCAGTTGCGTTTGGATCCTCTCCCTTTGATTCTCCACTATGTCTCTGATGACAAACCCTGGAATACCCATTCTTCTGGGCGTTTGAGAGAGGTTTGGTGGCAATATCACTTGATGGATTGGACACAGATTTTAGCCAAATGGGGCGTGCGCGTGCAGTCTCAGATGGCAGAAATTCCAAAGAAGCAGGCGCTTATTGTGACCAATACCGAATCATTGGAGGGTATCGAGTACCTTGCTCAGCAGTTAGAGGATGTGATCTTTCATATCGCAGCCTTCACGGATATGGGGCCAAATCTTAAGAGACTGGACCAGTATGAAAATGTCCTTCTTCACCCCAAGGTTATCGGTTATCTGCTGGAGGATTTGATTAAAGAGGTGGACGTCTACCTTGATATCAATTACGGCACTAAGTTCAAGGAAATTTTGGATTTGGTCCTAGCAGCTCAAAAGCCAATCTATGCCTTCAAATCTACTGTCAGTGACTTTTTGTTGGAATCAGACAGCTATCATCTTATCGAAAATCAAGCTATTGACAGATTGGTGACGATTTTAAAAGAGATGTGAGGGATAATATAGAAGTTTATATGGAATAATTTGGATAGGAAAATTATGAAACAAAGAGTGAAATTCTATAGTGCAAGTGATTTATCAATTTCTTTTTATTTTTCAAGAATGGAAGAGATTTTTTCTTTGTATATGAAACCCTCTGAGATACTTGGTGATTTTGCGGATGCTATTGAATTAGAGAATGCAATAAAGATTATTGAATCAGGAAGCTATAGTGTAAACTGGACAATGGAGTACCTTGATGAAATAAAATTTTCCATTCCAAATTTAAAGAAAATTTGTAAAAACTTTTTTGGTAAAGCATCGTCAGAGCTAATACAAGAGTATATGCTGCAATTAAAAGATGAATATGAGTACCGCGACGATTTTTTTGAAATTTTTTCGAAGTTCGATTATTCTTCCAAAATTCCAGAAGATCTCTTTGGTGAAATATTCTGGCAAAGTAGCTTATCTTTGAGATATCTGTTAAAAGGCAAATACTTCTTTAAAAGGTATCCAAATTTTATAAAAGAGACATTTTTATGTAAAGCTATTCATTTAGAGATTTTGTTAAGTAATTTTACTGACTTGAATACAGAAAATTATTTTATTCCTGATAACATATCTAAAGATGAATGGAACTTACTGTTAGAAGACTATATACATGATAGAGAATCAAATTTAAATTATTTAAGACTTTTGCTACGCCCAATAAGAGGTTTAGGGAAAGGATACTTTACGATAACAGATAAACAGAAGTTAGAAATACAAAATATTTCCAATGCTTTTAACGAAAATTTTGATAAATCAGACTTTGGGCCCCATGTTATATATGAAGTATATACTGATAAAGAAAATTACAAGCAGAAAAGTTTAGAGTATAAGAGCTTATCATCTTTAACGATGGCTGAGATGATAGATAAGAGTATTCTAAATAATATTATGAGATCTGCCGGTGAACAAGTTGATGAGCAGCTAACGTTATACATGATATCTTTAATTGATCGTATAAAGTTAGCTAGTTGTCAAGAATCCGAGGAGTTGTTTACTTATTTATCAAAAGATAGATTGATTTTTTCAGAGAAAAATATGCTACTACTACCAAGCTTTCCACACAAGGAAACGCTAGTAATTTCTAGTAGTATAGGGGTTTCTACAAAAAATTCATATAACTCTACGCAATATTTTCAAATTAAGCAACAACAGGTTAGTTGTCATATAATTGAATATCAAAGATTATTGAGAGAGTTTAATTCTAGCCTCGAAAAGATAGTTCATTGGTACTTCTCTGATTATTCATCAATGCTAGGGGTAAAATGGCTACCGTTTACTTTTTCGCCTGAAGATGATGCTATTGATAATAAAATTAGTACCATTTTTAAAAATGAGGAAAAAATTCGAAAACAGTATAAATTACTCATTGAAAATAGTGAGGTTGATCAGGAGTTATATAACCTTCAGGAAGTAACTCCTAGTTTTGAAAGTTTGCCAAGCTTCATTTCTAAAAAATATGCCTATGTGGCAGATAATCAGCAGATACAAAAAATACTAGAAATGCTATTTTCTGATCAATCCCATTTAATTTGTATTGATAAAAATAGATATGGTAAAACTCTAGTGGAACTTATTAATAGTCATATGGTAAAAAAAGGTGACTTTTTAAATTATCAGCAGGTTAATATTCAATTTTTAATAGATAATGGGATACTATCCGATGATGAAGACAAATTAAGTTTTGTTGATGATAAAGAAATTGAACTTTTAAAAGAATTATATTGGTTTAGCGATGTTAGTTATATTAATGCTAGTGATGATGAAAGGAAAATGTTGGATGAACTCTCTGACAAAGGGATGATAGAATTTGGGAGCAGCCTATTTTCAAGAAGTGAGTCAGACTATTTGAATTATTTAGTTAATAACAGTAAGTTTGACAATAGTTTGGGAGTAAGAAATAAGTATCAGCATGGCTCACCAGCATATAAAACCGAGCAACAGTATAATTTGGACTATTCAATAGCATTATTAATTCTAATTATATGTGTCGTTAAAATAAATGAAGAAATGATGTTAAAACAAACAATGGAAAAGAGGAACTCAAATGAACACATGGAATGAACTAACGGTTCACGTGAATCGTGAGGCAGAGGAAGCTGTCTCGAATTTATTGATTGAAACAGGTAGTCAGGGGGTTGCCATTAGCGACTCGGCTGACTATGTTGGACAGGAGGATCGTTTCGGCGAGCTTTATCCTGAGGTAGAGCAGTCTGATATGATTGCTATTACTGCCTACTATCCTGATACGCTTGATATTGAGGCGGTTAAGGCTGATTTGGCAGAGCGTTTGGCTGATTTTGAAGGCTTTGGTCTTGCGACTGGTAGCGTCAGCCTTGACAGTCAGGAATTGGTCGAAGAGGACTGGGCTGATAACTGGAAGAAATACTATGAGCCAGCTCGCATTACCCATGATTTGACCATCGTGCCGTCATGGACGGACTACGAGGCTAAGGCTGGTGAGAAAATCATCAAGCTAGATCCTGGTATGGCTTTTGGGACTGGGACTCACCCAACGACTAAGATGAGTCTTTTCGCTTTGGAGCAGGTGCTTCGTGGTGGTGAGACGGTTATCGATGTGGGGACTGGTTCTGGCGTTTTATCTATCGCTAGCTCCCTTTTGGGTGCCAAGGACATCTATGCCTATGATTTGGATGATGTTGCGGTGCGCGTGGCTCAGGAAAATATCGATATGAATCCTGGTACTGACAATATTCATGTGGCTGCTGGTGACCTGCTCAAAGGTGTCCAGCAAGAGGCGGATGTCATTGTTGCCAATATTTTGGCGGATATTTTGATTCATCTGACAGACGATGCCTACCGTTTGGTCAAGGATGAGGGTTATCTCATCATGTCTGGTATCATTTCTGAAAAATGGGACATGGTGCGTGAAAGTGCTGAAAAAGCTGGTTTCTTCCTTGAGACTCATATGGTTCAAGGTGAGTGGAATGCTTGTGTGTTCAAAAAGACAGATGATATTTCAGGAGTGATTGGCGGCTAATGCAACAGTATTTTGTAAATGGCAAAGCGAAACAGCAGGTGACTATTGAGGACAAGGACACCATCAAGCACATGTTTAACGTCATGCGTTTGACCGAGGGTGACGAGGTGGTTTTGGTCTTTGATGATGCCATCAAGCGTCTGGCAAAGGTAGTGGACAGCGCAGTTCATCAGTTTGAAGTCCTAGAAGAGCTAGATAGCAATGTTGAAATGCCAGTCCAAGTGACCATCGCATCAGGTTTTCCAAAGGGTGATAAGCTGGACTTGGTGACACAGAAAGCGACGGAGCTAGGTGCTGCAGCTATTTGGGCCTTTCCAGCAGACTGGTCAGTGGTCAAATGGGACGGTAAAAAGTTGGCCAAGAAAGAGGACAAGCTGGCAAAAATTGCTCTGGGCGCAGCAGAGCAGAGCAAACGTAATCGTCTTCCTCAGGTTCGTTTATTTGAGAAGAAGGCTGACTTTCAAGCAGAGCTTAACGGCTTCGATAAGATTTTTATCGCCTATGAAGAGTCTGCCAAGGAGGGTGAATTGTCAGCGCTAGCCCAGAACTTACAGACTGTAAAAGCAGGAGACAAGCTCCTCTTCATCTTCGGACCAGAAGGGGGCGTTTCTCCAAAAGAAATCGCAGCTTTCGAAGAGGCTGGAGCGATAAAAGTGGGCTTGGGACCACGTATCATGCGTACGGAAACAGCTCCACTCTATGCCTTGAGTGCCGTGAGCTTTGCGACAGAAATGATGAAATAAGAGAGGTTGGGAGTGAAGTCCCGCCTCTTTTATGGTCTCTTGGTTAGGGCTAGATTAAGAAAAAGTTTAGAAAAATTTAGGGTCTCTTTAAGGACCGATTGTCATACTAATAGTACCAAAAGGGAAAATGATGAAAGGTAAACGAAAGAAATATGAGACAACTAGCATTTAAAAAAGATAGTCAGACAAGAGGCCATGGGTCTATTAGAACAGCCAAATGGGCTAAGGGAGCTGTTGCCACACTCGGTTTAACTGTGGTTGTCGGCGCAAGTATGGGCATGGGTCAGTTGGTATCTGCAGATGAAACGACCAACACAACAGTCATTACCAGCACAACTCAATCAGATACAAGCGCTACAAGTAGTGATACCTCAAGTGACAGTACGACCAGCGATGAAGCAACTACTGTAACGACTGAAACAACTTCGACAACGACAGACCAGTCATCTGATACAACAAGCACTTCTGAGCAAACAACGACGCAAACCTCAGAAGCAACTAGTGAAGAGACAACCTCTTCGGAAGAAGCAGTAAGTGAGTCTACGACTGAGGAAACGACAAGTACTGACTCAACAACTTCTTCAGAGACAGCTAGTGAAACAGCAGCAACGACTAGCGAAACTGCTACTACGGTAACAACTGAAGAGGATACGACGACTGATTCTAGTTCGGATACTTCAGATACTTCTAGCGAAGTTGACAATGTCATCACTTTTTCAGATAGCACAGCAAGTACAAGTAGTGATTATGGTGTGACCATCTCTGGAACAACCATCACCATCACAGCAGCAGGAACTTATCAATTAACAGGAACTGGTTCAGGCTATACTATTACAGTAGCTGATGATGTGACAGATGCGGTCACTATTGAGCTAAATGGAGTTACCTTGGATGCGACAACTATCAGTGCCTTGACTGATTTGTACATTCAAATTTCAGAAGATAGTTCGATTTCATCAACAGCGACGACGATTGAAACGGCTGGTGCCCTCTATATTTCTAGCAAGAACAATAGCAAGCTATCCTTGACATCTAGCGAAGATCATACGATTGATGCGGATAGTGTGACCTTGGATGGCGCTAATCTTTCTTTAACTTCTACAGCTAAAGATGGTATCCATGCTGTCAGTCAAGTGACCATCACAGATTCAACCCTTTCGATTACAGCAGGTGACGATGGTATTCAGGTTGAGGATGAAACATCAGTCAATGGTGGAGACTTGACTATTACGGATTCTACCGTGACGGTTACATCATCGGATAAAGGGATTACCGTTAGCGATGCCTTGACCATTGATGGTGATTCTGTGGTGACTGTTACATCAGGCGACGAAGGATTCGAAGCTCGTCTAGTAACGATCAATAATGGTACAGTGACTATCGATGCAGGTGACGATGGTATCAATGCGACTGAATGGACAACCAAGGATGATGCGGACTTGTCTGAGTTGGTTGATAGCTCTGAAACCATTGAAAATGAAGTTGCTATTGTCATCAATGGTGGAACGGTCTACGTGGTAGCAGATGGTGACGGTCTTGATGCCAATGGGAATGTTACCGTTACTGGTGGTGAGGTCTATGTAACTCAAACTGGTGCTGATAATGCTGCTATCGACTATGATGGTACAGGTATTATTTCTGGTGGAACGGTCTGGGCTATTGGTAATCAAGGAATGGCACAAGCCTTTTCAACAGGTTCTAGTCAATCTTATATTATTGCCAATGTCTCAGGTTCTGCTGGAGATACCATTACAGTCACTGATAGTGATGGCAACGTCATTGCGACAACAACAGCAGCGGCAAGCTTTGGAAATGTCGTCTTTTCAACAGAAGCTTTGACATCAGGAACAAGCTATACCATTACCGTTTCTAGTGGTGCAAGCGCAACAGCAACCGCGACTCAAGAGACTTCAGAGACTACATTTGGTCCTGGCGGTATGGGAGGAATGACCCCACCATCAGGAGAAATGCCTTCTGATTTCAACCCAGAAGATTTCGCAGGCATGACGCCACCAGACTTCCCAGGTTCAGGAATGCCGACTGGCTCAGAAACCGCAACAAGCGAAGCCGCTACGTCAGATACAACAGTAACTTCAGAAGCAGCAACAAGTGAAACAACTGCATCAGACACGACAGTCACTTCAGAAGCAGCAACAAGCGAAGCCGCTACGTCAGATATCACAGCCACTTCAGAAGCAGCAACAAGTGAATCTACAACGTCAGATACGACAGCCACTTCAGAAACCGCAACAAGCGAAGCCGCTGCATCAGATACCACAGTAACTTCAGAAGTTGCAACGAGTGAAAGTCAAGCATCGGATAATGCAATAACATCCGAAACAGCAGACCAACCATTTTATCGTCCTACTGCAAGTAGACAAGGTCAAGGTAGACGAACTCCTGCTAGTCAGGTTAATGCATGGCAAGATAGAGGCGTATCATTTAGAGAAGGAAAGAATTTCCCAGCAATGGCAATTCCTTCTCAAGAGCGACCTCAACAGACTAGCAGTCAAGCGATCTATGATCAAATTACGTACAAGGCACTAAAAAACCGCAAAGGGTCTATCTATCAGATCCCACAATTGCCAGAAGGTGAGAATTGGATCAGTAGTCCTGTCTTCTCTATTCATTCTTTAGAAAATCCAAGACAGAGCTTTGGGCAACTATAAGCTTGTAATGAGAGAGAATCAATTTGATTCTCTCTCAGAATGTAGACAAACCCAACTTTCAACGGAATTGGATACAAAAGCTCTGCTTATTTAAAATAAATAACCTATTTCATGCGAGCGATAGCGAGCACCTCAAGATACTTCCGCCGTGATGAAAGTGTAAGAAATGCCTATATAGAAGCATTTCTTACACTCGGAATATTTGAGACTCTAGGCTCAAATATTAGTCATGGAATTCCGCAGGAAGTCGCTGACGTCCGACATCACTTAAGGAAAGTATCGAAAAAAGACTTTGTCTTCAACCAGGGAGAGAATCAATTTGATTCTCTCTTTTTTGTTTTAGTTGATTTAGAAAGAATCGTAAGGTCAAGAAAAACAGCTCTGTTTGGACTCTAAATATTGCTAGGCTGGTCCTTGTTAATTAAGGGAGGGCAAGTTGATGCTTCTGTTATCTTTCATTCCACTTTCATGAAAGCGCTTGAATAAACTTTGTAAAAATGCTATGCTAGAAACATTCTAAAGAGATGAAAGGAGCCATTGATGCCAACAATTAAAGATGTTGCGAGGTTAGCAGGAGTATCGCCATCGACGGCTTCTAGAGCCATGCATGATAATAAGATGATTAGCGAAGCGACCAAGGAGCGGGTGCGCAAGGCTATGGAAGAGTTGGATTACTCTCCCAACTATTCAGCTCAGAACTTGGTCAAGCGTGAGTCGAATACTATCGGAATTATCCTGCCTGTTCGTGAAAATCAGGATTCGCTAGGAAATAACCCCTTCTTCATGCAGATTATTCAGGGGATTACCAGTGTTTGCACGGAGAAAGATTACATGGTCAGTCTAGCTAGCGGGCGTAGCGATGAGGAGCTAATTAAAAATATTCAAACCTTGATTCGAAGTGGTAATATCAGAAAGTTCATCTTTCTTTATTCTAAAAAGGATGATCCTGCCTTTAGCTTTGTGCAAAAGGAGCAGGTGCCCTGCGTGGTTGTTGGTCAGGCTTATGGACCTGCCAATCAGGAGACCATGTTCGTGGATAATGACAACTTCCAAGCTGGTCAGGATGTCACTCAGTTTCTGCTAGACAGGCATTATCAAAACCTCCTTTTCCTCTACACGGATCTGGATGAGATGGTTGAGATGGAGCGGATCAAGGGCTATCTGGACCGTATGCAGTCCTTAGGGCTCAAGGCACTGAGCTTTCAGTTATCGCGGGTTGATGAGGCTAAGACTATGGCAGAGTTGCAGAGCTTTTTGCAGCAAAATCCCCAGATAGAAGCCATGATTTGTTGCGATGACGTGATTGCGGTGAGAACGCAGCGCATTCTAGAATGGTTGCAGTACAAGCCGTCAGACTTTGCCATGATCAGCTTCAATAACACCATGGTGACAGAGCTGGCAAAGCCTTCTCTAACATCTGTTGAAATTTTTCCTTTCCAATTAGGAGAAAAAGCAGCCAGCCTTCTACTGGAGAGAAATCTTAAAGGGCTCGATAAACCTTATTTTCTCCCCCATGAGATTATCGAAAGAGGCTCAACACCGTATTTGTAGTCCTCTAGGTTTGAGTAATTGTATGATTACTCAAATCAGTATGTAGACAGACCTAGTTTACAACAAAATTAAAAATCAAAGCTCTGCTTACTTCAAATGAATTTTCCGATTTATGCGAGCGGGAGTGCTAAGACAGTCTAGTAGACTGTCTTAGGCATTTACCTGATACTTCCGCCGTGATGAAAGTGTAAGAAATGCCTATTTAAAAGCATTTCTCACACTCAGAATATTTGAGAGTGAGACAGTCCAGTGGACTGTCTCAGGTCTGAGCCTTAAAACTAGAAAGCGAAGAGGCTCAAATGGAATTCCACTAATTCCTGAAATCATCCACTGGATAATTTCACCTGACGTCCGACATCACTTAAGGAAAGTATCGAAAAAAGACTTTGTCTTCAACCAGGTTTGAGTAATTGTATGATTACTCAATTTTTTTTATTTTATACTCAGAAAACGCTTTACAATATTTGAAAACATGATATAATAAGACTATCAAATTACGCAAACGTTTGCATTGTCGTTTGTGAAGGAGGGAAACATGAATAAACTGAAAGAAAAGTTCGGTTTTGAATTTTGGCAAAAATTCGGTAAATGTCTTATGGTTGTTATCGCTGTTATGCCTGCAGCGGGTCTTATGGTAAGTATCGGTAACTCATTGACATTGATTGATCCGAACAACACTTTGTTGGCAACAGTTGCCAATGTTATTGCGCAAATTGGTTGGGGTGTTATCAATAACCTTCATATCTTGTTTGCATTGGCAATCGGTGGTAACTGGGCTAAAGAGCGTGCTGGTGGTGCATTTGCAGCCGGTATCGCCTTCATCCTTATCAACTTGATTACAGGTCACGTTTACGGTGTGACACTTGATATGATCGCTGACGACAGCGCTACAGTCCACAATATTTTTGGTGGTTCAATGCTTGTCTCAGACTACTTCATCAATGTGCTTGGTCAACCAGCACTTAACATGGGTGTCTTTGTTGGTATCATCTCAGGTTTCGTTGGGGCAACAGCTTACAACAAATACTACAACTTCCGTAAACTTCCGGATGTGCTTTCATTCTTCAACGGAAAACGCTTCGTACCTTTCGTTGTTATCTACCGTTCAGCACTCGTTGGTTTGCTTATGGCACTTGTTTGGCCAGTTATCCAATCAGCTATCAACGGTTTTGGTATGTGGATTGCCTCATCACAAGACACAGCACCATTCTTTGCACCATTCCTTTACGGAACACTTGAACGTTTGCTTCTACCATTCGGTCTTCACCACATGTTGACAATCCCAATGAACTACACTCAATTGGGCGGTACCTACGAAATCTTGACAGGTGCTCAAGCTGGTAAGACAGTTCTTGGACAAGACCCACTCTGGTTGGCTTGGATTCAAGACTTGATTCATTTCAAACAAAGCGGTGACACAGCAGCTTACAATAACTTGCTTGAAACTGTAACGCCAGCCCGCTTTAAAGTTGGTCAAATGATCGGTTCATCAGGTACACTTATTGGTCTTGCGCTAGCTATGTACAAAAATGTTGATAGCGACAAGAAAAAACAATACAGTGCAATGTTCATCTCAACAATTGCAGCAACCCTATTGACAGGTGTTACTGAACCAATCGAATACATGTTCATGTTCGTTGCAATGCCACTTTACGTTGTATACGCAGTTATTCAAGGTATTACATTTGGTCTTGCAGATGTTATCAACCTTCGTGTTCACTCATTCGGTGATATCGAGCTCCTTACTCGTACACCAATGATTATCCAAGGTGGTCTCTTCATGGACTTGGTAAACTTCATCATTGCATGTATCGTTTCAGGTGCTGTAATGTACTTCATCGCCAACTTCATGATTAAGAAATTCAACTATGCAACTCCAGGTCGTAACGGTAACTACGATGACTTGGCTGCTGATGAAAATGCTGACGCTTTTGATGCAAATCCAGAAACAGCAGATGCTAACTCACAAGTTGTTAAAATCATCAACGCCCTTGGTGGTAAAGCTAACGTTGAAGACGTTGACGCATGTATGACTCGTCTTCGTGTCACTGTTAAAGATATCGATAAAGTCGCTTCAGAAGATGCTTGGAAGAAAATCGGTGCTATGGGACTTGTTCTTAAAGGGAACGGTGTTCAAGCTATCTACGGTCCTAAAGCAGACGTCCTTAAGTCAGATATTCAAGACTTGTTTGATTCTGGCGTAGCTATTCCAAAAGTAAGCCTAGCAGAAGAAACAGCTCAAGAAGCTGAAGAGAAAAACTTCCAAGGTTTGACAGAAGAAGCTGTCTCAGTTGCAGATGGTGTGGTTCTTCCAATCACTGAAGTTCACGATCCAGTCTTCTCACAAAAAATGATGGGTGATGGTTTCGCAGTTGAACCAGAAAACGGCAGTGTCTACTCTCCAGTTGCCGGTGTGGTTACAAGCGTCTTCCCAACCAAACATGCCCTAGGAATCTTGACTGACAATGGTCTTGAAGTTCTTGTCCACGTTGGTATTGATACTGTTGCCCTCAACGGTGCACCATTCTCAGCTAAGGTAGCTGAAGGTGACCGTGTCGCAGCAGGAGACCTCCTCTTGGTAGCAGATCTTGAAGCAATCAAATCAGCAGACCGTGAAACAACAATCATCGTTGCCTTCACAAACACAGCTGAAATCAAATCTGTAACCCTTACACAAACAGGACAAGTCGCAGCTAAAACAGCAGTTGCTAAAATTGAGATTTAGTAAAGAGAGATTTTTCGATACTTTCCTTAAGTGATGTCGGACGTCAGGTGAAATTATCCAGTGGATGATTTCAGGAATCAGTGGAATTCCATGACTAATATTTGAGTCTTAGGTCTCAAATATTCCGAGGGTTAGAAATACTTCTATAAAAGTATTTCTAACCCTTTCATCACAGCGGAAGTATCTAGTAAGACTCCAACAGCCTCTCTGAGACTGTTGGAGTACTCGCTATCGCTCGCAAAAATAGGTATTCTATTTTAAGTAAGCAGAGCTTTACTAATATTTTAAAAAATAAGTTTATCTATATTTTGAGAATTTGGGGTTATGCTCCAAATTCTTTGCTTATTGAGAAAGGAAAAGTCATGGTAAAATGCCTTAGTTTAAATACACACAGTTGGATGGAGGAGGATTTTGAGAACAAGTATGCTGCCCTTCTTGATAGACTCAAAAAGGAAGCCTATGATATTATCTGCCTTCAAGAGATTAACCAGCTGATGACTAGCCAAGAGGTGGCAAATCCTCTCAATTATGTTGCGCTAGCTGTCAATCCTCCTATTCATGAGGATAATTTTGCCCTCAAGCTGGTAACTGACTTGGCCAAGGCGGGTCTGACCTACCACTGGTCTTGGGCCTACAATCATATCGGCTATGACAAGTACCACGAAGGCGTTGCTCTGCTTAGCCTGACTGAGATCAGCCCTCGTGACATTCTGGTTTCCGATGTGGATGATGAGACAGACTACCACACACGTCGTCTCCTTTCAGTTGAGACGGTTTTGGGAAATAGCAGAGCTTCTTTCACTAGCCTTCATCTCTCTTGGTGGGATAAGGGTTTCCAAGGAGAGTGGCGAAAGCTCGAAGCTGCGCTTTCTGAGGAAGATTGTCCTCTGGTTTTGATGGGGGATTTCAACAATCCAACTGACCAAGAAGGTTATCAAGCTGTTCTTGCAAGTTCTCTCAAGCTGGCAGACAGTCATAAGATTGCGGCAGAAGTTTCAGGGGATTTCACTATTACAGCTGATATCGATGGCTGGGAAGGCAACAGCCAGCAGCTCAAGGTTGACCATGCCTTTGTCAGCCAAGGTATAACTCTTAAGTCTTCTAAGGTTATCTTTGATGGCGAAAACAGCCCAGTTGTCAGTGACCACTTCGGTTTGGAAATTGAATTGGAATTATAGATAGAAATTGACTAAGAGTCTAGACGGAGTTTCCAGGCTCTGAAGACAAAGTCTTTTTCTTGATACTTCCTTAAGTGATTTCGGACGTCAGGTGAAATTATCCAGTGGATGATTTCAGGAATCAGTGGAATTCCATTTGAGCCTCTTCACTTTCTAGTTTTAAGGCTCAGACCTGAGACAGTTCACTGGACTGTCTCACTCTCAAATATTCCGAGTGTAAGAAATGCTTTTATAAAGGCATTTCTTACACTTTTATCACGGCGGAAGTATCTTTTGGGGCTCGCTAACGCTCGCATGAAATCGGTCATTTATTTTAAGTAAGCAAAGCTTTGATTTTAAATTTTGTTGTAAACTAGGTTTGTCTACATTTTGAGAGTCTGGAAGAAGTTTCCAGGCTCTTTTTTGCTAGCGATATCAAATGGAGCAGTCTACAGATTGATGTTTCTTACAAATTTGTAAGATTACTGTTTTAAGCTGTAAGGTTAGCTCTGCTATTTTCCTGTAAACTAAAACCATAAGCAAAAGTAAGTGGGACGTCCCAAAGAATCAAGGCTAGGAAGTGAGGTTGAGTATGGGAAAGTTGCGGTATAGCTTGGTGATTGTTGGTCTGGTTTTCATATCGGTTTTGGCGGCTTGTTTTAGAAAGAAGAGTGGCAATGATTAAGAAAGTGAGTTTGTTGATAGCTGCTTTATTTCTTTTGACAGCTTGTCAGTCAACGGGTGTGACTTTTTCAAAGGACTATCAGGAGGTGACCTTTTCTGGGCAAACCTACCAGATAGATCAGCAGAAGGTTTCCCAGTCGGAGCTTGAGAAGTCGGTTAAAGCAGTCTATAAGTTGGTGATCAAGGATGAGACCAGTCTTGCCATCAATGGAATCTACGCTAGTAAGGAAGGGCTTGTTATTGGGATAGATGATGATTACTATCGCCTAGTGAAAGATAGCTCTAGTCCTTTGGATCTTGAGACCTTGCTTGAGGGTAAGTCTCATCAGCATTTTCAGATTTCAGATGAGGATTGTCATTTTCTTGTTTCTGATGAAAAAAAGTGGCAAATTTCTGATACAGTAGTAGGTGAGGAAAGCCTGACCGACTATGTTAGCAACTTGTCAGAAAGTCGCACCTTTGACAGTCAGACAGGAAAGGTCTTGACCAATGAGGACTTAAATCGGATTGACTGGGGTGGCAAGGATATTGCTGAGCGAGAAACTTGGTTTTACGGAGATATTTACCAGACGGCAGATGGCGGATTTGCCGTAGATATCAATGGCGCTTATCATCGTCTTATAGAAGATAAGGCCTAGGGTGCTAGGAAGAAAGAAAAGAGGAAAAAGATGTTATTAGAAATCAATCATTTAGAAAAGGTCTATCGTACGCGTTTTTCAAAAGAGGAGACCAGAGCTTTGCAGGATGTGGACTTCAAGGTTCAAGATGGTGAATTTATCGCGATCATGGGTGAATCAGGTTCTGGTAAGACGACCCTGCTCAATATCATTGCTACGCTGGACAAGCCTAGCAAGGGCTCAGTCTTGTTGGCAGGTAAAGATATCACAGGCATCAAGGAGCGTAAGCTGGCTGATTTTCGCTTAAAAAATCTTGGTTTTGTCTTTCAAGATTTCAATCTCTTAGATACCCTATCTATTCGTGACAATATTTTTCTACCCTTGGTATTGGCTCGTAAGAGTCATCATGAGATGGAGAGTCGTTTGCAGCAGCTTGCACCGAGTCTAGGTATTGAAGCAATCTTAAATAAACGTCCTTTTGAACTGTCTGGTGGTCAAAAGCAGCGCGTGGCAATTGCTCGAAGCCTGATTAGCAATCCCTTACTTCTTCTGGCAGATGAGCCAACGGCTGCGCTGGACTATCGTAATTCGGAAGACTTGCTTAGTCTTTTTGAAAGCATAAACGATGCAGGACAGACCATCCTCATGGTAACTCACTCAGCCAATGCGGCTAGTCATGCTAAACGTGTTCTGTTTATTAAAGATGGACGAATTTTCCACCAGATTTATCGTGGCAATAAGACCAACCAAGAGTTTAGCAAGGATATCTCCTTGACGATGACAGCCCTGTTAGGAGGTGACTAGGATGTTTTATGTGAAACTTGCTAAGTCAAATTTGGTCAAGTCCCTACAACATTATCTGCCCTTTATGTTGGCAAGCTTGATTCTCTTTTCAATCAGCTGTTCAACTCTTCTAATCTTATTTAGTCCTATCGGTAAGAGTATGTCAACAGGAGGGATTATCTTAGGACTTGGCGTGGTTGTTCTAAGTTTATTCTCTCTGATTATGGAGGTTTATAGCTACAATATTCTCATGAAGCAAAGGAGCCGCGAATTTGGACTCTATAATGTTTTGGGGATGAACAAGCGTCAAGTTGGTCTTATTGCCAGCTTAGAGTTGGGGATTATCTATGTACTCTTGCTTGTGTTTGGTAGTCTTTTTAGCGCTGTTTTTGCTAATTTTCTCTATTTGATTTTTGTGAATTTGATTCACTATGATCAGTTGATTATGACTTACTCAGCTCTGCCATTTATCCTAAATATCCTGATTTTTACAGGTATTTTTCTAGTGCTGGAGCTGGTGGGACTTCGACGAATTCTTAAGACCAGTCCGCTGGAGCTCTTTCGTAAGACTAGTGAGGGCGAGCGTGAGCCAAGGGGAAATATTATCCTAGCCTTTCTGGGGCTTGCCAGTCTGGGAGTGGGCTACTATATTGCTCTGACGTCAACGAAACTGAGCTCACTTCTTGTCATTATGCGCTTTTTCTTTGCAGTTATCTTTGTTATTGTGGGGACCTATCTCTTCTACATCAGTTTTATCGCCTGGTATTTGAAATGGCGCCGTCGCAATAAGGCTTACTACTATAATCCAAGGCATTTCATTCCAATCTCGCAGATGCTTTTTAGAATGAAGCAGAATGCCGTTGGACTAGCCAGTATCACGTTACTAGCAGTCATGTCTCTAGTAACCATAGGAACGACGGTAGCCCTCTATACCAATAGCCAGTTCTTGGCTAGCAGTCGTTTTATCAAAAATACAGCCATTACCTTAGACGGTATTACAGATTATGGTGATCATGGGGACTTGCTTGATCAGGTCTTGACAGATAAGGTGGGCAATAAGGACACCGTTACCTATACAAGTAGCTTTATCAGTTTGCCTCTTGAAGCGGAGACTCGGTCAGTCACAGTAGATGCCCAGACTTTTGAAAATCTAGGTTATGGTAATCTGACATTTACCTACCTGATTACTCAAGATGATTTCCGTCGTTTGGGTAATCAAATAGCAGAGCTAACAGATAATCAAGCCCTCTTTTATGGTTTGAAGGGAGAGAGCAAGCTCAACAGTTTGACTCTCTTTGGACAGACCTTTGAGGTAAGTAATCTGAAAACAGCTATCTTTCCAGAACTTCAGACAACCTATAATGCTTCTCTTCTTGTTGTTGCCAATGCAGAGGTTGCAAATCAGATCAAAGCTAACTTTGATGCTTATATGAACAAGGTAGCAACCGTGGCAACAACTTATACGATTCAGGTTGATCTTAGTCAGTCAGAGCTTTCAAAACTGTCTATTAAGCAAGGAATTCTAACAGATAATCAAGGTAACAGTATTGGAACGGTTGAAACGCGTCAGGAGTTTCTGGATAGTGTCTATGGTTTTTCTGGAGGTTTCTTGTTCACAGGTGTTCTTCTGGGAACTAGTTTCTTGCTGGGTGCTGCTTTGATTATCTACTACAAGCAATATGCCGAAGGTCACGAAGATAGGAAGTCCTACCGTATTTTACAAGAGGTAGGGATGAGTCGTTCACAGGTGAAAAAGACCATCAGTTCTCAACTGTTCCTCCTCTTCTTTATGCCCTTGTTACTAGCTAGCTTGGACTATGCTGTCGCAACACCAATGCTCAAACAGATGCTTCTTACCTTTGGTGTCATGAATAATAGTATGGTCTATCTAGTCAGCAGCCTTACGGTAGTAGTCATTGGGATCTTCTACTTTGTTATCTATAAGGCAACAAGCAGAACCTACTATAAACTCATCGAGAGATAAATAAAGTGACGATTTTTCGTCGTTTCTTGTTGAAGACAAAGTCTTTTTTCGATACTTTCCTTAAGTGATGTCGGACGTCAGGTGAAATTATCCAGTGGATGATTTCAGGAAACCAGGGAATTCCATGACTAATATTTGAGCCAAGTGTCTCAAATATTCCGAGTGTAAGAAATGCTTTTATATAGGCATTTCTTACACTTTCATCACGGCGGAAGTATCGGGTAAATTCCTAAGACAGTCTCCCAGACTGTCTTAGCACTCACGCTCGCATGAAATAGGTCATTTATTTTAAACAAGCAGAGCTTTTGTAGCCAATTCCGTTGAAAATTAGGTTTGTCTACATTCTGAAGTGACGATTTTTCGTCGCTTTTTTGCTAGAATAAAAGAAAAAGGGGGACCATGACAGTGAGTAAAATTTTTATTGTAGAAGATGATCAGACTATTCTTGACTTGTTGACTGACCATTTGTCTCAGTCCTATACGATTTACCGTGTTCAGAATTTCCGAGCGATCAAGCAGGAGATTGATGAGGTCAGACCAGATCTTATCCTGATGGATATTACACTTCCCTACTTTAACGGTTTTTACTGGACAACAGAGATTCGTAAAACGCAGACGGTTCCCATTATCTTTATCTCATCGAGTGATGATGAGATGGATATGGTCATGGCTCTGAATATGGGTGGTGATGATTTTATTTCCAAGCCCTTTTCCCTAACTGTTTTGGAAGCCAAGTTGTCAGCCTTTCTAAGACGTGTCCAACAGTTCAGTACAGACACTTATCAACTGGAGGAATTCAGCCTCAATCATGAAGGGATCCTATCTGGAAAGGGCCAGTCTGTTAATCTCTCCCCGACTGAGAATAAGATTCTAACGATTTTATTTGCCAGTCTAGGTCAGGTTGTCCCTAAGGAAACCCTCCTAAAAAAACTGTGGGAGCATGAGGATTTTATCGATCAAAATACCCTCAGTGTTAATATGACGAGATTGCGCAAGAAGGTCACATCAATTGGCTTTAATCATATCCATACGGTGAGAGGAGTAGGCTATTTATTACAATGATTTTGAAGTTTTTTAAAGAGTATCTGGCTTGGTATATTACCTACATGGTCTTACTTTTCCTATTTTACGCTACCTTTTACCTCTACCAGTTACCCATGGCTTATTTTGGGATGAGCTTGGTTTTCAACTTGGTCCTTTTTAGCTTGTTTTCTGCCTTTCAATACTACCAGTTTTCACGGAAAATGCTGACGCTGAGAGATTTGAGAGATAGCGACAGCTTTGATTTCAACCTAAGACCAAGCGACCTTGCTTATAGGGAGCTTTTGATGAAGCAGAAGCGCTTAAGCGACGAAGATTATGCTCAAATCAAGTCGCAACTAGAACAGAGCCAGGCCATGATTAAGCTCTGGTCTCATCAGATGAAGGTCCCCTTATCAGCTCTATCTCTGATGAGCCAAACCAATCGTTTAGAGCAGTCTGAGGTGGATCAACAGCTCACGTATCTTCAGCAGTATGTTGAGACTCTGCTGACCTACCTGAAGTTTCATCAGCACAAGGATGATTTTCGATTTGAGCAGGTTTCGGTGCGCCGTCTCGTTTTGGACTTGGTCAAAAAGAATGCCGTATCTTGCTTAGCCAAGGAACTCTCGGTGACAGTAGATGGGGACTGGCTCTTGGTTACTGATGGCAAATGGCTGAGCTTTGCCTTGGGACAAATCCTAGATAATGCCATCAAGTATTCCAAAAAAGGTGGACAGATCCATATTCAGATAAGAGACCAGGAAATCAGCCTTCAAGATCAGGGAATTGGTATCTTAGAAGAAGACCTCCCTCGCTTGTTTGAAGAAGGCTTCACAGGCTTTAACGGACATGAGCATAAGAAGGCGACAGGACTAGGACTCTATATCTCGAAACAAATTCTGGATAGCCTGACCTTAGACATCAAGATAGACAGTCAGATTGATATAGGAACGACTGTTCGTATCCTTAAGACAGAAAAAAGAAGTTAATCGCAGGATTAACTTCTTTTTTCTGTCTTAATCAATAACTGGGCTCTTGAGGTAGGCGTCAACTAGGCGTTCGGTTGCTTGGACGGAGTCTGTATGTGTGCGCTCGTAAGAGTGGCTAGATTCGATACCAGCGCCGAGTAGGGCGTGTTTGACTTCGGCACCTGCACGCATGGCAGCAGAGGCATCGCTACCGTAGTAAGGGTAGATGTCTAGTTTATAAGGAATGTCGTTGGCTTGGCAAAGGGCAACCATGTGCTGGCGAAGCTCATAGTGGTAGGGACCAGAGCCGTCCTTGACACAGATTGAGACGGTGTACTCATCAGTAGCCTGATCGTCTCCCATGGCTCCCATGTCAACCGCCAGATACTCAACGGCTTGAGCTGGCAGGCTTGAATTGGCACCGTGACCGACCTCCTCAAAGGCTGAGAAGTAGAAGTGAGTGGTGTGTGGCAACTGCACATTTTCTTCTTTGTAGGTTTTAAGCAGTTCGATGAGAATAGCTGCGCTGACCTTGTCATCAAGGTGACGAGATTTGATAAAGCCTGACTCAGTGACTACAACACGAGGGTCAAAGGAGATGAAGTCTCCGACTTCGATGCCTAGAGCGCGTGTTTCTTCGGCAGTGGTTACTTTTTCATCTAGACGAATTTCCATATTGTCCTGCGTACGTTCAGCAGTTCCAGCATCGCGATAGACATGGACAGAAGTTTGGTGGATAAGGATAGTTCCTGAAATTTCTCTACCGTTTTTAGCCACGTGAACGGTACAATTTTCCCCTTCGATGGCATTGTAGACAAAACCACCGACCAAGGCGAGTTTGAGACGACCGTCAGGTTTGATGGCACGAACCATGGCACCAAGAGTATCCAGATGGGCTGTTACGATACGGTGTTTACTGTCATCTTTCCCTTTGACAGAGACCATAAGCCCACCCTTGTTGGTTCTTGTGACATCATAGCCGAAAGATTGGATTTCAGCTTGAACATAGTCCATGATTTTGCGGGTAAAGCCTGTTGGTGATGGGGTATTGGTCAGTTTAGTGATATAATCAACGGTTGTTTTCATAAAGTCTCCTTATTTTGAAAAATTTGCCTGCGCTTCTAAGATGATGGCAGCTAGGCGTTCGATATCTGAGATGGTGCCACGCAACTCGAAGTCGCCCAGCATTGGGAAGCCAAAGCGTTTACTATATTGTTTGGCAGTCAGACAATACTGGTTGTTGAAGTTGCGGTTGCCTGAACCGATGATACCAAAGCAGTTGCGGTAGTTGTCATGACTAGCGATAAAGTCATCCAGAGGATTGGTCAAAATCTCGACATCTCCTGTGTCAACACCATTTCCCCCTTCAAGATAGGTGGGCAAGATAGCGACAAAAGGCTCTTCGACAGGGAAGGTTTGGTGATCCAATTCTTTGATATTGATTTGTCGAGTTGTGATATTTTGAAAGGCAAGGTAGTCAGAGAGTCGTTTGACAAAGCTGAGCGTATTGCCACTGAGACTGATAAAAACGATGGTTAGTTGAGACATAGGCTTCTCTTTTCTGTGAAATTCTTGTTTTTATTTTAGCACGAGAGGGTGTCTTTTTCAACGAGCAGAAAAAGAACTGAGTCAGTCTTAACTAACTCAGTTCTGGCTGAATACAAAGTTTTTTTCGATACTTTCCTTAAGTGATGTCGGACGTCAGCGAATCCCTACGGAATTCCATGACTAATATTTGAGCCTAAAGTCTCAAATATTCCGAGTGTGAGAAATGCCTATTTAAAAGCATTTCTCACACTTTCATCACGGCGGAAGTATCAAGTAAATGCCTAAGAAAGCCTCCCAGACAGTCTTGATGAAAGCTATGCTTTCTCTATTCCCCACCTAAAACAGTTTGGAAGACTGTTTTAGCACTCCGCTCGTATAAATCGGTCATTAATTTTAAATAAGCAGAGTTTTTGTATCCAATTCTGTTGAAGGTTTGTCTACATTAAGACTAACTCAGTCTTAATGGTTCACTGTTTGCGTTTTTTGATGCTTGTAAATCCTAGGAGTCCAAGGATGCTAAGTCCCAAAAGACTGAGTGCATTACCTTCTTGGCTAGCTGTTTGAGGGAGTTGATTCTGCTCAGCAGTTGGTGTTTGCTTAGCAGATTTGGCTACTGTTTGTTTTTGAGCTAGTGTTTCTTGATAGGCTTTAGCAACTGTCTGATAGATGTCCTGTTTAGTTTCTTCGCTTAAGCTTTGCTTGTTTGTAGGATCTTGATTTTGGTTCTGATCATTAGTGTCAGTGCTGTCTTGACTGTCGTCTTTAGCTTTTTCAACATAGACAAATTGGAAGACACCAAAACCTTCGCTGTCAGAAGCTCCCAAGTAGTTAATATTTGCCATATTGCTGATAAGGCTTTGAGCAGTGTCAGCAGTGAGGAAGCGAAGATCTAGCCCCTTGATGCTGTCTGTGAAAGTCCAGTTGGCATCCGCAGATGGATTGATTGTCTTCTCTGCAACGATATAGTTGATAATAACTTGGCGATTTTCAAGATTGAGGAGATAGTTGACGCTGGCATTTCTAACACCTGGGAAGTTACCGCTAGCACGGTAGTTGTTGCTGATAACCATGAATTCCTGATCATCAGTGACATCCTGACCTTGGTATTTTAGGTTACGGACACGACTAGCGTCAGCATTGACCAATTTACCGTCCTTGTCATACTTGTTAGGTTGTGTGATGTCATACTCGTAAGTCACGCCGTCAATCACATCAAAGTTGTAGGTACGATAGTCGGTATTAACGAGGTTTTGTGGTTCTGTGCTAGTTGGATCCACTTGGTTAAATTGTCCTGCTGACATTTCCAACCATTCTTTCAAGTCGGCACCAGTGATTTTCAAGATAGCAGCGACATTGTCGTAGAGATAGAGGTCGGCTACATTCTTGATGGCAATAGGCCCTGCTGGAATGTCAGTATAGGCTGTCGCATCGTTACGAGTTCCTGCCTTGAATGGCGCAGCTGCTGAAAGAAGCGGAAGGTTAGCATACTCAGTTCCTGCTAGTTCTTGCTTAGCATACCAAAGTTGGGCATTATTAACGATTTGAATAGAAGGGTCGTCTTGAACGAGAGCAAAGTAGCTGTTGATAGGAGCAGTTGTTGTTCCGACTTCTTGACGGACATAGGCAATAGTACCGTTGTGTGCTTCTTGTGCGATTTCAATTACTCGGCTATCAGCAACATCTGATTTGGTATCGATTTTACGGATTTGTCCCTTGCTGTCTGTGACCTGCCATTTACCGTCTGTGTAGGTAAGTGATAGGTCGATAATACCGAGGTGGTCACCGTATTTACCTGCCATGGTTACTGGAGTGCCGTTGATTTTACCGTTGATGCCATCAACACCAGGAAGGGATTCGTAACTTCCTGTCCCGTCGCCTGATGGGAAGGTTGCATGAGAGTGACCTGTGACAACAGCATCAACACCTTCAATACCAGCGATTTGGTAGCCTTCATTTTCCTCGCCAACTTCATATTGATCATCTCCGATACCTGAGTGAGAGAGGACAAGGACGATATCAGCGCCAGCTTGACGCATTTCTGGAACAACCTTAGTGATAGCTTGGACAGAATCTTCAACAATAACCTTACCTTCAAGATTTGCCTTATCCCAGCTCAAGATCTGAGGAGGCACAATTCCTGTGATACCAATTTTGAGGGTCACAGGTTTTCCTTCTGTATCTGTAAAGGTTTTGGTAATGATTTCGTAAGTCTTGTAAAGAGGTTCCTTAGTCGTTGCGTCCAAGACATTGGCATTGACGATTGGAAGATTTGCTGTGGCAATCAGACGACCGAGGAAATCCAAACCGTAGTTAAATTCGTGGTTACCAAGGGTAGAAGCATCGTAACCTAGCGCATTCAAGGCTTGGTACATAGGGTGTTCTTCGTCAGCTTGAACGGGATCGATGATAGCTTCGTAAGTTCCAAGTGGTGTGCCTTGGATAATATCCCCATTGTCAACAAGGACAACATTGCTATTTTCAGCCTTAGCCGCCTCAATCAGCACAGCTGTTTTTGCCAAACCAACAGACTGAGATGCCTTGTCTTGATAGTAGTCGTAGTTGACAAGGTTGGTGTGGAGGTCCGTTGTAGAAAGGATGCGAACATTGACACTCTCACCTTCGACTGCCTGACTTGTCGTGCTGTCGTTGCTGCTTGCAGTTGTGGCTTCCGTGACTGGGCTAGCTACTTGACCGCTTTCTTCCAGATTTTCTGTACTTGTAGCAATAGCAGAGCTGTCAGCCACTGGGCTTGTGCTAATATTTGTTTCTGCACTAGCATCAGCAGTAGTCTGAGCAGAGCTCGTTGCATTTGCATCAAGACTGCTATCTGTAAGGGTGCTGTTAGCACTGGCTTCAGTAGCACTAGTGTCGCTACTTGTCACAACTTCAGTTGTGTCAGTGGGACGTGTTGTTTCAACCTCGTCAGCCTTTACAAGTTGACTAGAAGTTGCTAAAACAAGTGCAGACAGTAGGACTGCACTTTTGGGGATATAAGATTTTGCCATAAACATTTCCTTTTTCTAATTTCTTTTCTTAGCTATTATATAAAATGAAAACCTATTCATCAAGCTTTCAAAGAAGAATTGCGTTTCAAAGGCGAATATTTTTAAAATTTAATGGATATATTGTTCGATTTGGTAGAGGTTTAGAATCAAGCCTTTCTTAAAAGAGTCTATCTTTTTAGGACTGTGGATTTTATAGCCAAGTCTTTTTTCCTTTTGCATTAAAAAGTGGTAAAATAGGTAACAATATTATTATTTTCTAGTAAAAAGAGGACTAAGTATGGTAAAAGAGGTCAATTTAACAGGAGAAGAAGTCGTTGCCTTGACGGCTCAGTATATGAGTCAGACAGATGTCGCCTTTGTCCAAAAGGCTTTGGAATACGCAACGGCTGCTCACTCCCTTCAATTTCGGAAATCAGGGGAACCCTATATTATCCACCCTATCCAAGTAGCGGGTATCCTAGCAGGTCTGCATCTAGATGCTTGTACCGTAGCCTGTGGCTTTTTGCACGATGTGGTTGAAGATACCGATATTACACTGGATGATATCGAATTTGACTTTGGTAAGGATGTTCGTGATATTGTCGATGGGGTGACCAAGCTCGGTAAGGTAGAGTACAAGTCTCATGAAGAGCAGCTGGCTGAAAATCACCGCAAGATGCTTATGGCCATGTCTAAGGACATCCGTGTTATCTTGGTTAAGCTGGCTGACCGTCTTCACAACATGCGTACGCTTAAGCACTTGCGTCCTGATAAGCAGAAGCGTATTTCACGTGAAACCATGGAAATCTACGCACCACTGGCTCACCGTTTGGGGATTAGTACCATCAAGTGGGAATTGGAAGACATGTCCTTCCGCTACCTCAATGAGGTTGAGTTTTACAAGATTTCACACATGATGACCGAAAAACGCCGTGAACGTGAGGCCTTGGTGGATGAGATTGTTGATAAAATCAAGTCAACAACGCAGGAACAGGGACTCTTTGGGGATGTTTATGGTCGTCCTAAGCACATCTATTCTATCTATCGCAAAATGCGTGATAAGAAGAAACGCTTTGATCAGATTTTCGATTTGATTGCTATCCGCTGTGTCATGGAGACGCATAGTGATGTCTATGCCATGTTAGGTTATATTCATGAGCTCTGGCGTCCAATGCCTGGTCGTTTCAAAGACTATATTGCCAATCCAAAGGCTAATGGCTACCAGTCTATCCACACCACTGTCTACGGTCCAAAGGGTCCTATCGAGATTCAAATCCGTACCAAGGAAATGCACCAAGTGGCTGAGTACGGGGTTGCAGCTCACTGGGCTTACAAGAAAGGTATCACTGCCAAGGTTGACAGCAAAGAACAAGCTGTCGGCATGAACTGGATCAAGGATTTGGTTGAATTGCAGGATGCTTCTGATGGCGATGCCATGAACTTTGTTGATTCGGTCAAGGAAGATATCTTCTCAGAGCGTATCTATGTCTTTACACCGACAGGTGCTGTGCAGGAATTGCCTAAAGATTCTGGTCCTATCGATTTTGCCTACGCTATCCATACTCAGGTCGGAGAGAAGGCGACAGGTGCCAAGGTCAACGGACGTATGGTGCCTTTGACTGCCAAACTCAAGACAGGTGATGTGGTTGAGATTGTGACCAACAGTAATTCCTTCGGTCCAAGTCGTGACTGGATTAAGATTGTTAAGACAACCAAGGCTCGTAACAAGATCCGTCAGTTCTTCAAGAACCAAGACAAGGAAATGTCGGTCAACAAGGGACGTGATATGCTGCTCAGCTATTTCCAAGAGCAGGGTTATGTTGCCAACAAATATCTGGACAAAAAGCATATCGAAGAGATTTTACCGCGTCTTAGCGTCCGCAGTGAGGAAGCTCTCTATGCGGCGGTCGGTTTTGGGGAAATCAGCCCTGCTTCTGTCTTTAATAAGTTGACTGAAAAAGAGCGTCGTGAGGAAGAGCGTGCCAAGGCTAAGGCTGAGGCTGACGAATTGCTTAACGGTGGCGAAATCAAGACCGAGAAGAAGGAAGTTCTCAAGGTCAAGAGTGAGAATGGTGTCATCATTCAAGGAGCATCAGGTCTTCTCATGCGTATCGCCAAGTGCTGTAATCCAGTGCCAGGTGATGAGATTGAGGGTTATATCACTAAAGGTCGTGGAGTTGCCATTCACCGTGCCGACTGTCACAATATCAAGAGTCAGGAAGGCTATGAGCAACGCCTGATTGAGGTTGAGTGGGACAGTGATAACGCCAGCAAGGAATACTTGGCTGAGATCGATATTTATGGTCTTAACCGTTCAGGTCTCCTCAACGATGTCCTTCAAATCCTATCCAATGCGACCAAGAGTATCTCGACTGTCAATGCTCAACCAACTAAGGACATGAAGTTTGCCAATATCCATGTCAGCTTCAATATTCCAAACTTGGCAGAATTGACCAGCCTTGTTGATAAGATTAAAATCATCCCAGACGTTTATAGCGTTAAACGTACGAATGGGTAAACATAAGATGTTATTGAGATAAAAGGCTCCGCTGGTTTAAGATTGTTTTGTGATTTTAAACTGGCAGAGCTTTGTGTTATAGAAAGGAATAGAACACGGGACTAATTTTCTAGTGAAAAAGATAAACTGTCTTGTAGGCAAGCCTACATCGCCAGTTTCCTATTTTCGCTCTTGAGTTTCCAGGCTCAAATCTAAAACAGTTCACTGAACTGTTTTACTCATACGAAAATTTTCGGTAAACCGAACCGTCCCTTTGTATCATAGAAAGGAATTAGAACACGGGACTAATTTCCTATGAAAAAAGATAAATCTTCCTAGATGCTAAAGCATCTTCGTTAGCTTTCCTATTTTTCTACGGAAAGACCAGCCAAGCTGGAACGTCCCTTTGTATCATGTTATGAAACTTATTATTCAACGTGTGACTGAAGCTTCGGTATCGATTGACGGTCAGGTCAAGGGAGCTGTTGAAAGAGGGCTTTTGCTTTTGGTTGGGGTAGGTCCTGAGGATACTGAGGCAGATTTGGACTATGCTGTGAGAAAGCTGGTCAATATGCGTATTTTCTCTGATGAGGCTGGCAAGATGAACTTGTCAGTTCTGGACGTAGAAGGAGAGATTCTGTCTATTTCTCAGTTTACGCTCTTTGCGGAGACTAAAAAGGGCAATCGCCCTGCCTTTACCAAGGCGGCTAAGCCTGATTTGGCAAGTAAACTCTACGATGCTTTTAATGAAAAGCTAGCGCAGCATTTGCCAGTGAAGACAGGCGTCTTTGGGGCGGATATGCAGGTCAGTCTGGTTAATGACGGTCCTGTGACCATTATTTTGGATACGAAAGAGTAATAAATATTGTGATTTTTTAATGTATGCCTTTGCATGCAATCCAAAAGTTTAGTACAATAGAGGTATGAATAAGAAGACAGGACTAGCCTTGGGAGCAATCGGACTCGCTCTCCCCTGGTTACTCATGATAATTAGCCTTAATCAAAATCCTATCAATAAGACCAGTTCAAGTAGTTCATCCACTTCAATTGATTTGACCAATCTCAAGATGGATCCGACTGCTATTTCAAATGGTGATTATACCAGCTTGACGGGGACTTGGGAGAATAGTGCAGGCTTAACCATTATTTTCGATAGCAAGGGCATGGTCAGTCCTGCTAAGAATAAGATTAGTAGCGTAGCTTATAAGGATGGCTATGCGCGTGCTATTTTGACCAATAGCTCTGGAGCATCGGATGCCTATCGTGATGGTGCAGGAATCTGGTTTTATCCTGCTGGGGTAGCCAATGTGGTTAATAATAGCAAACAGGATCAGGATTCTATTGTTATTGCTAGCAATATTAGTACAGAAGATGATCCTTATTTTAAGGTGTCAACAGCTACCAGTCTGACGGATTCAGGAGAGACTGATTCGTCATCAAGCAGCGATTCTAATGTAAAAGAAAGCTCAGGAACCTATACCTTGACGGCATCGGCAGATGTCAAAAATAGTCCAGACACCTCTGCTAAGACAGTAGCGACTTACAGCGCTGGTCAGACTATCAATTACGATCAAATTGTTACATCAGGTAAGAAGCAGTGGCTATCTTACCTCAGTACAACTGGTGAGAGACGTTATGTTCTCATGGAAGACTAAAAAACAGACTGGATTTTCCAGTCTGTTCTGGTTGAAGACAAAGTTTTTTTCGATACTTTCCTTAAGTGATGTCGGACGTCAGCGACTTCCTTCGGAATTCCATGACTAATGTTTGAGCCTCATGTCTCAAACATTCCGAGTATAAGAAATGCCTATATAAAAGCATTTCTTATACTTTCATCACGGCGGAAGTATCTTTTGGGTGCTCGCTAACGCTCGCATGAAATCGGAAAATTTATTTTAAACAAGCAGAGCTTTTGTATCCAATTCCTTTGAAAGTTAGGTTTGTCTACATTCTGAACAGACTGGATTTTTCCAGTCTGTTTTTGGTTTTTAGAGTTCGTGATAGAGAACGGTCACAATCAGTGTTTGCGGACAGCATAGTCGATGAATTTAAATTTGTCTAGCTTATGTCTGCTTTCTGTGAATTGGAATTGAACTTGATTGGCTAAAAAGCCTTTGGATTGGACTCGGACGACATGATGGTCTGATCCCAAATCAAGTAGCAATCGGTCGGTCTCGCTGGTCTGGTCGATAGTAATTTCCTTCTGAGCGCTAGCGATTGGTAGGTGTAGTTCATTTTCCAAATAGGCATAGATGGAATGCTCTGCTATGTCCCTAGTCATAGTTGGGACCAAATCTATCAAGAGGTAGTCGATGTCCAGCACAGAGGCCAAATCGTCAACCAGACGCTGGCGAACGATGCGCCAAGCTCGATCGTAGAGGGCAAAGCCAGTTAATTTTGCCAGCTCTTGGTCGATAATAACCTTATCCACTGTGATAACTGTTGTTTTAGAGTGAATGCCCTGCGCCTCAACCAGTTCCTGATAGGAAGTCAGGTCCGATACTGGAAATTGAAATTGCTCCTGGCTGAGCACCAGTGAGCCACTGCCCTGCTTTTTACTGATATAGCCGTCTTGAGACAGATGTTCCAAGGCTTTACGGATGGTATCTCGGCTAACCTGAAATCGCTTGACTAGTTCAAGTTCAGTGGGGAGGTAGCTGCCAGCTTCAAAGATACCACTCTTGATTTCTTGGCTGAGCTGGTGATAGATGGATTCGTATTTTTTCATTTGGGATCCTTTGTTTAAAATATGTCTATATTTTAGCATACAAATTTTGAAAAAGCTCCGCATTTTGCCTAAAAATTACCAATCAACTTGCCTACAAGTTTGTTATCGCTTACAATAATCTTGTTAAGTATTTCAAATGAAAAAAGGAAGAAATTATGGGGAAATTTGAAAATGATGCCAAGGCCCTCTTAGAGGCTATCGGTGGCAAAGAAAATGTGTCAGCAGTAACCCACTGTGCAACACGTATGCGTTTTGTTCTAGGTGATCCAGCCAAGGCTGATGTTAAGAGCATCGAGACAATTCCATCTGTTAAGGGGACCTTTACCAATGCAGGTCAGTTCCAAGTTATCATCGGAAATGACGTACCAGTCTTTTATAATGACTTTACAGCTGTTTCCGGAATTGAAGGCGTTTCAAAAGAAGCTGCCAAATCAGCAGCAAAGAGCCATCAAAATCCAATCCAACGTGTCATGACCATGTTGGCGGAAATCTTTACACCAATCATTCCAGCCATCATCGTTGGTGGTTTGATTCTTGGCTTTAGAAATGTCCTTGAAGGTGTTCAAATGGAATGGCTTGGACAGAAAGTAGTTGACGGCGTTAAGCAGGTCACAAGTTCAGGGCAGCCAGTCTACAATACTATCGTCGATGTATCTCAATTCTGGTCAGGTGTCAATTCCTTCCTCTGGTTGCCGGGTGAGGCAATCTTCCACTACCTTCCAGTAGGGATTGTTTGGTCAGTTTCTCGTAAGATGGGGACAAGCCAAATCTTGGGTATCGTTTTGGGTATCTGTTTGATTTCACCAAACCAATTGCTCAACGCCTATAATGTTGCCAGTACATCACATGCGGAAATCATGAAAGATTGGGTTTGGGACTTTGGTTACTTCCAAATTCAAAAAATTGGTTATCAGGCACAGGTTATTCCAGCCCTCCTAGCAGGACTTGCCCTCTCTTATCTTGAGATCTTCTGGCGTAAACGTATTCCAGAAGTGGTTTCAATGATTTTCGTACCCTTCTTGTCATTGATTCCAGCTCTTATTTTGGCTCACACGGTCTTGGGACCAATTGGTTGGACAATCGGACAATGGATTTCAACAATCGTTCTTGCTGGTTTGACTGGCTCATTCAAATGGTTGTTCGGTGCCATCTTTGGTGCCCTCTATGCGCCACTGGTTATCACTGGTCTTCACCACATGACCAATGCCATTGATACTCAGTTGATTGCGGATGCAGGTGGTACTGCCCTCTGGCCAATGATTGCCTTGTCAAATATCGCTCAAGGCTCAGCTGTTTTGTCATACTACTGGATGAATCGTCGTGATGAACGTGAAGCACAGATTGCCCTTCCAGCAGCTATTTCAGCCTATCTTGGTGTTACTGAGCCAGCTCTCTTCGGTGTCAATGTGAAGTATGTTTACCCATTTGTTGCGGGTATGATTGGTTCAGGAATTGCAGGGCTTCTTTCAACGACCTTCAATGTCACAGCTAACGCTATCGGTATCGGAGGACTGCCAGGTATCTTGTCAATCCAAGCAAAATACATGGGAATCTTTGCCCTCTTGATGTTGGTTGCTATCGTGGTACCATTTGCCCTTACCATGATTTTCCGTAAGATGGGTCTCTTTACAAAGGCTGAGGATGAAACTGTTAAATCACCTCAGGTTGAGGCTATCGCTGAAGCGCAAGAAGCTGCGCAGGTTGAAAAAGGAACCATTGTTGAGGTTGTAAGTCCTTTGACAGGTCAAGCTCGTGCCTTGTCAACAGCGGTTGACCCTGTCTTTGCCCAAGGTGTGATGGGAAGTGGTTTGGTTATCGATCCTAGCGAGGGAGAATTGCTGGCGCCAGTAGAAGGTGTTGTCTCAGTTCTCTTCCCAACCAAACATGCTATTGGACTGGTAACAGACCAAGGTCTTGAAATGCTGATGCATATCGGTATGGATACTGTCAACCTAGATGGTCAGCACTTTACAGCACATGTCAAGCAAGGTGACCGTGTCCGTGTTGGTCAGTCACTGATTAGTTTTGACATTGAGGCTATCAAGGCAGCAGGTTTCCCAACAGAAACACCAGTTATCGTGACTAACCAGAACGATTTCCAACTGGATATACCAGAAAACTTACCAATGGACGTTAAAGCAGGCCAAGCTCTGCTATCTACAAGTAAAATCTAGAAGAGAGGAACTGTACAGTTCCTTTCTCACTTTATAAGGAGACCATAATGACAATTGATAAGAAAAAGGTTGTCTACCAACTTTATCCAAAATCATTTAAAGATACGACTGGAAATGGTGTCGGTGACTTGCGTGGTATTATCGAGAAGTTGCCCTACCTAGCTGATCTTGGGATTGACCTGATTTGGCTTAATCCTTTCTACCCAAGTCCTCAGAGAGACAATGGTTATGATGTATCAGACTACACAGCTATCAATCCAGATTTTGGGACTATGGCAGACTTTGAAGAAATGGTTGCACGAGGAGAGGAACTAGGTATCGGCTTTATGCTGGATATGGTGCTCAATCACTGTTCGACGGAGCATGAGTGGTTCCAAAAGGCTCTTGCAGGGGATAAATATTATCAGGATTTCTTTATCTTGAGAGACCAGCCGACTGACTGGGTATCTAAATTTGGTGGCAATGCCTGGGCACCTTTTGGTGATACTGGCAAATACTACCTCCATCTTTTTGATGTTACTCAGGCAGACCTAGACTGGCGTAATCCCAATGTCCGTGAAGAGCTTTACAAGGTTGTCAACTTCTGGCGTGATAAGGGTGTCAAGGGCTTCCGCTTTGATGTTATCAATCTGATTGGTAAAGATGAGGTATTAGAAGACTGCCCAATCAATGATGGGAAACCAGCCTATACTGACAGACCTATCAACCATGACTACCTCCACATGCTCAATGAAGCTAGCTTCGGTCAGGATGACAGTTTGATGACGGTCGGAGAAATGTCTGCCACAACTGTTGATAATTGCATCCTCTACACCAATCCAGACCGTCAAGAGCTTGACATGACCTTCAATTTTCACCACCTCAAGGTGGACTACCAAGATGGGCAAAAATGGACACAGAAGGCCTTTGATTTTGAAGAATTGCGCAGCCTCTTCCACACTTGGGGTGAGGGTATGGATCAAGGTGGCGGCTGGAATGCCCTCTTTTGGACCTGCCATGACCAACCGCGTGCCCTAAGTCGTTTTGTTGATGTTAAGAATTTCCGCAATGAGGGTGCTACCATGCTAGCGGCAGCTATTCATCTATCTCGTGGAACTCCTTACATTTACCAGGGGGAAGAAATCGGTATGCTGGATCCTGATTTTGATAGCCTCAGCGACTATGTGGATGTCGAAAGCCTCAATGCCTTTGACATCATGACTGCAGATGGTAAGACTGAGCAGGAAGCGCTAGCCATTATCAAGAAAAAATCCCGTGACAATGCCCGCACACCTATGCAGTGGGACGCTAGCCCAAATGCAGGTTTTACCACTGGTCAGCCTTGGTTGCAGGTGGGAAAAAGCTACGCTGATATCAATGTTGCCAGTGAAAAAGATGGTCCTATCTTTAACTTCTATAAGGAGCTGATTCGCCTGCGCAAGGAAGAAGACATCATCTCAGAAGGAAGTTATAAGGCAGCCTTTACAGATAGTAAGCAGGTCTACGCTTTTGAACGCGAATGGCAAGGACATAAATTATTGGTTCTGAATAATTTTTACGCTGAGCCAATCACGCTTGACCTTCCAAAGAGCTATCAGGCAGGACAGGTGCTTATCAGCAACTATGATAAAGCTGAGGTCAAGGAAAGCATTCGCCTAGAAGGCTATCAGACCATTGCTATTTTAGGGAAATGAAGTGAATTGAATAAAGGTTAGGACGGCGTTAAGTCGCTTTGATGAAGACCAGTTCTATTCTTTCGCTCCTTGCCTAGTCCTATCTCTTTCTCAATCCACTATAAAAACAAAGGGAGTTTCAAATCCTATTTTGAGCTCTCTTTTTCGCTAGTAAAGACTATTCTAGATAGTCTTGAAACAACAATATTTATGAAAGCGTGTTACAATAGAAATATATAGAACAGAAAGGTTGAGTTACTAAGGTAACTCGGAGTTGTGACTTATGGTACGTTTACAAGATGATTTTTTCGATGCCATCAATGGCGAGTGGGAAAAGACTGCGGTCATTCCTGATGATAAGCCTCGTACAGGTGGTTTTTCTGACTTGGCTGATGAGATTGAGGAGCTGATGTTGGAAACAACGGATGCTTGGTTGGAAGGAAAAAATCTTCCTCAAGATGAGATTTTGGCTAACTTTGTCAAATTCCACAAGCTGGTTTCTGACTTTGAGACTCGTGAGGCTTTGGGTGTTGAGCCTGTTAAGCCTTTGATTGCGGAGTATCAGGCACTCGAGAGCTTTAAGGATTTCACTAGCCACTTGGCTGAGTTTGAATTGGCAGGGAAACCTAATCTGCTGCCTTTTGGAGTCTCACCAGACTTTATGAATGCCCAGCTCAATGTTCTCTGGGCTGAAGCACCAGGAACAATCTTGCCTGATACAACCTACTATGCAGAAGGAAATGAAAAAGGTAAGGAATTGCTAGCTACTTGGCGTCAATGTCAGGAAGAATTACTAGCTAAGTTTGATTTCACAGCTGAGGAAATCAAGGATATGCTGGACAAAATTATTGCTCTTGATGCTAAGTTGGCTCAATACGTTCTCTCAAGCGAAGAGTCATCAGAGTACGCTAAACTCTATCACCCTTATGACTGGGCTGATTTTACCAAATTGGTTCCAGAGTTGCCATTGGACGATTTCTTCACTGAGATTTTGGGTCAATTGCCTGATAAGATTATCGTTCCAGAGGAGCGTTTTTGGACAGAGTTTGCGGCTGACTATTATTCAGAAGAGAACTGGGAGCTTTTGAAAGCTGTCTTGGTCAAAGGCGCAGCGACTGGCTATACCTCATATCTTACTGATGAGATCCGTGTACTTTCTGGAGCATATGGCAGAGCTTTGTCAGGAACCCCTCAGGCACAAGATAAGAGAAAAGCAGCCTTCTACTTGGCGCAAGGACCTTTCAATCAGGCTTTGGGTCTCTGGTATGCGGGTGAAAAATTCTCGCCAGAGGCTAAGGCGGACGTGGAGAGCAAGGTGGCAACTATGATTGAGGTTTACAAGGACCGCTTGTCACAAAACACTTGGCTCAAGCCTGAGACACGTGACAAGGCGATCACCAAGCTCAATGTTATCACACCTCACATCGGCTATCCTGAGAAATTGCCAGCGACCTATGCTAAGAAGGTTGTCGATGAGTCGCTTTCTTTGGTGGAAAATGCTCAGAACTTGGCGAAAATCTCTATCGCACATTCATGGAGCAAGTGGAACCAGCCTGTTGACCGTAGCGAATGGCACATGCCAGCTCACATGGTCAATGCCTACTATGATCCGCAACAAAACCAAATCGTCTTCCCTGCTGCTATCTTGCAGGCGCCATTCTACTCAATCGAGCAGAGCTCATCAGCCAACTACGGCGGTATCGGTGCAGTTATTGCCCATGAGATTTCACATGCCTTCGACACTAACGGAGCATCCTTTGATGAAAATGGTAGCCTCAACAACTGGTGGACAGAAGAAGACTATGCTGCTTTCCAAGAGCGTACAGATAAGGTTGTGGCACAATTTGACGGTATTGAATTTGCAGGGGCTAAGGTTAACGGTAAATTGACCGTTTCTGAAAATGTGGCAGACCTTGGCGGTCTTGCCGCAGCGCTAGAAGCTGCTAAGAAAGAAGCAGACTTCTCAGCAGAAGAATACTTTGTCAACTTTGCGACAATCTGGCGTATGAAGGCGCGTGAAGAGTATCTTCAACTGCTAGTCTCAATCGACGTTCACGCTCCAGGTAAATTACGTACCAATGTTCAAGTTGCCAACTTCGATGACTTCCATGACACATTTGATGTCAAAGAGGGAGACGGCATGTGGCGTGACCAAGCAGATCGTGTCATTATCTGGTAATAGAAAAAGAATCTCTCACAGTTTTGACTGCGAGAGATTTTGATTTAGAGTGTATGGCTAATCGTTTTTTAAGTTTTATTTGTTATCATAGGTCCTATGCCTGAGAATATTGAGATGTCTAGACGACAAAGGAAAAAAAGAAATTATTGGTTTTCAAATTTATCAACTAAAGCTTTAGTTAGTATGATTACTGGTTTTATCGTCATTTTTGGAGTGGGAATCTGGTTTTTCTGGGGAAGAACAGGAACAATTGCCCTATCAAGTGAAGAGGTCTACACCGTTTCAGAGACTGCCCTAGTTTCAGAAAGCAGTGCTCTTGCTTATACCAGTGATGGTTCTAGCATCAGCTTATCTCAAAATACAGAGATTGAGATAAGTGCCTATTACTATGGGGCTAGCCTGAAGGGAGAAGAGACGACCTTGGCAGCCTTTGACATGGATGGACAGACCTATTATATTGACGCTGCGCAGCTTTCTCTAGAGCAGGAAAATACCATCAATGCCTATATTGCTGATAATCTTGATTATCCTGTAACAGAGATAACAGATGAGCTGGAGGATAGCTTTGAACAGTCTGCCTATAAGACTGATGATGGCAATCCTATCGGAGTCATTATCCATGATACTGGGACGGATAATTCGACCATTGACAGTGAAGTCAACTATATGGTCAAACACTATGATACGGATGGTGTCTTTGTGCATGCCTTTATTGATAGTGATACAATCTTGCGTATCGCTGATGAGGATTATGAAGCTCAGGGAGCCGGTAGCAAGGCGAATCCCTACTATATCCAGTTTGAAATGACACATGAAAATAGCGCCAGCGGTTTTGCCGAACAGTTAGCCAATGCCGCCTACTACACCGCCTATATGTTGAAAAAGTATAATCTTCCTGTGACACTTGGTCAGGAAGACGGTACAGGTACCGTTTGGACACATGAGATGGTTAGCAACTATCTGGGTGGAACTGACCATGTCGATCCGACCGATTACTGGACAGAAGCCGCTCAAAGATATTTTGGAACAAGCTATGATGCTGAGGATTTTGTTGAGCTCGTTCAGGCTTACTATAATCAACTTTAATTGGTTCTCTGGTTGAAGACAAAGTCTTTTTTCGATACTTTCCTTAAGTGATGTCGGACGTCAGGTGAAATTATCCAGTGGATGATTTCAGGTATCAGTGGAATTCCATTTGAGACTCTTAGCTTTCCAGTTTCAAAGCTCAGACCTGAAACAGTCCACTGGACTGTTTCACTCTCAAATATTCCGAGTGTAAGAAATGATTTTATAAAGGCATTTCTTACACTTTCATCACGGCGGAAGTATCTGGTAAATGCCTAAGACAGTCTCCCAGACTGTCTTAGCACTCCCGCTCGCAAAAATCGGTCATCTATTTTAAACAAGCAGAGCTTTTGTATCCAATTCCGTTGAAAGTTAGGTTTGTCTACATTCTGAGAACCCCAAACAATTTTGTTGGGGTTCTTTTGCTATTCATAACTCTTCAAGACCTTCTCAAAGCTACTTGACGCTGCCTTGACAGTGATTGACTCTAGTGTAAAGGGATGTGTCAAGCTGAGTTGGTAGGCATGGAGCATGAGTCTAGGCGCAGCTTTCCTGCTGTAAAGAGGGTCGCCGATGATGGCATGCCCATGGTGGCTGAGGTGGACGCGGATTTGGTGGGTTCGTCCTGTCTTGAGCTGACATTTGACCAGACTGGCGCTTGGGTATTCTTTGAGTTTGGTCACGATGGTAGTTGCAGTCTGACCGTTTTTGCTGTCAACCAGACGTTTACGACGGTCATGGCGGTCTCGCCCAATCTTATCACGGTAGGTGACTTGCTTGCTAGTCATGAGCCCTTCAGCCAGAGCCCAATAGCTGCGCTGAATCAGTTTATCTTCCAGCAGACGATTGAGGATAGGCAGCACAAAAGGATTCTTAGCGAAAATAACAGCTCCGCTAGTCTCCATATCCAGTCTGTGGACCACATAGCAGGTCTGTCCGACAAAGGCTGAGACGTGGTTGAGGAGGGCGATTTCTTGGGGAGCATTGCCGTGCGTTTTCATACCTTCTGGCTTGTTAACGATGATTAGGTGCTCATCTTGATAAAGACAGTCAACCAGCTCCGCTTTTCCAAAAGGAATCGTCTTTTGTGGATAATCTTCCTGATCAAATGTCAGTGAAATGACATCACCTGCCTTGACAGGGCTCTGCCAATTGATTGCTTGTCCATTGACCAGAAGGTGTTTCTTGGTGCGTAAGAAATGACGAATTTTTCGAGGCACCAGCCAGTGCTCTTCTAGTAGATCTTTGACCGTCGTGTTGGCCATTTTTGGGGGAATGGTAATGGTAAATTGCATAGGCATATTGTAACAAAAAGTGTGGCAAAATGGAGGCAAATTCCCCAAAAGATGTTTTTCTTCTGGATTTTAAGACTTTATTGATATAATACCCTTATGAAATGGATTGAAAAATTAAAAGAACAGACAGGAGCTTGGAAACAAAAACTCTCCCAGAAACTGTCTTCAAAAGAAAAACAGAAAAAGAAAGAAGGGCTAGAAGAGGTTGATCAGCCAAAAACTGATGAGCTTCAAGAATCAGCTTCCAAGGAGGAGCGTCCTAGCAGTCAATACCAGCGCAGCAAGGTCAAGGAAACTTGGTCAGATAAGTTCTTTGCCAAATTCCCTCAATTGGTCTGGATGCGCAAGCTTGTCCCTTCTAAAAAATCATGGATTCGTCGCTTCTGGCGTCGCTACCATGTGGGAAAAATTTTGCTTCTCCTGATGGGAGTCGGTGTCCTAGCCATCGGTTCTTACCTTTTCTATGTTGCCAAGTCAACCAATGTCTCCGACCTTCAAGACGCTCTTAAGGCGACGACCATTATCTATGATAAGGATCAGCAACAAGTCGGTAGTCTTTCTGGACAGAAAGGGACCTATGTGGAGCTGGATGCCATCAGCGATAATATGAAAAATGCTGTTGTTGCAACAGAAGATAGGACCTTCTATGAGAATAACGGGATTAACCTGTCTCGTTTCCTACTGGCTACCTTTACCATGGGTCGTTTCGGAGGAGGGTCAACCATCACTCAGCAGTTGGCTAAAAATGCCTATCTGACTCAGGAACAGACCATCACTCGTAAGGCAAAAGAGTTCTTCTTGGCGCTTGAATTGACCAAGAAATACAGTAAGGATGACATCCTGACTATGTATCTCAATAATGCCTACTTTGGAAATTCTGTCTGGGGTATCGAAGACGCTAGTAAGAAATACTTTGGTGTCAGCGCAGCTGAATTGACCTTGGATGAGGCAGCCACTCTAGCTGGTATGCTTAAAGGACCAGAGATTTATAATCCGATTTATTCGGTTGAAAACGCTACGAACCGTCGCAATACCGTTCTTCAGGCCATGGTTGACGCAGGTAAGATTTCAGAAAATGAGGCAAAATCAGCTTCAGAAGTGGATATGTCCAGTCGCCTTAACGATGCCTATACTGGTACCAGTGATGATTACCAGTACGCATCTTACTTTGACGCTGTCATTCAAGAAGCGGAGCAGACCTATGGTATTTCAGAGGATGACATTGTCAACAACGGTTATAAGATTTACACTGAGTTGGATCAAAATTTCCAAAGCAATATGCAGAGCCTCTTTGATAATGGTGCCTACTTCCCAACATCGGATTATGATGGTGAGTCAGCTCAAGCTGCCAGCGTAGCCATGGATCCCAAAACTGGAGCCGTCTGGGGCTTGGTTGGGCGTGTCGGTTCGACCAGCGCAACCTTTAGAAGCTACAACTATGCCACTCAGGCTGCTAGAAGCCCAGGTTCAACCATCAAGCCTCTAGTTGTCTACACACCAGCTATTGTTTCAGGCTATGCTATCAATACTGAGCTACCAAATACGGTTCAAGACTATGATGGCTATGCACCGACCAACTATGCTGGTATCGAGTCAGAATCTGTTCCCATGTATCAGGCCCTAGCAAATTCTTATAATATCCCAGCTGTTTACCTGCTCAATGAAATGGGTGTGAACAAGGCCTTCACCTACGGTGAAAAATTCGGTCTTAATATGGATAAGGCTAATAAGGAATTGGGTGTTGCCCTCGGTGGTAGCGTGACAACCAATCCGCTTGAAATGGCACAGGCCTATGCAACCTTTGCCAATGGTGGTGTTATGCCGACAGCCCACTTGATCACTAAGATTGAGACAGCTAGTGGTGAAACAGTTGCTGAATTTAAGCAGTCAGAAACACGTGTCATGAGTGAATCTGCTGCCAACAAGATGACCAGCATGATGCTAGGTACCTTCTCAAATGGTTCTGCCATCAATGCCAATGCCTACGGCTATACGCTCGCAGGTAAGACTGGTACAGTGGAAACCAGCTTTAATGCTGACTTGACTAGTGACCAATGGGTTATCGGTTACACTCCAGATGTGGTTATCAGTCAGTGGTTGGGTTATGATTCGACAGATGAAAATCACTACCTGACAGATGCCAGCTCAGGTACAGCTTCAACCCTCTTTAGCGATGTAGCTAGCGCAGTCTTGCCATACACAGCAGGCACTAGCTTCACAGTGGAGAATGCTTATAGCCAAAATGGCATAGCCCTCACTTATAATACGGGTAGCAGCCAATCTGAAACTTCTGATAGCTCATCATCAGACGTCTGGTCTAATATCCAAGATTCTGCTCAAAGCGCAGGCGATTCTATCGGACAGGCTCTAAATGATGCTGGAAATGCTGTCAAGGATGCCTGGAATAACGTGTCAAATTGGTTCAGTAGCCAGATTAACTAACTTGCCAAAATCTATCAAGCATGTTAAAATAAAGGTTACGGAGGCATCTATGGCACAGAAAAAAGCAAGTCTAGCGTGTGCAGAATGTGGAAGCCGCAACTACTCAATCGGAGTTAGTAGCAATCCAAAACCAACACGTCTAGAAGTTAATAAGTTTTGTAAACATTGTAAAAAATACACCCTACACAAAGAAACACGCTAAGAGAGGAAACGATTGTGAAATTTATTCCAGGAGTTTTTAAGGTGTTGAAGGATACGACTTGGCCAAGTCGTGCCCAACGCTGGAAAGATTATCTATCAGTTTTAGAATACACCTTCTTCTTCACCGTTGTTATTTATCTCTTTGATAAATTGATTTCATTCGGTGTGGTTGAATTATTGGCTCTTTGTCAACTGTAGTGGGTTGACTAATAATTAAGTACGAGAGAGAATCGGCTCTTTGTCAACTGTAGTGGGTTGACTAAATAATTAAGCA